>CAZDTL010000001.1:0-17149 GCA_964508335.1 uncultured Candidatus Saccharibacteria bacterium
ACTTAACCTCCAAGCAACTCCGCCCCTCTGGTAAGGCCAAGGGCAAAGGTTTCCGCCAACTCATGAAAGAAGCTGGCGAAGGCAAAGAAATCGACCAAGCCGAAATCAACGATATGACTTCCGCCCAAATGGGCACCATGATGCCTATCATGCTCCTCCTCATCATGATTAACCTCCCTGGCGCCCTCATTCTTTACTACTTCCTCTCCAACATTATTACTTTCGTCCAACAAAAAATCGTCCTTAGCCAAGCAGAAAAAGAAATGGAAATCTCTGCCGACAAAGCCGTCCTCAAAGAACTTAAACACATTCAGGAAGCTGAAATTATAGAAAACAAAAAAACCGGCACAAAAATCACTCGTATCTCCATCAAAGATAATAAAAAGAAAAGGAGATAACCATGGATAAAGATGAATCTATCCGTTTTGCCACCAAATACCTCGAAGACCTCTTGAGCTTCTTCGGTATTAACGTCGCCGTTTACTCAACCGTCGACGACGAAGTCATTCAACTCAGCGTCCCTTCAACCAGCATGAACAGCCTTCTCATCGGCAAAAATGCCGAAAATCTCCGCTGTCTCCAGCACGTCGTCTCCCAAGCTCTCATCTCTAAAGACGCCGAAATTACCCGCGTCAACGTCGACATCGCCGACTACAAACGCCAACGCGCCGACCGCATCGCCGAAAAAGCCGAAGGCTGGATTAGAAAAGTTCGCCAAACTGGCGAACCCATGACTATCAATCTCAACGCCGCCGACCGCCGCGTCGTCCACAAACTCGCCGAAGACTACTCCGACATTACCACACACTCCGAAGGCGAAGGTCGCGACCGCGTCCTCATCATCTCCAAACTCGACCTCGCCGACGACGCCGAATAGGTTTTATAACAACAAAACTAATAATAGCTTCTGAAGCTATTATTAGTTTTTTATTACTACTCGTTTACCGCACTACCAATAATAATGATATAGTCATACCCAATCGGAGAAATCCCATTCGGCAACAAGCTCATATCTTTCGCCTCCACCCCATAATACTTCTCCAACGCCTTCTTCGTCTCCGGCTTCAACCCTTCGCTCGCATCATAAATCTCAATATCTTCGACATACTTATACTCTCCCTCCGGCGCATTCGCAATCTCCTTCACCCTAAACCCTTTCGCCTCCAACAACTCTTGCTCTTGCGCGGCCAGCCCCGCTTCGCCCGTCCCATTATACACGATAATCACCGCCCCTTCGCGCTCCGCCGGATTACTCTTAAACTGCTGCGCAACATATTCTTGAATCGCCCCGTAATTCCCAATCCCTGCTACTGGCACAATATAAGAAATCCCATTTTGATTACCAAAGGTCATATACCTCGTATTATCATCCCAAAGCGGAATTTGCCGAATCGAATCAAGGTCAAACGTCTCCAAAAGGTGCATCCCCGTCTTCAGCTCACTCACCTCAAAGCTCATCGTCAAATTATCGCCCACTGCAGAAATAATGTTCATCGCCTCTGTCAACCCTAGCCCTTTCTCTACTACCTTATTCTTAATCCCAATCAGAATCTTCTGCTGGCTCGCCGCACGAGAAAAATCGCCATAATCCGTCCCATGTCTCGCCCGCGACAGCGCCAACGCATCCAACCCGCTCAGCGTATACTCCACCCCCGCCTTATACACCGCGCCAGTATAATAATAATCTTCGATATCTTCATCCAACGTCACCGTCACGCCCCCTACCGCATCCACTATATTCACTAGCGCCCCCCAGTTCATATGCACCCAGTATTGCGTATCAACACCCAAAATCTCTTTAATCTTACTTTGCAACGACGCAGCCCCGTCTTCTTCTGTCGAACCATAAACAAACTTACCACAATAATAAGCCTCATTAATCTTGCTCGTCGCCGTGCAAGTATAACCAGCATATAAATCTCTCGGCAGGGAAACAATCGCTACATCGCCCGCCTCTTGATCGAGAGAAACCACCATAATCGAATCAGTCAAATTCGCCCCCTCATGCTCATAACCAGAAAACCCACTGCCCTCCGCATCAAACCCACTCGTTCCAAACACCAAGATATTCGTCCTTCCGTTCTCGTCGGTTTTTAGTGGCTCATAGGTCTCGCTTGTCAATGCCCCAATCGCACTCCAAACATCACCCTTCCCGCCAGTAATCTTCTTCAAAATCCCATCACCCCAAAAATACAAATACGCACCCGCTCCTAACGCCAAAATCACTAGCACAATAAAGAACCACTTAAAGAACTTACCCACCTTCGACTTCTGCTTTTTCTTTTCTACTTTCTTCAACTTCGCTAGTCGCTTCTGCTCCAATTTCGCTTTCTTCGCATTCTCTTTCAATTCTCGTTTCGACTTCTTCAAATCTTTCACTTCCTCATCCTCCACTTCGGAAATCACCCCATCTTCTGTTGCTGCTGCTTTCGTCCCCATATCAAACGACTCCACCGGCGCCAAAAACTCTTCATGCGCTTCTGTCCTCGCCACTGCCTCACCAAATAACTCTTCCTCCAGCCTCTCGTCTCTAATTTGGTTCTCCAGCTTCTCTTCCTCATCCAAAATCTCAATCTTATTATCTTCTGGTGTCTCCACCTCTAAATCAAAAGCCTTCGGCTCCGCCGTAAATATTTCGGACATTTTCGCCCTCGAAACCTTCCGTCGCGCCACTGGTTTTTTCGATCCAGCCTTCTTCACTAGCGGGTCGTCCTTAGTCACCGCTTTCACTACTATTCGCTTTGCTTTATTCGAAGCTAGCTTGTTCGCTTTTGACCGCGCCACTAGCGCCGAATCTTTCGCCCCGCGAACAGGGAACCCATCAATTGTCTTTTCTTCTTTGACCATTTATTATACAATTATAACACACTATGTCCGCAAAACTCACTAAAAAGCAAAAGCAAATTATCGAATTTATTTCAACTTTCACAGCAGAGCACAACTACTCCCCCTCCTACCGAGAAATCATGACTGGCCTCGGTCTCACCTCAGTTTCTGCCGTTGCTGAACATGTGGAAAACCTCGTCACCAAAGGCGCTCTCCGCAAAACCCCTGGCGCCGCTCGCTCCCTCGAAGTCGTCGCTTCCGCTAGCCCCGAAACCATCGCCCTCTTCAACGCAAAGCTCAACTCGCCCGATTTAAGCGAAGAAGAAATTGCCACCCTCCTCAAAGCCGCCGCCATTCTCGACCTCGACCTCGACTAACTTACCCTCCAAAATGCATCAGCTCCAATCCAAAATCACACTCGTTCTCCAAGACCTCCGCCGCTCCGTCACTGGCTACGGCTGGACTCCCGACTTTAACCGCTACAGCTCCTCCGCCCTCCAATTCTTCCTCATCAACATGAACCTCAAGCTCGTCGACCTCTCTCCCTACACCCAAATCCTCGCGCTCCTCTTCACTACACTCTCCAGCTTCATCCTCATTTATCTCTTCACCGCCCCCAACCAAAAACCTTCTCCTCTCATCGTCATCGCCCCTACCTTCCTCGGCCTCTGCCCTTACACCATCTCCTCCACCCCTTCCACGATCTGCGTAGTCCTAAAATAGTTAGACATTGTCAAACCTCAAAAATCCTATATAATATATACAGGAGTAATACTATGCCAAAAAACAAACAGCCAAAACTTCTCTCTCCTAAACCCGACGAAGCATCCCCTCGTCGCCGCCCATTCTATCAACACCCACTTTTCTATGTTTTTTTACTTGTTATTCTCGCCACTGGTATCATTTTTGCCGTCAAACACTTCGCAAAAACTACCCCCACCCCGCCTCCCGCCCCCTCCACAACCCAAACTTCAACCTCCTCTAGCTCCACTACTACCAAACCTAGCTCCACCGACGCACCTTCTACCTCCTCATCCGACCCTTCCACCTCCACCGATGGCAAAACCCCCACGCAATACGACGGCGCCGATCCCAACCAAAACTCCGCCATCACTGGCTCCCTCACCACCGTCCGCTTCAACGGCGACCAACTCACCATCCGCGTCAATATCGACCAATACCTCTCCTCCGGCACCTGCTCCCTCCTTATCTCTGATGGTGCCGGCAAACAAATCGAAACTTCCGCCCCCATCATCCCCTCCGCCTCTACTTCCACCTGCGAAGGCTTCGACCTCTCCGCCGCCGCTCTCTCTGGCCTCTCTCGGCCTTTCAACCTCACCATCAACTTAACTTCCGGTGATAAAACCGGCACCATCACAGGAGTCGCCGAATGATAGAATCTCTCCACCGCCACCACCCTGGCCTCCTCTATAAACTCACCTTCCTCTTCGCTTTTGTCGCCGCCTTCACCTTCCTCACCCTTAAACTCCCCCAGCTCTCTAGCGCCGCCTCGCTAGACAACTTCCGCCCCGGCAACATCATCTCCGACTACACTATGGGCAACTACGAGTCCATGAACCTTGAAGAAATCGACGCTTTCCTTCACCAAAAAGGGAACTGCAACGATACCGACACTGTCAAAGCCTCTTGGTATCCCTCCCTTCACTACCATATCGAAAACGGCCACTTCGTCTGCCTTGCCGACGAACGCTTCGCCACCTCCGGCTCTAACTATGGCGACCTTTTACAAGACGACGAACCCTCTCAATCTGCCGCCGAAATCATCTACGAAGTTTCCCAAGCCTACAAAATCAACCCCCAAGTCCTCATCGTCCTCCTCGAAAAAGAACAGGGCCTCATCTCCGACTCTTGGCCCAACTCCATCCAATTCCGCTCCGCTACCGGCTTCGGCTGTCCCGACACCGCCCCATGCGACAGCGGATACTACGGCCTCAAAAACCAACTCGAAAGCGCCGCTTGGCTCTTCCGCACCGTCCTCGATGGTGGCTGGACCAACTACCCTCTCGGCGAAAACTACATCTACTACAACCCCAATCACGACTGCGGCGGCTCTATCGTCAATATCGAAAACCTCGCCACCTCCTCCCTCTACCGCTACACCCCCTACCAGCCCAACGCCGCCGCCCTCGCCGCAGGCTACGGCACCGCCACCTGCGGCGCCTACGGCAACCGCAACTTCTACCTCTTCTTCTCCGACTTCTTCTCCGACCCCGCTTACACTGAACCGCAAGTCAGTATACAGAACGCAGAATTACCCAATGGCGAATATAAAATTATCTCCTTCATCTCTCAAGATCTCCACTTGACTTTCTTCGAAGAACATTTATCTAACTCTAGTACTCCCCAAAACTGGCAAATAGAACAACAAGATGACAGCTATCTAATTCTTCAAGGCGACAAAGTTCTCATCGCTAACAACAATGGAAAAATTGCACTCGAAAGCAAGTCAGAAGAAAACGACGATTCTCAAAAATGGATTATCAACCAAAATGAAGACCAAACATACACGATATACTCTAAAAAATACCTAACCGTCCTAGATGTGGATAACGCCAGCACAGAAAACGGCACATTAGTAAAACTATACAAACAATGGGGCGACAACAACTCCGCTCAAAAATGGTGGTTGGAGAAAATAGAAAAAACAGAAAAAGTAGAAGCTCCGAGCGATGCAGACGCAGATGTAGGTAGCGATAACAACGGCGAGACTCCCACCGCGGAAGAAGATTTCACTGGCGATTACTACATTCTGTCAGGCATTAACAATCAAGCTATAGACGTCTATGGTGGCGGCACCGCCAATGGTACAAACGTTTGGATTTACCCGCACTCAGCCAATAATCAAGCACAGATTTGGCGTATCACCAAACAAAATGATTACTACACCATCATCAACCCCAACTCTGGCAAAGCACTCGACGTCAACAATGGCGCCATCACAAGCAACTCCAACGTTCAAATCTACGAACCCAACAACACTTGCGCGCAACAATGGAATATCGTCCAAAACTCCGACGGCTCTGTCTCCATCAAGAACGCCTGTGAACCCTCTCAAGTCCTAGACGTTCAAGATTACAACACCAACATCCAAATCTACATCGCATGGGGCGACAACAACTCCGCTCAAAAATGGTGGTTGGAGAAAATAGAAAAAACAGAAAAAGTAGAAGCTCCGAGCGATGCAGACGCAGATGTAGGTAGCGATAACAACGGCGAGACTCCCACCGCGGAAGAAGATTTCACTGGCGATTACTACATTCTGTCAGGCATTAACAATCAAGCTATAGACGTCTATGGTGGCGGCACCGCCAATGGTACAAACGTTTGGATTTACCCGCACTCAGCCAATAATCAAGCACAGATTTGGCGTATCACCAAACAAAATGATTACTACACCATCATCAACCCCAACTCTGGCAAAGCACTCGACGTCAACAATGGCGCCATCACAAGCAACTCCAACGTTCAAATCTACGAACCCAACAACACTTGCGCGCAACAATGGAATATCGTCCAAAACTCCGACGGCTCTGTCTCCATCAAGAACGCCTGTGAACCCTCTCAAGTCCTAGACGTTCAAGATTACAACACCAACATCCAAATCTACATCGCATGGGGCGACAACAACTCCGCTCAAAAATGGTGGTTGGAGAAAATATAACCAACATCTATTGGTACTAGTCTAGTAGTCCACAACGCCGACAAACCAACCGCTACCGTTATTTGAAAAAACAAACACCTGTGCTATAATCACCGTTATGAATAAAGAGGTAGATAAAAAACATATTTTTACCGAAAAAAGGCTCTGCCTTTGTGGCTACATCATCATTCCCATCTTCTTCATCATCCTTTACTTTTTAATGACCGAAACATACGAAGATATCCACCAGAATAACCTAGATTACTCCTTATCTGTTGGCGGAATTTTAGAGCGAGTCTATAATTATATTCCGAGACTAGGGGAGTTCTTTCAGCGCATAGCCGCACATTACATGACCAAGCAAGCTTCATTTGGTCTAGATGCCTTTTTCCGTTTTTTAACATCAGCAATTGCTACGGGTTCCATATATTTAACAACCGTTTTTGCGCTCGGCCGCAAACCTAAGCCCCGCTATGGAGATACGGCGGCCGCATTGGGGATTTTACTTGTCACCATGGTCTCCATTTTTAGCGAAACATTTACTTATAGATTTAGCTACGCCAATAACTACGTCTTAGGATTGCTTGTCGGTATGGCTGTCTTAGTATTATTCCGCTTTAAGTTCAAAAAAAACCAATGGTGGAAACTGTCCGCCGCCGCTTTGCTTGGCTTCGCTTTTGGCATCTCTACCGAAATAGCACCAGTAGCTTTCTTGGGTCTAGTTTGCATATGGCTGATATTCAAGATTTTTATTCGCAAAGAAATAAAAATTAGGGAACTATGGTCAAAATATCGACTGCAACTTTTTACAGTCGGCGGGCTAGTTATCGGCTTAGCATTCTTCTACTTAGGTGGGGGTATTGGCGAACGCACCAATGGCGGATATGCCGCAGTTTACGATTATGTCTCTCCAATGGGCATCTTCAAAGACCCACTAGCGACCAGCTATAAACTCCTGCGTCACGTTTGGTACAACATCCGCTACGTCTTTTTCGCCATCCCCTTGATGGGCATATATATATTCATAGAGGCCAGTCTCTTCAGGAAAACCAACCGACACTACTTGTTTTGGCAAGTCATGTTACTCGGCTTCTGCGTATTATTCGTCGGCGCAACTTCGCTTATCGCTGTTCACGACGATCTCTACCCGCGCTTTATGTTGCCGGTATTTGTAGCAATCCTGCTCTCCTCAATGTTGTTCGTTCAACATGTCACAACGCAAGCAAAAATATCAGAAAAACACCAAAAGTATGCCGCTATCACTACGGTTGCCCTTGGAGCAATTTTGGTTGTTGACACGGGCTTCGCATTTACTTCCTACAACATTTCCATGAAGCCTATGCTCGAAGCTATCCATCATAACCCTGGCGCAGAGCTTATCATTGACCCGTTAGATGGTAAATATACCATGACCCCATCTCCAATTTTCAGGCTCAAACAACTCCCGCCGTTTGACTGGGGCCCCTCCAACAGCTACACGAAATTTGGTCTCTAGCAATAAGTATCCATGCGCTAGTCGCCTACAAATATGATATAATAATCCGTATATGAAAAAAGTTCTATCCATCTTCGGCACGCGTCCCGAAGCTATCAAGATGGCTCCCGTCGTCAAGGAGTTAGAAGCCCGCCAGAACGTTAAATCTGTTGTTTGTGTTTCTGCTCAGCACCGCGCTATGCTAGACCAAGTTCTTAGTATCTTCAAAATCTCCCCAGATTATGATTTAGACATTATGCGACCAGGTCAGACCCTTACGCATATCACGGCAGAAGTCCTCAAAGGATTTGAACAAGTCATTCTTAAGGAACAACCCGATATTATTCTTGTTCACGGAGATACTACTACCGCCATGGCGGCAGCCATAGCAGCACTATATCAACAAGTTGCCGTAGGACACGTTGAAGCTGGGTTACGCACCTACGACAAGTATTCCCCTTTCCCAGAAGAGATGAATCGGCAAATCATTGACCGTATTGCCGATTATCTATTCGCCCCGACGGAAGTAAGCAAGAACAACCTGTCAGAAAAGTTTAATCGTAATCAACATGTTTTTGTTACCGGCAATACCGCCATCGACGCCCTCAGAACTACCGTATCTCCAGAATACACCCACCCAACCCTAAATTGGTTAGGCGGCTCGCGCCTCATTCTCGTCACCGCTCATCGCCGAGAAAATCTCGGCGAGCCCATGCGCCAAATTTTTATAGCCATCAAAAAACTTGTCGACGATTTCTCCGATGTTAAAGTTATCTATCCGGTGCATCTAAACCCAAAGGTGCAATCCGTCGCTCAGGAAGTTTTAGGCAACAACGACCGCATCAAACTCATCGAGCCGCTAGATGTTATTGATTTCCATAATTTTATGAATCGCGCCTACATCATAATGTCAGACAGCGGCGGCGTTCAAGAAGAAGCCCCCTCATTGGGCAAACCAGTTCTCGTTCTTCGCGACACTACGGAACGGCCGGAAGGTATAGAAGCTGGCACGCTCAAGCTAGTCGGAACCAATAAAGAAGTGGTCTACTCAGAAGCTAAAAAACTCCTCACCGACAAAAAACTTTACGATTCTATGGCCAAAGCCAAAAATCCATACGGCGACGGCTTCGCCAGCAAACGTATCGTAGACGCAATCATAGGAGAAACCCATGGCAATAACTAACGATGACCTCAAACGAAAAATCAGAGATCTTGAACGAAAAAACGACACACTCGCTCGCGAAAACAAATACCTCAAAAAGCTTACATCGTCTAGGCGGTTCTACTTTGCGGAAAAAATCGCCACTACTTACAATGTCTTTTTCCCAGTTAGCACCAAACGACGTCTAGTTTTTGAAGGAGCGGGCAAAAAAGTAAAAAACATCCTCTCGATTAGAAAAAAAAGAAAAATCAAAAAAGACATCAAAAAAATCGCAGAACTCGCCAAAAATTATAAAAAAGTTATCGTCCTGAACAGCATCCCTTTTGACGTTAAACTAAAGCAACGCCCCCACCACCTCGCCAGCGAATTTAGCAAAAAAGACTTTTTCGTAGTTTATCTAGAATATGACAACCCAGTTAAGCGTTTTCGCATTATTAAAGACAACCTCATTACGGTCAATTCCGATTTTTACATTATTGAACTGCCAACTCTCTGCAAAGACTGCTATTTCCTTACTCCTAACAATATGCCTACTGAGTTTGCCACACTAAAACGCATTTGTGATGCTGGTTATAAACTTATTTATGACTACCTCGACGAATTTCACGAAGACATTGCCGGCGACTTGAGTATCCAAAGAGAGGTATGGGACAAACTCAAAATACTTAACCCCGTCTTGTGCGTAGCTACCGCCCAGCGCCTATACGACGACCTGCGCGACCATTTAGGTAAAAATCAAAAAATCATCATAGCTAAAAACGCCGTAAATATAGATCACTTCGATTTCACAAAAAATGAGACCGAAACCCCGCCTTTCGACTTGAAACCAGCTGTCGAAACTAAAAACCCCATTATAGGTTTTTATGGCGCCCTTGCACCATGGATTGACTTTGAGTTGCTCAACCAAGTTGCTGCCAATCACCCAGAATGGGAGTTTGTTTACCTAGGCATAGATTATAATGGCGCCGCCATAGACCTAAAATCCGCGAAGAATGTGCACAACTTAGGAGCAAAGAATTACGAAACCCTGCCGAAATATGCAAAATTCTTCAACTGTGCCATCATCCCATTCAGAAAAGGCGAAATCGCCAAAGCCACATCTCCAGTTAAACTTTTTGAATACATGGCGGCTGGGCTTCCCACCGTCTGCACGCGCGATCTTCAAGAATGCGAAGGCTTCGACTACGTATATATAGCCAAAGACGACAACGAATTCGAAAAGGACTTGGCCAAAGCAATTGCGGCCTATAACGACGTCGTCGCTCGTCAAAAATTACTCACGCAAGCCGAAGAAAACACTTGGGAATCTAGAACACGAGACATCATAAACGCACTCTAAACGCGAAATGCTATTAGTAAAACTCTTATATAATTACCCCACCAGCATCTTCGTATAAGTATCTGCCACTTTTTTCGGGTCGCCATCCTCCAAAATCTTCCCGTCGTCAATCAAAATCGCCCGCGTGCAAAAAGTCTTCACATTATCCATCGAATGTGTTACCAGCACCACAGTTTGCCGCTGGTCTTTCAGTGTCGAAAAATAATCCGTGCACTTCTTCTGAAACGCCGCATCTCCCACCGCTAGCACCTCATCTAGCAACAAAATATCTCCCTTCGCCCGAATCGCAATCGAAAACGCTAACCGCACTTGCATCCCACTCGAATAATTCTTCAGCTTCTGGTCTTGGAACTGCTCCAACTCCGCAAACTTCCAAATATCGTCATACATCGCATCCATCTCTTTATTGGAAAACCCAAGTAGCGCCCCATTCATATACACATTCTCTCGCCCTGTCAATTCTGGGTTAAACCCTACCCCCAGTTCAATAAACGGCACCAAATTCCCGTCAATCGTTATCTTGCCTCTCTCCGGATAATACACCCCCGCCAAAATCTTCAGCAACGTCGACTTCCCACTCCCATTCCGCCCCACAATCCCTACAAACTCCCCCTTCTTTATCTCAAAATTCAACCCTTTCAATACTTTCTGCTCAGTATACCCCTTCACGCCCTTCAGCCAATTAAAAATCGCCTGTTTCAACCCGCCCGCCCGCTCTGTCGGCAACTTAAAACTCTTGTGCAAATCTTTCACGGCAATCGCTACCTCCCCCTCCGTCTGCGTCACTATCCTTGTGCCTAATTTTCGCTCCACTACACTTCCTCCGCAAAGAACTTAGATTTTTTCCTAAATGTCGTCGCCCCAATCACCAGCGCTACCACCACAATTACAATCGGAATAATATACAACACTGGATTTCCCAAATAATTCCAACTCGTAATCGTCTCTGTCGTGATTAGGCCAAATCGAATATCTTGAATCGCCTGCGCAATCGGATTTAGCAAAATCACTTTCGCCGCCAAGACGCTCGTCCCCGCCACCATCGACACCGGATAGATAATTGGCACCGCATAAAACAATGCCTGCACCAATACATCCCAAATCGAAGTTACATCGCGATACTTCACATTGTGCGCCCCCAAGAAAAACGCCAACCCCAGCGACAGCGCATACAACTCTATCAAAGAAAGTGGAACCATCAACCATGTCAGACTCGGCGTTACTCCATTTATCAACGCAAACACCACCACTACACCCAGATTAATCAACATATTTATCACCGCCGTCAACGTTGCCGCCACTACCACAATATACTTCGGGAACTCAATCTTTCTCAGCAAGTCCCCCCGCAATACAATCGCCTGAATCCCTTGGCTCGTGCATTCCGTAAAAAAGCTCCACATCGTCGTTCCGGTCAATAAATACACCGGATAATGCGGAATATCATTACCAATTTTTAACAACTTTGCAAACACGATGTAAAGAATCGCAAACATCATCAATGGTCGGAGCAGCGCCCACAAATACCCCAGCACCGACCCTTGATAACGCAACTTAAAATCGGTTTTCGTCAACTCTTTCAATAGAATCCTATTTCGCCGATTCAGCACTCTCGGAATACTCATGCCTCCATTTTATCATAAAAGACTTTGATGTATAATATATAATATGACCTCTCCGCTAGTCTCTGTCATCATCCCTGTCTATAACACTGGCCAATCTGCCCAGGCACTCGTCAAAACACTCCTCTCTGGCACCTATCCCAATCTCGACCTCATTCTCGTCGACGATGGCTCCACCGACAACTCTCTCGCCATTCTCAAAAAACTATCCTCGCCTAAAATTCGCGTCGTTTCTCAGTCCAACGCTGGCCCCTCCGCCGCCCGCAACGCCGGTCTCAAAGCCGCCAAAGGGAAGTATATTTGCTTTATTGATTCCGACGATTCTGTCGCCCCCACCTACATCAAACAACTCGTCGGCTCAATCAGCCTCCCCAGTACCGCCCTCGCCGCCTCGCCATATCTCCACCGCGACCTCTCCGCTCATCAAGAAACTCCCGTTGGCCTTCACCCGCCTGTCCAATCTGCACGCGAGTCTCGCACTACGTTCATTCTTAGGCTTCTCCTCAAAGGCGCCCCCATCTACGCCGTTAATAACAAAATCTTTCACGCCCAAACTATCAAATCCCACCAGCTCCGGTTCGACGAACGCCTCAAATTTGCCGAAGACACCAAATTCGTTCTCGACTATCTCAAAGCACAAAAAGGCCAAATTCGCTTTCTCTCCGAGCCACTCTATTACTACAATTTCGGCACCGAAACCAGCGTCGTCTCCACCGCCAATGCCAACTGGGCCAACTGGCAAACCAGCTTTGCCAGCCTCCAACGCTGGGTTGGCAAAACTCCCTCGCTACAAAATCATCTCCTCCTTCGTCTCATCCATCTTCGTTGGCGCCTCGCCTGTCTCCGCTCTGCGCGCGCTCTTAAAATCAAACAGAAGGCCGCCCAATGACCACTCCCCTCGTCTCTGTTATCGTCCCAGTCTATAACGTCAAAGATTTTTTATCGCAATGTCTCGATAGCCTCCTCGCTCAAACCCACTCCAACCTCCAAATCATCCTCATCGACGACGGCTCTACTGATGGCTCCTCCGAACTTTGTGATACCTACGCCAAAAAAGACCCCCGTATTATTGTCAAACACCAAAAAAACGCCGGTCTCTCCGCCGCCCGCAATGCTGGTCTTGCTCTCGCCAAAGGCGACTATATTTTCTTCCTCGACTCAGACGACTTTCTTACCGAAGATTGTATTAAATACCTTCTCACTCTTGCCACCTCCACCCACTCCCCTATCTCTATCTGCCCTCATCTCGAATACCACAATGCTCATCACTGCAAAAACTTTGCCCCTGCCACCGCCTCTGCTACACTCTCCTGCGAACGGGCCATCCATGACATGCTTCTCGAACACAACTTCAACCTCCAAATTGCGCCCAAACTTTACGCCCGCACTCTCTTCTTCTCCTCTCCAAAAATCCGCTTTCCGGTCGGCAAGCTTCACGAGGACGTCGGCACCACTTATCGGCTCTTTCTTCGTGCTTATCAGCTCGACCCCTCTACAATAATTGCTTTCGGTGCCGAAGCAAAATACTACTACCGCATCCGCCCCTTCTCCATCACCAATCATAGCTTCACCTATCGTAAGCTCGACCTCATCTCCCAGACCGACATCATGTGCGACCAACTTGACGCCACTTTTCCATCTCTCCAAAATGTCACCAACCTCCGCCGCCTCCACGCCCGGTTTTCTATTCTTCGCCAAATTATTCAGCTCACGCATAAAACAGATAAGGACAAAAAACTTGAACTTTCGCTAATTTCTTATATAAAAGGCCACAAATCTTGGATTTCGCAAAACCCTGAAGCTAGCAAAAGAGACCGACTGGCCCTCGCCTCCCTTCGCCTCGGCAAAACTTTCTTCAAATTCTCTTGGCGTTTCTACGAATTATTCTTCAAATAATTCAACGTATCTCGTACCGCATCTTCAATCGTCAATTCTGTTTTCCATCCCAATTCTTGCCACGCCAGGGAAGGGTCGGCACACAACACCGCCAAATCTCCCGCTCTACGCTTACCAATCTCTTTTGGCAACTCCCTCCCCGCCATCTCCTCAAATACCTTCACTATTTTTAACACCGACATCGCCTTGCCTGTTCCTAGATTATAAGTAGAAACCCCCGGCTTCATCTTCTCTAGTGCCGCCAGATGCCCCTTTGCCAAATCTACCACATGAATAAAATCGCGCTCGCAACTTCCATCCTCCGTCTCGTAGTCATCCCCATAAATCACCAGCCGAGGCACCTCCCCAAAATAAACCTTCGCTACAATCGGCATCAAATTATTCGGAATTCCATTCGGGTCTTCGCCAATCAACCCCGACCTATCCGCTCCAACCGGATTAAAATATCGCAAAATCGCTGCAGAAAACTCCGGGTCAGCCACGCAGACGTCACGAATAATCTGCTCGATCATCGCCTTCGTCCAGCCATACGGGCTTGTTATGCCTACCCCCGTCGTCATCGTCTCGACCAATCTCGCCGACTCCGCCCCTTTATTACCATACACTGTCGCGCTCGAAGAAAAGATTAACCGCTTCACTCCCGTCTCTTGCATCGCTTTCAACAAATTCACCGCCCCCTGGACATTATTCTCATAATATCTCAGCGGCTTCTCGACACTCTCGCCGACTGCTTTCATCCCCGCAAAATGCATCACGGCACCAAACTTCTCACTCTTCAAAATTCCGAGCGTTGCTTCATAATCCAACAAGTCCACTTCATAAAACTTCGGCCTCGCGCCCGTAATCTTCTCAATTTTATCTAAGACTTCGATTTTAGAGTTAAACAAATTATCTAAAATCACCACCTCATGCCCCGCCCGCACAAGCTCCACCACCGTATGCGAGCCAATATACCCCGTTCCCCCAGTCACCAAAATCTTCATAGCCTCATTATAACATCATCTCCTCAAACTATAAAATTATGCTATAATCAACCTACAATTAACTGGAGGTATCTCTATGTGTGGCATCGTTGGCTATGTGGGGAACAAAAACGCCCAAGATTTTCTAATTAGCGGGCTCAAACGCCTTGAATATCGTGGTTACGATTCGGCCGGCATCGTCACCCTCAACCAAGAGGGAACGGCCACTCTTCTCAAGTCCAAAGGTAAAATCGCAGGCCTTGAAGAAAAAGTCGCCAAACACAAATGCGCCGACTCTATCGGTATTGGCCACACTCGCTGGGCTACCCACGGCGAGCCTAGCGAAAGAAACGCCCATCCTCACCGCGCCGGCAAACTTTACCTTGTCCACAACGGCATCATCGAAAACTACAAAGAGCTTAAAAGCAAACTAGAAAAATCTCACACTTTCACCTCCGACACCGATTCCGAAGTCCTTGCCGCCCTCATCAACCAATTCTACGCCGACGGCCAATACCCTCTCTCCAACGCCGTCGTCCAAGCCCTCAAACTTGTCCATGGCACCTACGGCATTGCTGTCGTCTCTGAACTTAATCCCACCGAAATCATCGTCGCTCGTTCTGGCTCTCCGCTCGTCATCGGTATCGGTCATGCCGAAACCCTCATCGCTTCCGACGCCTCCGCGCTCCTCGGTCATACCAAAAAAGCTATCTACCTAAGCGACGGCGAAGTTGCTACTATCTCCGCCGATTCTGTCGCCATCAAAACCCTCGACTCTCAGCCTGTCTCCGCCAAGGTCGAAACCATCAAAACCGACCTTGCCGCTATCCAAAAAGGCGGCTACGACCACTTCCTCCTCAAAGAGATTATGGAACAGCCCGCCTCCCTCGCCGAAACCCTCCGCGGCCGCGTTAACCTAAAAGACAAACTCGTCCACCTTGGCGGCCCCAACCTCTCCGACCGTGAACTCAAAAACATCAAACACCTCATCATCGTTGGTTGTGGCACCGCTTATCACGCCGGTATGCTTGCTAGCTACTACATTGAACGGTTCACGACCGACCTCACCATCGAACCCGTTATGGCTTCCGAATACCGCTATCGCCATGCCAACGTCCCCGACCATTCTGTCGCTCTCATCGTCTCTCAGTCCGGCGAAACCGCCGACACTCTCGCTTGCCTCCGCGACCTCAAAGCTCAAGGCGTTAAAACCATCGGTATCGTCAACGCCATTGGTTCCACCATCGCTCGCGAAGTTGATGGCGGCACCTACATCCACGTCGGCCCAGAAATCTCCGTCGCCTCCACTAAAGCCTTCACCTCTCAGGCTATCGCCATGATTATGTTCGGCCTCACTATCGCTCAGGCTAAAGGCGTCAAGCCCGCCCTCCTCGCTCCCTACATTGAAGAAATCGCTGCCCTCCCCGAAGAACTCGACCAACTTCTCCAAACCGCTCCCGCCACCATCAAGGCTCTCGCCGATAGCTACAAAGCCTACGACCACGCCATTTATCTCGGCCGCGATGTCTCCTACCCCGCCGCTCTCGAAGGCGCACTTAAACTCAAAGAAATCTCTTACATCGACGCTAGTGCTTATCCTACCGGCGAACTCAAACATGGCCCACTCGCCCTTGTCGACGACCGCTTCTTCGAGCTAGTTCTCCTTCCCAAAGATTTCCTTTACGAAAAATCCATCTCTGGCATCCAAGAAGTTCTCGCTCGCGGCGGTCATATCATTGTCGTCACCAATGCCGACGATTTCTCGCTCCCAGTAGATAATGTTGTAAAAATTACAACAAAACTCCAACTCCTCACCCCCATCCTTATGAACCTCGTCTCGCAACTTTTCGCCTACTATATCACTACCGCCAAAGGCCTCAACGTCGATCAGCCTCGCAACCTCGCCAAGTCCGTCACCGTCGAATAGCGGGGAACCATCAAAGAACTCGGAGCCAAACCTCCGAGTTCTTTTTACTCCAACTCTAGTCTAAAGAAATCCGTCTCGTATATCCTCGCCCCATGCTTATAATAAAATCTGTGCGCCGCCTCTCTCCCCGCACCGCAAGTAAACTCCAGCCTCTTTGCGCCCTTCTCCTTCGCCCACTTCAATAGTTCATTCCAAAGCAGCTCGCCCACGCCCTTTCCGCGCGAGGCACTGCTCACCACAAAATCCTCCAAATACGCATTCTGCCTAATCCCCGCCCCCA
>CAZDTL010000001.1:17249-37478 GCA_964508335.1 uncultured Candidatus Saccharibacteria bacterium
CCGCCCCCAATCTTTCAAATACTGTTTTGCCAATCATCCCCGTTGCGCCATTCGCGCAGTCCAGCGCCACCTTCAGTCCAGCCAACCTCGCCCCCTTCATGTATTCCTCCAGATGCTTCGTATAATATCCTCGCCCGCGCTGCTCCTCGTTCGTTATTTCTGTCTCCGCCTCATTTATTTTTATCTCCAGTGGGGAATCATCGGCAAGCATTTGCTCAATTCTCGCTCGTCCGTTCTCACTTAGCTTGCTCCCGCCCGTTTCGCCATATTCAAAAATCTTAATTCCATTATCAGTATATGGATTGTGCGATGCTGTCACGTCAATCGCGTAATCATACACCAGCGCCCACATCACATAATTTATCCCAGGTGTCGGAAACACGCCCAATTCGCCCACTTCTTTCGCACCATTGTTTTTCAGCGAAACTTCCAAATCTGCTAAAATTCGCGCGGTCGACTCTCTGGTGTCTCCACCAATTAGCACTCTTTTGCCATTCACTCCTAGTCCTCGCACTATTCGCTCCAAAAACTCTCCCGTAAACATCTCAGCCTTGCCGCGAATCCCATCCGTACCAAAGTATTTTCCCATGACGCTCCTCCTTTTTGCTACCCCACCATAATAATATGCTATAATTATAGCATACATGAAAAAGGACTCCGCATTCCTCTCCAGGGCTTTATTGGTTTTAGGTGATGTTCTGGCTATTCTTTTTTCTTTCGCCTTCGCCTACTACTTTCGCACTCACCTCGACCATCGCCCCTATTTTTTTGAATCCAATCTTGCCGGCTTCATTTTAGAAATCGCCCTCCTCATCCCCATCTGGGTCGTCATTCTTGCCTCTCTGGGGCTTTACTCCAAAAGCATCCTCGCTCGCCAATCTCGCAGTCGCGAAGCTGGGCGTCTCCTCATCGCCTCCATGATTGGCATCATGGCTATCATCACTTTCGACTTTTTTGGTTCTAGCGACCTCTTTCCGGTGCGCACCGTCGCTATCTACGCTCTCATCCTCTGTTTTCTTTTCCTCCTGCTCAATCGCACCATCTTCCGCCTCGTTCGCAGCTTGCGCTTTCGCAAGGGCCACGGCACTCTCCGCGCCATCGTCATCGGCAACAATAAAAACACCGACTACCTCACCGATTACATCTCCTCCAACCCCGAATCTGGCTACCAACTTGTCGGCATCGTCGCCGCTCGCAAATACTTCCCTAAAGATTTAATCAATAAACAATACGCCTCCCTCAAAGACGCTCTTCGCTGTGCCAAACCCGACGTCATTTTTCAAACCGACGAACGCCAAACCGAATACGTCTACCAACAATCCATCAATCGCCACATCATCTACTATTTCGTCCCCAGCGAATCCGCCCTCTCCTCCCAGCTTGGCGAACTCGAACTTGTCGGCAACACTCCCGCCCTCCGGGTCAATGTCACTCCGCTCAATGGTAATTCTCGCCACCTCAAACGCTTCTGTGACCTCTTCTTAGGTTTCGTCTTACTCGTCGTAGCTTTTATCCCCATGTCCCTCATCTGGCTCATTCTTAAACTCTCCGACTTCAAACACTCCCCCATCTACTCCGAATACCGCCTCTCCCAATTCAATCGCAAATTCAAGATTTATAAATTCCGCTCCATGAAACCCGCCTACTCTGGCCTCTCCCCCGAAGACGCCTTCAAAAAAATGGGGCATCCCGAATTTATTAAACAATACCGTAAAAACGGCGACCAACTCAAAAACGACCCCCGCATCACTCGCATTGGTCGGTTCATCCGCAAAACTTCGCTCGACGAACTCCCCCAGCTTTTCAATGTTCTCCGCGGTGACATCTCTCTCGTCGGCCCCCGCGCCCTCGTTCCGGGCGAGCTCAAAACTTACGGCGACCGCTCACTCCTACTCACTGTCAAATCTGGCCTCACTGGTCTCGCGCAGGTCTCCGGCCGTCGTAATATCTCCTTCGAAGAACGCCGTGCTCTCGACCTCTACTACATCAAAAACTGGTCGCTTGGGCTTGACTTCCAAATCCTCCTCCGCACCATCAAAGCTGTCTTTCGCCACGAAGGAGCCAAATAGTGAAAGTTGCCATCGTCTGCGATTGGCTCACTTCCGTTGGTGGTGCCGAGCGTGTCCTCCGTTCCGTCTGTGACCTTTTTCCAAACGCCCCCATCTACACCTCCCAATACAACGAGAAAAAAATCGACTGGTTCAAAGACCGCAAAGTTAATGTCGGCTGGCTCCAAATTTTCCCCACCTGTTTTCGTCGCTTCCTAGGCCCGCTTCGTCAGAGCTATTTCAACCATCTCGACCTCTCTGATTACGACCTTATTGTCTCCGTCACTGGCGCTGAAGCTAAATCCGTCAAAAAAGGAACCGCTCTCCACCTCTGCTATTGCCACGTCCCTACCCAATACTACTGGGGCCTCAAAGACGATTATCTCAAAAACCCCGGCTTCGGCCTTCTCGACTCGCTTGCTCGCCTCGCCCTCAAAACTACCCTCCCTCACCTCAAAGCCGCCGACTATCAAGCCGCCCAGCGTCCCGACGAGTTCATTACCATCTCTACTTATGCCCAAGAACAAATCAAATCCGCCTATGGCAGGGAAGCAACCATTATCTTTCCTCCAGTCGCCGTGGAAAAGTTTTCCACAACGGAGTTTTCCACAAGCAGGGAAGCAATAAACACGAAAAAAAGTCAAGCAATAAAACCCGAACAAAAACAAAATAAAAACCAGAAAAAGTCAAATCCGCCTCAAGAACCCACGGCAAAGCTCGGCGAACGCTACGGCTTCGTCACCACCTCACGCCAAGTCACTTGGAAACGTCTCGACCTCGCCGTCAAAGCTTGCATCGATCTCAAACTCCCGCTCACCGTCATCGGCGAAGGCCCAGAACACAAAAATCTCGTTAAACTCGCCAAAAAATCTCGCAACATCAAGTTCGCTCCTCTTCAAGACCAAAAGGGCCTCAAAAAATATCTCGAACAAGCCGAAGGCTACATCTTCCCCTCGCTCGAACCTTTTGGCATTGCCCCCGTCGAAGCTCTCGCCTGCGGCTGCCCAGTCATCGCCTACGGCAACGGCGGCGCTCTTGATTACGTTATTGACGGCGAAAACGGTGTCCTCTTCGGCAAGCAATCCGTCAATTCCCTCCGCCAAGCCCTCAAGCGTTTTCAAACTCTCCAATTCGATGAGGCCAAAGTTCGCAACTCTGCCCTTCCCTTCTCTGAAAAACACTTCCAAACCAATCTTAAAACATTTATCATCAAAAAAGTAAAGCAACACAACGCCACAAAACCACAAAAAGTCAACAAGGCCAAATCACATGCCCAACAAAAACTCGCCAAAACCAACGCCGCTACCAAAACTCGCTAAACTTCGTCTCGCCCTACTGTATTCTTGCCCCGCCGCACTCTTCTGCTCTTATTTTCCGCTCATTCCGCTCGTCTCCACTCCTAGCACTAACTATGAACTTTCTCTCAGCCTCATTTGGCTCTTCCTCTTCTCTGTTCTCTCTCTTAAAGATGCCTTCCACTATATATATAATATATATAGTGCTTTCCGCGCCGACCACTCCCCCAAGCGTCTCCTCCCCCTCTCTCTAATTTTCTTCCCACTTTATCTCGCTCTCTCGGCCCTCTGGAGCGCCAACCCTCTCCGCGCCATTTTAACCGCCGGCATCTTCTGCTGCCTACTCATCTCCGCCATTGGCGTTCTCTCTCTCGCTCAAGCCAAAGCTTTCAGCAGTCGCAAATTCCTCAAAACCTTCCTTCTTACTTCTTGCGCCTTTTCTATTCTCTGCTGGTTTCAAACCCTACTCGACATCTTCGGCGTCGACCGTAGTATCACTTTGCTCTGCGCTGGTTGCACTTCTTATTCCTTTGGGTTTCCACATCCCTCAGGTCTCGCCATTGAGCCTCAATTTATGGGCAACCTCCTCCTTGCCCCGACTTTCCTTGCCCTCCACTACTTTGCCCAACCCAAGTCTCACTCCTCCGCTCCACTTTGCCACAGTTCTATCGCTTTCGTTGCTTTCTTGCTTACCAGCACCTTGTTTCTCACTTTCTCTCGCGGAGCTATTTACTCCTTTGCTGTCGCCTTTTTACTTCTTGTCGCTCTCAGTTTCGTCAGGCTCAAACAGCGCTCTTGGCTCAAAACCATCCCGCTCGTTGTCATTAGTTTCTTCTTTACACTCTTCATGCAAGGCTTCTTCTCCGCCATTTCTTACACGGATAGCACATTCGCCTCTGGTCTAGAAAAATCCCTCTCTCAGCTCTCGCTCGGCCAAATTAATCTCCAACTCTCACCCGCCACCGATTCCTCTACCATTGACTCGCCCAGCCCCGCCTCGTCAGATTTCGCTCCGGCCATTCCTTCTCGCCCCACCCCCGCTTTCTCTGGCTACGTCGAAGAATCCACCGACGTCCGCATCAATTTCAATCGCATTGCCCTTGACCTCTCAACAAAATCCCCAACCAAACTCCTCTTTGGCTTCGGCCTCGGCTCCGCCGGCACCGTCATGTATCAAGAGGGAAAAACCGCCACTCCTTACGAAATTGTCCAAAACGAATACCTTTCCCTCCTCCTAGAAACCGGCCTTGTCGGCCTACTCCTTGCTCTCGCTGCCCTCCTTGCCACTCTTCTTCCCCTCAAAACTCTCCTTGCCCCCGCACGCTATCTCTCCGGCGCTATTATCCTCGCCTTTCTTCTCTCGCTCCTATTCTTCTCTGGCCTCCCCAACGCCCTACATGTCTATCTATTCCCCGTTTTCATCGTGGCTTGCTTTCTTCCCAAACACAAACCGATCATAAACTAAGAAGTTTATCACCATCACCACTGCCGTCATTAAGACGTAATTCCCCGTAGTCTCCACGAACTCGTAAGAGAATCCGACTCCAATCCACCGACAAACTTCAAACGCAAACTGATACAAAAATTCAAACAGGCCAAAGAACATCGTTAGCAGCGGCCTCACCGCTACATTCATCACTACATTCCAAATAAAGAACTTGCCCAGCTGCTTCTTGCCTACCTCGCGGTCTTTCCAAGTAAACTTCGAGTGCAAGAAATATCCCACAAAAATCGAAATCGCCCCAGAAATCAACGTCGCCAGCCAAAGCTGATTCTCCGCTGTAAACACCAACAGCGCCAGCGCTTCATATATTCCATAGTTTACTCCCGTATTCAGCAACCCAAAAATCAGATACTTCCCCTTCTGCTTCATTCCCTCGCTCATTTCTTTTCTCTCTTTTACCATATTCCTCCTTAAACAATTTTCGCCATCACGTTCTTCACGCGCTCGATATCTTCCGGCCTGTTATGATAGCCCAAAGAAAATCTCACCAGCGGCGGATATTTTTTCACTTTATCAAGATAATAATGCGCACAGAAATATCCCGTCCTTGCCATAATCTTCTCCGCGCCCAGCGCTTCGCCCAGCAAATGCGAATCAACGCCTTCCACGAAGAAGCTCATCGTTGGATTTGCCTCGCAATTCACCATCTTTACTTTGCTACTGCCACTCAAAAACTTAAACAATTCTCGATAATTATTCTCCAAATTCTTCCTATCTTCTTTCGAGCGTTCTTCTAGCCAATCTATCGCTCTGCTCAACGCGATAATCTCCCCCCATGCTTGTAATCCCGATTCAAACTTCGTATAAAGATGGTCAGGATTTTTCTCGCTCGAAAGCAGATAGCCTTCTTTGTCCACGTCATCCACCATCCCGCCTCCAATAAATGTCGTATCTATCAGCTTCAGCAAATCTTTTCGCACCACCGTCGCCCCCAAGCTCGGTGCATACATTTTGTGCGCGGAAAAACAAATCGCATCCGCCTCGGTTTTATAAAGCACTTCTGCCGAGTGCGCCATCGCTTGCGCCGCATCGATAATCACCACTCCCCCGGTCTTGTGAACTTTTTTAACGACATCTTTTATATTCACTAGCTTCCGTCCGTCGATATTCGACGCCGCGTTCACTACCACCACTGCCCTCTCTGGTATCTCCCCCGCCGGCAAGCTTCCATCTTCCTCGCGGCTCAACACTACTCTCTCTAAACCACATTTCTTAGCGAATGTCATCGTTGACAAAAATGGGGAATTATGTTCAATATCGCTCGTCACTACAACATCAAATTTGCTACCGTCAAGTTGCGAAAGAATCAAGTTTAGGCCATAGGTTGTATTCAGCGTAAATGATACAAAATACTCTCTGTGCGACAATTTCAAATACTTCAAAATCTTCTCGCGACAAGCCTCAACGCGTTTATCGGTCTCAATCCCCCACGGATATTTTACTCGCTCGCCACAAGAATTAAACTTCTCATAATACTCCTCTAGCGCCGCAATCACCGGCCGTGGTCTCAGGCTTTGGCACGCCGCATCAAGGTAAACCTCCCTATTTTCAAGATAGTCAAAATCGTTCATAACGTCAATTATAGCACAGTGGAGTATGCTATAATAAACTATATGGTCTGTATTGCTGCATTTATCATCCTCGGTCTCATCGGCATCTTCGTCGCCATCATATCTATTTTCAAGCGTGACTTTGGTCGCGCCTACTGGAAAGCCATGAAAAAATCCGCCGGCTGTGTCGGCAAAAAAGTGCGCCTCCAAAAATGCGACACCAACTTCAAAGACGACGTCAAAAACACTTTACTCAAAAAAATCATTCTCAAACATCCCACTTGGGTCAAGCCTCTTTCCGTCACCATCGAAATCCTCTCCGTCATCTTTGTTGTCGTTTTTGTTTGGGCGGTGCTAACCTCCGTTAAATCCCTGCTCGCTCTCTGGGCGCTCGGCACTTGCAACGTCACCCAGCCCTCCGCCTGCTCCCTCAACAGTGAGGTCTGTTCCCTCGGTGGCGAAGACGACAATGCTAACCTACTAGAACGCACCGGTCGTTGGTTCACCGAATGGGGCGACATTTTCGCCGCCATCCCCGACCGCATCAAAAACTGGGACGCCAAAGCTTATCTTGTCGAACCCGCCACTATCGTCAACGCTCACTTGCTCGATAATTCCAAATCCACTCCCGCCCCCGACGCTCCTCTCGCTCTCGACCTCCTCGACCCTGGCTGTTCCGCCTGTATGATGAGCTTCCGCAACCAGCTTGCCAGCGGCTTTTTCGAAACCCACCAAGTCGCCATCCTGCTTTACCCTATTCAGCTACCTAGTGGCAATTACAAATTCGCCAATTCCGACCTCGTCGCTCGCTACTTCTACGCCGCCGCCTTACTTGACCAAGGCGAAACCGAAGCCAACCAAAAACATTTCGACCTCAAACTCATCAACAAAATCTTCACCGAAAAAACTTCCGACGGCCAACTCATCCAAACCTACCTCGCTTCCCTTGATGTCGACGCCGCCAAAGCCACCCTCAAAACCTTCCTTAAAGAATTTGGCGCCACTCAAGACGACCTCGCCGCCATCTCCCAGCTCGAAAAATCCGAAGAAGTCCAAGCTATTCTCGAGCGAGTTAAAGACCTCGCCGAAAGCCAAATCAAAATCAACGGCATCCCCACTCTCATTTACGACGGCCGCAAACACCTGGGGCTTTATGAACAATAAACTTCTTCTTGCCGTTCTTGCCCTCCTCGCAGTCTTCCCCGCTAGTCCCGCCTTCGCCGCCGAACCTTCGCTCTCCAAAGAACAATCCGCCACTCTCTCTAGCTCCTGCGGCGCCATCAAGCAAAACCTCAAAAACCTTCAACGTATAGATGCTCGCACTCGCACTTTCTTTGGCTCTATCTACGAAACCGTCTCCTCTAAATATCTCAAACCCCTCAACCTTCGTCTCGTCAACAACGACCTCTCCAATACCGACCTCCTCAATCTCCAAACCTCTCTCGCCACCGCCCGTCTCAATTTTTCCAACGACTACATTCAATACTCCAAATCCCTCGAAGACCTCATCGTTATCGATTGTCGCCTCGAGCCAGACAAGTTCTACAAAAAGCTTCTCGAAACTCGCGAAAAACGCTCCATCGTCTCCACCGACGTCAAAACTCTCAATAGCTACCTCACTCGCATTATTAAAAACACCGAAAAGCTCAAGGAGTCACTCCAATGATTGACGACAAGCCCACCCTCATCAAGCCCAAAACCGAAGACAAACCTAAGCTCACCAATGGCGGCCGCAACTTGCTACTTCTTGGCCTCGGCGCCATTCTCGTTACTTTTCTCGTTACTTTCGTCGCACTCAAAATCTATCACGACTCTGGCGACATCTATCTCGACCGCTCTCGCCCCGGCTTCCTCCCAGAAAAAGACGAAGCCGAATCAGAAGTCCCTTCCAACTACGAGCTCAAAGACTCTGGCCCTCTCACCTCCGAGCTTCTCGACGAATACTTAGAAAGCCTCAAACAAGAAATCAACCGCCTCAATGATTTTTCTTCCGAGCCTTTCGACCCCGCTCCTCTCTCCGACCAAACCCTCGGCCTCTAGCTCGACTAATCCTCCTGGAAATGCTCACGCATCCAATCATCCCCCGCCCCTCCACTCAAAAACGCCACCAAATAACCTTGCGCCAAATACTCCTTCACTCGCAAATAAAACTTCTCATCATAATCCGCCACCTCCGCAATCTCCGGATTTTTCAACTTCTCGATAAACTCACTCGGCGGAATTACGCGTTGACCCTCAATCTCGCGCAACAACGTCGTCGGCAACCAAAACAACTTATCAACCCCCCTCGTAAATAAATCATAATAATCATTTATCACATCATATTGTCGCGCATTCTGGAGCGGCGCATACGCCACCACTAGCCCCCTCTTCCCAGTTAGCTTCATCTCCTCGCGCGCAATCTCAATCGTCGCCGCTACTTCCTCCGGATGATGCGCATAATCCGTATACAACCCGTCGCATAGCTTCTCCATCCTTCGCACCACACCCGGAAATGTATTCATAATCTCAATCAATTGCTCTTCGGACACATCTCGCTTCTCTTCGTGCGCTATCTCTTTCACTGCCTCCACCGCCAGTGCCAAATCAAATCGCCTCACCTCCCCTGCGAGTTTAATCCTCGGCGCCAGTTCCGTCTCCGTAATTGTCTTGCGACTCTGACGAATATACTGTGTAAACGCCTGCTTATATTCTTCCTCGGTTTTATAAATATCCGCATGGTCATAGGTTACCGAGGGAATTACCGATAACCACGGATGATACGCCAAAAAGTTCCGGTCATATTCATCTGCCTCATAAATCAAATACTTCGCTCCCTTTTCAAACCTCCCTGCCTCCGCAAATCCCAGTGTCGACCCCACCAACCAACTCACCGGCAACTTCAGCTTTAAGCACAGCCACAAAATCCCCGCCGTGGTTGTCGTTTTGCCATGCGTTCCCGCCACGCCGACCATTTTCAAATCATATTTCTCCACCAGTCCCTCAATAAATTCATCACGTTTAGAAACTTTTAGCCCCAACTCTTGTGCTGTCACCAACTCTTGATTCCCCGACCGCACTGCCGACGTATGCACATACCAATCTACTCCGCCTTGTTCGTTCACTTTCTTCCTCAAAAACTCTCCATCTTGCTCGCCGATAGACACTTCAATCCCATTCTCTCGCAGCCTCTTTGTCACTAATCCTTCATGCAAATCCGACCCAAACACCTCCATCCCCAAACTTTTCGCCCCCAGTGCCAGCGGCCCCATTGCTACGCCCGATATTCCAGAAATATATACTCTCATATTTTCATTATACCACGTCTGTGTGCTATAATAAGTCCAGCAACTATGGGTGGCAAGCGCATTAGACGTCTCAAAATCTTGCTAGGAAAATTCCGTGCCGTCCGCACCTGGCAACTTTTTCTCATCTTCATTTTACTCATTTTTACCTCTGCTACGCTTCTTCGTCTCGACCACATCAAAATGGTCAACCTCCGCGCCGCCGTCCTCGAAGCCGACAAAGAAGGCAACGAAGTCGCCCTTGCCGACGATCTCAACTCTCTCAAAGATTTCGTTTTCTCCCATACCGTCGTCAACATCGTCGACGACAACGGCAACAAAAAACTCGAATTCGGCACCGGCGTTTTCTACCTTGAGCAAAGTTATCTTGCCGCCGCCTCCGAAGCTCTTCGCATCGCCTCTGAGGCCGAAATCGACGATTCAAACCCCAATGGCAACATCTACAGCGCCGTCTCCGCCATTTGTCGCCCGCTCGCCATCGCCAACGGCTGGGCCTGGAACAGCCCCGGCTACATCGAATGTTGGCAAACTGAGCTTGCCAAATATCCTGCCGACTCCCTGAATGACGGCACCGTCAAAGTCAACATCCCTTCCACTGAACTCTACCGTCGCGAATTCGTCTCCCCCATTTGGACGCCTAGCGCCGCAGGTTTCATTATCCTTATCACTCTCCTGCTGGGTGTTGTAATTTTTATACGCTTCATCATCTGGGCTGTCCTCGAAATAACCTTAAACTTCATGAAAAGTGCTTAAAACCCCTTGACACCCCTATCTAAGAATAATAAGATAAAGATACAATAACTAAAGGAGGAATAAGCTAATGGCTTATGAACATACTAACAGCAAAGGCGTAAAGTACTATCTTCACAAATCCGAAGTTACGCTCCGCGGCGGCAAACCTCAGACTATTTATTTCTTCACCAAAGAAGCTAACGGCGGCAAAGGCACCCCTTGCGACCTTCCTGCTGACCGCGAAGTCAACGAAAACCCGCGCAATGGCTTCTTGACCCTCAAGAAAAAAGCCTAAGCTTCATAATTTTTAGGTACAGTAAATCCGCTCTCGCCCAGACCTTTGACGAAGCGGATTTTTCTATCGCAAACCGCTTATGCTATAATATATAATATATGCAGCTCAATCTTTCCCATTTCTACTCTTCACTAGGCGTCATCGCTATCATCGGTATCCTCGGTTTCATCCTCGGCAAACGCGGTCTCATCACTAAAGACACGAACAAGGGCTTCGTCTCGCTCCTCCTCTCAGTCTTTATGCCCGCCTCGCTTTTCTCGGCTTTTCCCGCCTCCGCCAATGCCGACCTCCTCAACCTCTTCTTTCTTGGCCTCCTCGCTGGTTTTATCGTGATGCTCGGCCTCATTCTTCTTTCCAAACTTATTTTCAACCGCACCCTCTGGCAAAAATCCCTTGCCACCGAGGCCCAGTTCGCCTTCATCTTCAACAATGCCACCTTCCTTGGCTATCCCATCATTAGCACCACCTTCGGTGAAGAGGGAATTATCCCCTACTGTGGCTTCATCATTGCCTTCAATCTCGCCCTCTTCTCTTATGGCATCTGGCTTTTTAAGCGCGCGGAATCCAAACACTTCCTCCACAAAACTCTCTTCAACCCTAACATCATCGCCGTCATTCTCGGCATGCTCGTCTTCTTATTCCACGTTGAACTTCCTGGCATCCTTACTTCCAGCGTCAAATATATCGCTGGTGCCACCACGCCCCTCTCCATTCTCTGCATCGGTTATATGCTCTCCAGCGCCAACCTCAAAAAAGTCCTTCACTCTTGGCGGTTGCTCGTCATCTCGCTCATCCAACTCCTCCTCGCGCCTGTCCTCACCTTCTTCTTACTCAAACTTACCGGTTTCCCCAACGAAGTCGTCATCATCTGCACCCTCATCCAGGCCCTCCCCACCGCCACCTCGCTCGGCCTCTTCGCCGAAAAATACGGCGGCCGCATCGAAGAATCTTCCGAACTTGTCGTCATCTCTACACTCTGCTCCGTCTTGACTCTTCCTCTCATAGTCGCCATCCTCTTCGGCTAGCTAACTCCAGATTTTTATGCTATATTATATATGGTCAATGCCCCTGGGGGCGTAGCTCAGGGGTTAGAGCAGGCGGCTCATAACCGCTTGGTCGTTGGTTCGAACCCAACCGCCCCCACCAGATTTTATACAAGTCGGCATTTTCGCCAATTTTTTAGTAGTAAATTTCTGTTAAGTACTTTGCAGATTCTAGTATGCGTATTTTACGCCATTTTTGCACGAAAAATGTGCTCAAAAGCACATCTTTACCCCTACAAAATCGTCTGTTAACACCCTAAATGTTTAATGCCAGCCAAGCTCTTTATAAAAAACTTCTCCACCCTTAAAATAATCTAGAGCTACTTTTCTTGAGGAAATTATATTTTCTGGCAATTCACCCTCATCAAACCATTTTAGTTCAGCTATCTTTTCTGGCTCGCCAATTTTTACCTCGCCAGAATAATCGGATATCCTAAAGCAACCCAAGAACCTCGGCACTCTATCATTACCAAATTCATGAATTAATCCCATAAACTCAATCTTTTCTGGATTAACGCCAATACCTATTTCCTCCTTCGCTTCGCGACACACAGTCCTTATCATAGGTTCATCTTTTTCTACATGTCCAGAAGCAGAAAAATCCCACATTCCATCAGAAAAGCCAGTATTTTGCCGTTTTTGCAATAGATATTCCATATTTCCTTTTGCATTTCTTCTCGTCAATAGGATTAATACTGCCGCGATTGTTTTAAAACGTTTATCTGTATTATTCATCTTTTTATTGTACCATACTCATTACATGATTTCTCTTAAATATACCATCTATATAGTGTTAATGCCTGCCCAATTCGCCCCCACCACATAGCGTATCCCTAACCAGCCAACTATGGATGATGGGGTGCGCAATTTTTCGCACATGATAAAGCTCATTCTTGTGCATTGACGCGTTATGGGTGGATGCTTTATACTAAAATAGTCTAGTTCTATTTGTTTTTACAGTTGGGTCACCCTGCTAGTTTTGCAGATGATTACCCCTAAGTTCAGGCACTATGCCGGATGGGTAATCCCCTCTGTAAAAATGGAACTAGACACCACGCATGGTGTCTGATTTAGTTTTAGACACTAGCACCAACAACAAGAAAGGAGCAGTGCCTATGGGCAAGCACAAACAGCAATCGAAGACTAAAGCTACACAAGCGAAGCGGTCTGCGGCCCTTCGGAAAACCAAATCAACAAACAACATCAACAAGAAAGCAGCCGCTTCTAAAAAGGAATCGAAATCTATCGCGGACAAGCTTCCGCTAAAAAAGTGGTGGTTTTGGATAATTATCGTCATTTTGTTGTGCATACTGGGTTCGGTGATTTCTAGCACAGGAAAGAAAAATAAAGAAGTTCCTCAAGAATACACGAGCCTCAAAGAACTTGACTTGAATGGCATGACTATTGCAGAAGCTTGCGCGGCAGTGAGAGAGGCCGGCTGGCGCGTCGGCACGGTTCGGAATGACAACAACTATTCCGAGCAAAGCGACTGTAGTAATACGGAATATAAAGTCACCAAAGGTAGCTTCAACAAGGAAAAATATTGGACTTATAACGGTAGCCTACGTAATGATTATGAGACCGTAACGATTTATTATGCTGGAGCAAAGAAACAAGAGGAAGCAAAGACCGAGGAAAAGAAAGAAGAAACGACTAGTAGCTCGTCTTCAAGCAGGGCCACATCCGCCCAAAGCACTACTTCAAGCAGTTCAAGCTCGCCAACGGCTAGCGTCAACTCTGACTTCCGAAAAATCATGGAAGGCTACGAATCGTTCATGAATAGCTACGTTGACTTTATGAAGAAATACAAGAATGCGTCTAGTGCAGAAACCATGTCTATGTTGTCGGATTATGCGGACATGATGAGCAAATACTCAGAGTGGGCAGCAAAAATTGACAAGTATAACCCCAACAATTTATCGGCCGAAGATTGGGCATACTATCTAGAAGTAACTTCCAGAGTTCTAAAGAAATTAGCAGAAGTTCAATAAAGACGGGAAATAAATAATGAGTAAAAATTGATTTTTCAAAAAAGCACCAAAAATAAGGCGCGCTGTTAACACTTTGTCAAAAATTACGACGGCCTAAAGATTAAGAACCTAATCGTGCTAGCCCCCTACTGCAAAAACTTCACTGCTCCCATCGCAGCGGTCGCCCCGTCCGAAGCCGCTGTAATTAGCTGCCTCAAATTTTTTGTCCGACAATCCCCCGCCACAAAAATCCCTGGCACAGAAGTCGCACAATCCTCATCGGCGACAATATAACCATTCTCATCCATTTCCACTAGACCTCTACAAAATCTCGTCTTCGGCACCCGTCCAATCGCAACAAACACCGCCTCCGCATCCTTTGGAATCGGGTCGTCATGATGAATATGATAAACTTTCGACGCAATCTTTTCGAGATAGGCTATTTCATGCTTCGCCGTATTCCCACTCCCTACCACTACAACTGGCTTGCCTTTATATAATGCTCCGTCGCAGGTTGCACAATAAGAAATCGCTCGCCCGCCAGCATCTGCCGTTTGCTTCGCGCTCATTTTTCTCGGCTCGGTTCCCATCGCCAAAATTATCGAACGCGCCTCAAATTTCTCGCCGCCATCACCAACTACCACCCAAACCTCTCTGGCCTCTTCGATTTTCTCAACTTCTATATAATCAAACTCCGCACCCAAGGCCTCCGCGTGCTTCTTAATTTTTTGCGTCAATTCCACCCCAGAAATCCCCAAATCTCCCGGCCAGTTCTCTATTTTAGAACTATTCACAATTTGCCCGCCTTCCATTTGCGACTCCAAAACCAAAACCTTTTTTTCGGCCCGCAACGCATAAATCGCCGCCACCATTCCGGCCACCCCAGCCCCAATCACTATAATGTCATATCGTTTCATTCAGTTCTGTATTTCTCCTTAACACTCTGAGTATATCAAAAAATCACCCAAACTAAAACCCTGCTCGCCTTCCGCAAAAAAGCTCCAGTTGCTTTATTCTTGTCAAAAGTTATAATAAAGCTAATGGAAAAATACAAAACCAAGCTCCGCCGCGCCTACTTTCGCCTCAAGCACGACTATCTCTCGTTTGATAACGTTGTTTTCTTCGTCGCTATCGCCGCTTGCTTCTTTTGGACTTATAGCTCCCTCTCAGCCACTTCGCGCAACTGGGAACTCTCTCAGAAACTCTCCGCTCGCAAGAGGGAACTAGCTCTCCTCCAGCTTGAAGTCGAAGCCATGGAGGTAGAAAACATCTACTATCGCTCCGCCGAGTATCAAGAACTCTCCGCTCGCGCCAAACAAAACAAACTCCTCGAAGGAGAGCATTTAGTCTACCTCCCAGAAAACTCCGAAGCCGCTCGCACCAAATACGACAAAATCACTTCCGCCGACCCCATCGCCGAACCATCCAATTTCTCTCAATGGATGTCCTTCCTCTTCGGCTTCAATGCCAACGTCTAAACCTTGCTAATTCCGTCCAAAACGTTTATACTTTAACTATGGATAATAACAACCTCTCAAAGATTCCCGTAAGCGAGCTCACGCCAGATAATCTCAACTCTCTCAAGGGTGACCGAACTGCCCCCACCAAACCACCCAAACGCCAACTCAAAATCCCTAAACTCCCACTTATCATCGGCGCCACCGTCTTGCTCATTGGCGCCGGCATCGCAATCTACATCATTACTCGCCAGTCCAACACGTCAGACAACGACACTCCCAGCAGCTCTTCTAACGAAGTCGAAATCTCTTGGCAAGCCTCCGAAGATTCTACGGATCCCAATGCTGAATATCTCGACTACCAACAATCCATCATCGACAGCCCAGACACTTCCTCCGACGACAAATTTACCGCTCTCCTCTCTATCGCCAACTCTTATATAGTCGCCGGTAATTACAACGAAGCCGAAAGTCTGCTCGGTACCGTCTCCCGCGATAGTCTCCCCGTGGAGCGCCAATATCGTCTCTACGGCGTCTACCAATTTCTCTACGAACAATCCGGCAACACTACTGCCGCCGACCAATACCGCACTCTCGTCGAGCAAGCCCTCAATGAATACTGGGGTAACCAACCCGTCGTCGAGGAGCCGCTAGTCGAGGAATAACCACCATGCCGAACGCCCCTGTCATCGACCAACTCGATCCCTTCAATGAAAACAAAGACGAATTCCAGTCCAAAGAAATCCGTCATTCGCGCTCGCGCACCTTCAACCGCTTTTTCATCAACTTAGTCAACCCCAAAGACCAAAAACTTCGCCTTCGCAATCGCCTTCTTCTCTCGCTGGCCGCTCTCCTTATTCTTTTCGCGGTCTTGATCATTATTTTCTCTCCCCAGCTCACCCAGCCTCGCGCTCAATCCACGCCCGAGCCACTCGTTAATCCTACCGGTCGCGAAGCTACCTCAAGCGACAATTTACCGGCTTTTGATGACCCAGAAACTCGCGCCCGCACACGGCAAGAACTCAATGTCGTCCTCGACTTATTGCGCGCGGGGAACGATTGGGAATACGCCAACGCACTTTTCGAAACCATCTTCCCGGACTATCTCGACGCCTGTGGCAAATACGACTACTATCAAGCCGCCGCCACCTTGGCTGACCATATCGCCAACTTCCCCATCTCGCGAAGTGACGCTCTCGAAAACGTAGCAAAACTATTACCGGAATGTAACCGTGAATAACGACTCCGACCTCATCTTGCCAGAAGCTAACGTCGAGCTACACGCCGCTCCCGCTCCTTCGCAGCGCGAAAAAAAGCCTCATCTCTTTCTTATTTTCGGCGCCATCGCTTTCGTCATACTCGCTGGCGCCCTCCTCTTCGTTATTCTCGGCCACTCCTCCGACTCTTCCACCGACCCTGAGGAACCCGATACTTTTTCAATCGAATCCTACAAATACGACGACCTCGCTTTCAACGACAATATTACTGCCGCCGAAAATTACCTCCGCACTGGTGATTACCTCTCCGCCAAGTCCACCCTCGAAAAATACCCTCTGCCAGAGCGCATGACCGCCTTCCAAAAATATCGCTACTACACCACCCTCGCCTTAATTTATTCCGATTCTGCCATTGGTGACCCAGAACTCGCCGAAAGATATCGCATCTACGCCGCCGAAAACTTAGATTTAGTTCGTAAAGGAGAATCATGAAAACCCCACATTCAAAAACCGGCTTTACTATCATTGAGGTTGCCCTCTTTCTTGCTCTCTCTGGTCTTCTTATGATTGGCTTAATTGTCGGCGCCAATACTTCTATCTCGCGCCAGCGCTACAACGACTCCGTCAACAACGTCGGCGACTACATTCGCAACATTTATGCCGACGCGCTCAACGTTTCCAACGATAAGACCGTCACTCCAGACACTTCCACCTACACTGGCCCTGGTCGCACTACCACGGCCGTCTATGGCAAGCTCGTCACCTTCGGCGAAAAAACCTCAAGCGTCAACAATACCATCACTAGCACGATTTACAGCTATGACGTTGTTGGCCGCGCCATCACCTCCGCCGAAGCTACTTCTCAGTCTGTCCTCAATATGCTCAAAACCACGATAGATGCCAGTATTGCAGACACCGTCTACGCTTCTGGGCTTTATACTAACAACTTCTACCGCTTAACCTCTTACAACATACCTTGGGAAGCCAAGGCGCAAGAGCCCAACACCGCCGCTGGCACCCCCAGATCCAGCATATTCTCCGGTGCTGTTCTTGTCGTTCGCTCTCCTACTACTGGCAGTCTCCGCACCTATGTTTATAGTGGTTCTATGGCCAACTTCTCGTTCCACACAATTGACGACGGCGCTCCGTCTGGAACCAACGTCACCACTATGTTTAGGCAACTACTTGATAACTTGCACGAAGGCGAACTCAATTTCTGTGTCGAATCGTCCGACAATAACTACGGCAACCGTCGCAACATTCGCATTCTTGAGCGCGCCGGCAACTCCACCGGCGTCCTCCTCGTCGCTCTCGACGGCGAAGATAGCAAATGCCTCGGTCGCCCATAGCTAACCCCACTAACCATCTTTCTTAATCAAAATGTTTATGGTAATATATATAATATGAGGATAAGGTCAAAACGCGTTAAATCTGGATTCACTCTCATCGAGCTTTCTTTTGCTATCGCTTTCATTTCCGTTCTACTCGTCACTATTACTCTCATTACTAACGAAATCGTCTCTATCTATCGCAAGGGCTACTCCATCAAAACCGTCAACCAAGTTGGGCGCGACCTCATCGACGATTTCCAAAACTCCATCACCCAGTCTCCTCCCGCCTCCATTTCCTCGTTCTGCGCGCGAGCCTATCCTGGTGGCAACACTAACTGCGAACGCGACAACGGCTTCGCCTCGGTCTATCTCCAGTTCTACTCCGATATCACAATCAAAAATGAGAACACATCCAAGATGCTCCCCACTGGTGGTCTCTTCTGCTCTGGCAAATACACTTACATTTGGAATACTGGCTATCTCTTCAATAGCGAAGCCTACGACGACACGCCACCGCAAATTACGCTCAAATACACACTCGCCGGCGGAGCCAGTGGCGAACTCAGGAATTTCCATCTCGTCAAGGTCGAAGACACCTCTCGCACCATTTGCGCTTCCTATCTCGCCGACGCCACGAATGGTGGCTACCCAGTAAGTGGCACCGTTCGCTCCAACCCCGCCAGTATCACCATCCCCGAACCTCTTACTGAAGTTCCCGAAGAAATGCTCAAAAATTCCGACGCCGCCCTCGCCCTTTATGACTTTGTTTTATTCGAACCCGCTCGCGTCTCCAGTACCGGCCGCCTACTCTTCTCCGGCTCTTTCATTCTCGGCACTATCACCGGCGGCGTCGATATTATGACTTCTAGCAACTATTGTAAAACTCCTGCCAACTTCTCTGCCGACTTCAATTACTGCGCGATCAACAAATTTAACTTCACCATGCAGGCTTCGGGCAATAAATAAGGAGGAACATGCTAAAGCACCAACCAAAGTTCAAACAAGGCGCCACCTCTATCTACGTCGTCATCATCTCTACACTTCTATTCAGCGTTATTACGGTTAGCTTCATTCGTATCATTATTAACGAAGCCAGCAAAACCACCAGCGATGAGCTTGCCCAGTCGGCTTATGATTCTGCTCTTGCTGGTGTCGAGGACGCTAAAACCGCCCTCAAACAATACTACGAATGTGTCGATGCTGGCACGGCCGCCACCAGTGACAGTAATTGTATTCGTATCGTCGGCGCCATCGATGATGGTTTCGCTTCCAGCGAAAGCGGCCGCGATAATTGCGACGCCATCTCTAAGGCCCTTGGGCGCATCGATGACGACGAAAGCAAAGAAGTCCTCGTCAAAGAAGAATACGGCAGCACTAATGCGAACGACGCAAACATCGTCCAGGCCTACACTTGTATCATGGTCGACAACACCCCCTCCGACTATCGATCTACTCTTGGCGCCGGCGATACTATCCGTGTTATTCCGCTCAAGGCCGCCGATCCAAATAGTGTCACGGGTGTTCGTATTCTTTGGTATACCGAAGAAGATGGCCCCTCCGACTACAACTGGAAAAATTCCACCAACTTCGCCCCACTTAGTTCCGGCACCCCCACCCCTCCCACTCTCTCCGCCCAAATTATTCAGACCGCCCCCACCTTTACCCTCGACCAGTTCGACAATTCCGTGGGCGACACCACTAATCGCGGCACCGTCTTCCTCACCCCCACAAACAACAGCACCGCCACCACACATATTCCTCAGTCGACCCTCATCGACTCCAACAACCACTCTTACGACCGTAGCACCAACAACCAACCCCAGCGCATCAAATGTGGAAATACCGGCCTTTCCGAAGAATTTGCGTGCGTTGCCTCCATCGAGATTCCTTCGCCAGTCGGTAGCACTGAGCGCAATCCAGACACTTTCTTCCTTGTCCTCTCCCTCCCCTACGGTCAACCTACCACTACCTTCGCTGTCCAACTCTGCAACGACCAAGCAGAAACCGGCAGCCCTCGCGGCGACTGCCGCCACAGAGACGGCACCGAAGCCATTGCTGACTTTACCGACGTTCAAATCTCCGTCGACTCCACTGGCCGCGCCAACGACATGTATACTCGCGTCGAAGCTCGTCTCGAATTCCGCGATGTTTACTTCCCGTTTCCCGAATTCGCTCTCCAAGCCACTAGCTCCGATGCTGACGCCATCAAAAAGAACTTCTACGTCACCGACAACTGTATCAATATTCCTGGCTCTGGCGAAGTCAACACCTGCGCCAACAGCGGCACCAATAATTAGTCTTGACAAACCCCACCGCATGATATATACTACACATATTCCTTAACAACAATGCGTCGAGGGGTAGAGCAGCCTGGTAGCTCGTTTGGCTCATAACCAAAAGGTCGCAAGTTCAAATCTTGCCCCCTCAACCAAGTTTCTCTAGCGAAACCAGAGGCGTCGGTAAATTGCCCCCCCAATTTACCGACACCTCTGGTTTTTTGTTC
>CAZDTL010000002.1:0-35546 GCA_964508335.1 uncultured Candidatus Saccharibacteria bacterium
GCTATATCATCTTATGATATAATAAAAGTAGAGAACCTAGTGTCTACTATTTATACGTTTGTTGTATGTTAATTTGACCAAGAAAACTTATGACATAGTGAAGGTGGCGCTGGAGTTCTCGGCGTCGGTTTTATTCTTCCAAAATACCGCCGACGAAAATCCCCTCGGGACGCCGAGGGGATTGTTTTGTGAGCTTATTTGAGCTTATTTGCCGAGTTTTTTGTTGATGTAGTTGCGGAAGAAGGCTTGGATGCCGGTTTTGGTTTGCTCGGCGTCTATCCAAGGGATTTCTGTGCCGGTTTCGTCGAGGAAGGAGGGGGTGGCGGAGAGGTTGTAAGACTCGGAAATGGCTTTGTCGAAGTAGACTTTGGCCTTGACGCGGTCGGAAGCCATGTCGGCTTTGAATTGGTTGATGTCGCCCTTGCCCTTGGAGACGGAGGCAAAATAGCTGGCGAAGTAGTTAGTGCGGGCGTCGCCGGTGGAGTAGAACCATTCGGCTTGATTAGCGAAGACGAGGTCGCCCATTTCCTCCCAGTAGCCTTGGAGACCGGCAGCCTCGACAGCAGAGGCGGCGGCAATGGCATTTGGATGGCCGCTGACGAGCGGGAAGACGCGGAAGACAATGGCGAGGTCGTCGCCGAATTCTTTGGCGATTTCGTTCATCCAGGGGTTGACGGTGGCACAACCAGAGCACTGATAGTCGGCGTATTCATAGATGACGACCTTGGCTTTTTGGAGGTCGCCCTTGACGTGGTCGGCGATTTGGCCGTTGTCGTCGTTGGCTTCGATAAACTTGGCGGTATCGTATTGAGAAAGGTCGACAGAGGTGGTGGTGTCGCCAGATTTTTTGGAGATTTGAGGGATGACGACGATGGCGCCGATGAAGACAGTGATAATGACAATAAGAGAAATGAGGAGAGTGCGATTATTTTTCATGAAGATATTGTAGCATAGATTGCGACACAAAAAAAGTTCCTCTGGTGAGGAACTGAAATAACCCCGTAAACGATTTAGCTTTGGCTAAATCTCGATAAACTCTTGCCAAGGGGCGGGAGCTATCTTAGACTGTTTGCGCTCGGCCTTGCGGCTGGTGCGCTTTAGTCTGATACGCATTAGGCGAATTGCCTCCTGTTAATTGTTTCTCGCTCGTATCGACTTCTGGATTATTAAGAGCGATAGTGTGTATTTTAGCAAAGGAATAAAAATCGCGCAAGTCTTGATATTTTGCGCATTTATGGCTTTCTTGAGTTCTAGGCCCAAGTATGATGAATAGAAGGACAGTAGAAAGGGCAATATATTAGAAACATATTTTTCTGTCCAATGGTCTTGGGCCAGGAACTTGCATTTTCCGATCCAAGAACAAACTGTTCGTTTGGAATGGCTTGTGCAGTTTTAATATAACACGGCAGGGCGGGGTTTGTAAACTAGTTGGCGTTGCGGAAGAGGATTTTTTTGAGTTTTTGGAAGACAGGCAGAGCCTCGTCGATATTGAGGAAGTAGCAAGAGGCGAGGTAGGCGACGAGGCTGACGGCGACGATGACGCAGAACTTGGGGAAGGTGGAGAGGAAGGAGTTGTCGGTGGCCATGAGAGGGAGGAATTTGGTCATGGAGTAGGAAACGCAAGCGGTAATGAAGCCGGCGGCGAACATTTTTTCGACGGCGCGGATAAGTTCTTTGTTGATGAGCTTGTGGCCGGAGCGATAGTTAAGAATGCCGAGAAGCAAAAGTACTTCGAAGACGGCACCAATAGATTGTGCCCAACCGAGGCCTTCTGGCCCAAAGCCAATGTAGTAAAATAAGACCATTAAGCCAATGGTGGTGCCGATAGCAATCATACTGACGACGAGTGGGGTTTTAGTGTCTTGGTAGGCGTAAAAGCCACGAGTGGCGATGTGAAAGACGCTTTGGGCGAAGATAGCGACGATGAGAGTGCCGAGGAGATTGGAGATAAGTTGGTCACCGCCGTTCATGATGAAGTTGACGACGTAGCCACGAGCGAAGAAGGCGATGATGGAGACCGGGAGGGCAATCCAAATGATGCTACGGAGGGCGGTGCGGAAGGTGTCGTGGAATTTGGTTTTGTCGCCACGACCGAGTTCTTTGGTGAGCTGGGGAAAGAATGCGGTGGAGATAGCGACACCGATGAGCGAGACGGGCATTTGGTGGAGGGTGTTGGCCTGTTGGAAGGAGCGAAGGACGCCGGCGCCCATGCGCGAGGAGAGGTTGGTGGAGACGAGAGTGTTGACATAGTCGATGCCTTGATCGAGCGAACGGGCGGGGAGAAGCCGCAAGACACCGCGGAAGCCTTGGTTTTTCCAGTTGATTTTGAAGTTGTAGTCGAAGCCGAGGCCAAAGAGGCCGACGAGGCTGACAATGAGTTGCAAGACGGCGCCAAAGACGACGCCGACGGCGACGCCCATAATGCCGCCTTCGAAGATTTGCCAGCCGAAGAGGTTGATACCGCCAGTAAAAACAGTGATGCCAAGGAGGATGCCGATGTTATACATGGCGGGAGCTAGGGCGTAGAAGACGAAGCGACCGACGGCCTGCTGGATGGAAGCGAGAACGGTAGAGATAGAGAAGAGGAAGGGGTTGATGGCGATGACGCGCATCATGTTGATGGCGAGGATAGTGCCAGACTCGTCGAGACCAGGGCCGACGACGTAGCGGACGAGCGGTTCGGCGAAAATCATGATGAGGATGCTAGCGGCGAGAGTGATAAGGGCAAGAAAGTTAAGGAGCGAGGTGGAGAGTTCCCAGGCGGATTTTTTGTTGCCCTTGATGAGGCGTTCATTGAAGACGGGGATGAAGGAGACAGCGAGAGCGCCGGAAGTAAGAATGAAGAACATGAAGTCGGGGATGGTGAAGGCGGCGGTGTAGGCGTCGATGCCGGTGGGGTAGGTTTTGAGATAGTAGGAGTTTAAGAGGCGGTCACGAAAAATGCCAAGAAGCGAAGAGAGTAAAGTGGAGCCGGCAAGCAAAATGGCGGCGGCCCTGACTGAGAGTTTCATGTTAGCGAGGGCGGTGACGGATTTGAACTTTAGCTTAGCCATGAGTTAATTATATATCATTTGTGGGGATTTTTATCTGCGAGTTTTGCGGAATTGAGTTATTCGAGAAAAATAGCCCATGGAGGGCTATTTTATGAGGTGGCCGTTGCGAGGACGAGAGGGGCTAGATGCGGGTGATAACGAAGTTGACGATGGCGTAGGCGAGGAGGGCGATGACGAGGCCGACGATGCCATAGAGGATGGTGTTTTTGGCCTTGGTGACCGCGGCGGAGTCGCCGCCAGAGGTGGTGTATTGGATGCCGCCGATGATAACCATGACGACAGCGAGGATGCCGATGACGTAGAGGATGCCGTTGATGATGCTAGTAACAGTTGTTGTAAGTTCGGTGCGAGTGCCGAAGGAGCCTTTGGTGGCGTCGATGCCGGCTTGGGCGCCGCCTGGAATAGTGCAGCCGTCGACGATGTCGTATTCGAGGCAGGATTTATTGTCGGAGGATTGAGTTTTACATGCGCAGTCGGTTGCATAGGTGGCGGTGGGGACAAGTGCGCCGAAAAGTGCAGCGAGGGCGATAATGCCAGCGGTGATGAGATTTTTAAGTTTGAGTTTGTCTTGCATTTTCCTCCTTTGAGGCGGTTAGTTGTTGTTCGTGATGAAAACAAAATTGGCACCACGAGGTGTCATAACTAACTAATCCGTATCATGCTTTCGCCTTTTACAAGATCAATTGGTATCCTCATGATGCCAATTCTAACCTTGTAGTAGGCGTGTTAAAAGAAAGGTGCATGAGGGTTAAAAACCCGCGGACTAATTAGTTATGACAGTATTATCTTACCAAGAGCGTGATAAGTTTGCAAGAGGCTTGGCGAAAATTGTTGAATTTAGTCTTCGTCTTCGACGATGGCAAGGTGAGATTCGGTGAGTTGGATTTGATCGACGGTGGACGGGGAGTTCATCATGAGGTCGATGCCAGAGCCGTTCTTGGGGAAGGCGATGATGTCGCGGATGTTTTTGGCGTTTTCTAAGACCATGAAGATACGGTCGATGCCGAAGGCGCAACCAGCGTGTGGCGGGGCGCCGAATTTGAAGGCGGAGAGCATCCCGCCGAAGCGGGCGGCGACGTATTCGTTGTTGTAGCCGAGGATGTTGAAGACTTTATACATGATGTCGGGGTTGTAATTTCTGACGGCGCCGGAGCAGATTTCGAAGCCGTTCATGACCATGTCGTATTGGTCGGCGACGATGGCGAGTTTTTCGGCGTCAGTCTTGGCAGCTTCGAGAGCGGCGAGACCACCTTTGGGCATAGAGAACGGGTTGTGGCCGAAGTCGAGTTTTTTGAGCTTTTCGTCCCATTCATAGAACGGGAAGTCGACAATCCAGCAGAGGGCGACTTCGTCGTCGTGCTTCAGGCCGAAGTGGTCGGCGAAGGCGATGCGGAGTTGGCCGAGGACTTTGTTAACCTTTTCCCTTTCGTCGGCGCCGAAGAAGACGGCGTCACCTTCGGCTGCGCCGGTGAGTTGTTGGACGGCTTTAATTTCCGCTTCGGACATGAACTTTAAGATGGGGGATTTGACACCTTCGGCAGTATATAATATATAGGCGAGGCCGCCAGCGCCGAGTTTGCGCGCCTGTTCGGTGAAGGTGTCGATTTGGGAGCGGGTGAGGCTGGCGCCGCCCTTGACACAGATGGCTTTGACGCAAGGTTGCTTGAAGACTTTGAAGTCAGTGTCTTTGAAGACGTCGGTGAGTTCGATGAGTTCCATGCCATAGCGGAGGTCGGGCTTGTCGACGCCGTAAGTGTTCATAGCGAAGGTGTAGGGGAGGCGGGGGATGGTTTCGCCTTTTTTGAGGAATTGTTTGGCGGGTTCACTGCGGAGGACGAGCTTTTTGCCCGCAAAGTCGGTGGCAAGTTGTTTGATTAAAGGTTCGGTGGTTTGGCGGACGATTTCGCCGTCTTCGACGAAGGACATTTCGCAATCGAGTTGGTAGAAGTCGCCGTAGAGACGGTCAGCACGGGGGTCTTCGTCGCGGAAGCAGGGGGCGATTTGGAAGTATTTTTCGATACCGCCGACCATGAGGAGTTGTTTGAATTGTTGCGGGGCTTGTGGGAGGGCGTAGAATTGGCCGGGGTGGAGGCGAGACGGAATCAGGAAGTCGCGCGCACCTTCGGGGGAGGAATTAGCGAGAATAGGGGTGGTGACTTCGGTAAAGCCCGCATCATACATGAAGTTGCGGAGGTATTTGTAATAGCGCGAGCGTTCTTTGAGTAGGTGTTGCATCGAGGGGCGACGAAGGTCGAGGTAGCGGTATTTGAGGCGGAGGTCTTCGCCAGATTCGGTGCCTTCGTCGTGGGTGTTGACGGGCGGAGTGTCGGAGCGGTTCAGAAGTTCGAGCGCGTCAACGACAAGTTCGATGTCGCCGGTTGGGATGTTGGGGTTTTTAAGTTCGGGGGCACGATTGCGGATTTTGCCGGTGGCGCGGAGGACGTATTCGTCGCGGACGGATTCGGCGAGATGGAAGCTATCAGGCGTGTCAGGAGTGACGACGAGCTGGATAATTCCCTCGAAGTCGCGCAGGTCGATGAAGATAAGGCCGCCGTGGTCGCGACGAGAGTTGACCCAGCCAGCGACGGTGACGGTTTTGCCTAAGTAATTTTTGAGTTCAAGAGACTTCTGATAATCCATGAGTGTAATTATACCATAATCTGATGATTAGGTCGATAGCCCTTTGCCGACACAGGTCGCGCCAGCCCGTCGTTACGGGTGTCGCGCCTTAACGCTCGCTCGTAAGCTGCGCATTGTCGGCAGAAGGCCTATTCAACCTAATCATGTAGCTTAGCTATGCTAGGCAATACTGTATCTGCTAATATTTTTTCTAAATCTTTCTCTTCTAAACTCTCTTTTTCCAATAACTCTTTGGCTAAAATATCTAATGTTTTCTTGTTGGCTTTAAGGACAGCTTCGGCGCGAGTGGCGGCTTCGGCGGAGAGTTGTTTGATTTCTTCGTCGATGAGTTCGGCGGTTTTTTCGCTGTAGGGCTTGCCGGTTTGGATGGTGTAGTAGCCGGTGGCTTCGGATGGGAAGACGAGGTTGCGAGTTTTAGTACCCATACCTTCTTCGACAATCATTTCTTTGGCGAGAGAGGCGACGTTTTGGAGGTCGGAGCTGGCGCCGGTGGTGATAGCTTCGCTACCAAAGACGAGTTTTTCGGCGATGCGGCCACCCATGGCGCGAGCGAGGATGTCTTTAAGTTCGTAGATGCTTTTGTAGCTCTTGTCTTCGGGCGGGAGGAACCAAGTAACGCCGCCGGTGCGACCGCGAGGGATGATGGTGACTTTATGCACAGGGTCGGAGTCGGGGAGGACGTGGCCGACGATGGCGTGGCCGGCTTCGTGATAGGCGGTAACTTGGCGCTCGTGGTCGTTCATGACTTTGGACTTTCTTTCGGGTCCAATGGCGACGCGCTCAAAAGCTTCGGTGAGGTCGCCGTTAGTGATGGCCTTGTGGCCAAGGCGGGCGGCGGTGATGGCGGCTTCGTTGGCAATGTTGGCAAGGTCGGCACCGGAAGAGCCGGCGGTTTTAGCAGCGAGGGCTTCGAGGTCGAGACCGGCGTCGATAGGTTTGCCCTTGAAGTGGACTTTGAGGATTTCTAGGCGGTCTTTGCGTTCGGGGAGAGTGACGTTGACGTGGCGGTCGAAGCGGCCGGGGCGGAGGAGAGCCTTGTCGAGCATATCAACGCGGTTAGTGGCAGCGATAACGATGACGCCAGATTCGTTTTCGAAACCGTCCATTTCGACAAGAATTTGGTTCAAAGTTTGCTCATCTTCGCGGCCAGCACCACCGCGGGCGTCGCGCTTGTGAGCGACGGCGTCGATTTCGTCAATGAAAATAATGGAGGGGGAGTTTTTCTTGGCTTTTTGGAAGAGGTCGCGCACGCGAGAGGCGCCGACGCCGACGAACATTTCGGCAAATTCGGAACCAGAGATGGAGAAGAATGGCACGTTGGCTTCGCCAGCGACGGCGCGAGCCATGAGGGTCTTGCCAGTGCCAGGATCGCCAGCGAGGAGGACGCCGCGGGGGATTTTAGCGCCGAGGGCGCCGTATTTTTTGGGGTGTTTGAGAAAGTCGACAATTTCTTGAAGGTCTTGTTTGGCGGATTCATTGCCCGCGACGTCTTTGAAGGTAACGTGCTTTTTATCGGGGCCATAAACGCGAGCCTTGGCCTTGCCAAAGCCAATGTTTTGACTGTTCATGTTTTGTGCTTGGCGCATCATATAAGAGAAGAAGATAATGAGCGCAGCTACTGGCAAGATAATGAGCGAGACATCAATGATAGTTCCCCAAATGTCGGTTGGCTCGATGTATTCGATGACGGGATAGTTGGCGCGACAAGCGGTTTTTTCGTCTTCGTCTTCGACGGTAGCGCAGTAATCAATGAGACCTTGGTCGTAAAGAGTGCCAGAAGGGTCTTTGATGGATTCTTCAGTGGGGTAATCTTTGTCTTTGAGGGTGATTTGGAGTTTATTGCCAGAGATGGTGATTTTTTTGATGTTGCCAAGGGGGTCGTTGGCGCGGGCGATAACAGAGCTGAGCGGAACAACCTCTGGCCGAGTTTGATTGGTGTTGACGAACGAGTTAAAAAGTGCGGAGCAGAGCAGAATAATAAAAGTGAAGAAAAGGAGCGAGCGTGCGTAATTTGAGGCCTTGGCGGCGGAGCGTTTGGGTGCTGGTTTGGGAGAAACATTTGATTTTGGCATACCACTATTGTAACATAGATGTTAGCTGATATGGGTAAAAAGTTATTGAGAATTAGCGTAGCTTTGGCTTTGGTGGGGATAGTAGTGATGGCGGGGGTGAAGGTAACACTAATGCCGGAGAGTGAGCGCGAGTTAGCAAAGGCGGAACCGAAAGGTTTGGCGCTAAAAGTGCGGAATAGATTTGCGGAGAGCGTTGACGAGACACTAGGCGGACGCGAAGCGAAGTTGGGGATGGCTTATCTTGCCGGTATGAAAGATGGCCTAGACAAAGACACTAAGGAGATGTTAAGGGCGGTAGGGCTGTCGCATTTGGTGGTGGCGAGCGGGACGCATTTGGCGATTATCGTGGAGTTTTTCAAGAAGCGGTTTGGTAAAATCTCGCGGTTTGCGGGGATGTTTTATAGTTTGGTGGCTGTGTTTTTGTTTGGCGAGTTGATTGGGTGGACGGCGAGTATTACGCGGGCGGCGATTGTGGCGGGGCTGTCGCTAATGGGCTGGTATGCGGGGCGAAAGCTGGAGGCTTGGCAAGTGATTTTGATAGCGATGGCGATGACGCTACTGATAAATCCGCTTTATATTGTAGATTTGGGCTGGTTGCTGTCGTTTGCATCGTTTGCGGGAATTTTGATTTTGGAGCCAATTTTGGTGGAGTTTTTCTTTGGACGGGCACGAGCGGGGAGTTCGGCGGCCGAACGAAGGCGAAGGAGGCCGAGTGCGCTGGGCGAGATGATGCTGGCGAGCGTGGCGGCGATGGTGATGTGCGCGCCAATTTTAATGTTTTATTTTGGGTCGATTTCGGTAATTTCTGTGGTGGCGAATTTGTTGATTCTGCCGACAATTCCCTTGGCGATGGGGCTGACGTGCTTGGTGGGCGGGGTTGGGTTGTTGCCGCAGTGGTTCTTATTTGATTGGTTGCGGTTTGTCGTTGTAAAAATCACAACGTTGTTACTGGATTATCATTTGGTGGTGATGGAGTTTTTTGCCGAGCAAACTAGTTTTATTTTGCAGATGCCAAAAGATAATCCGTTGGTGTTTTTGTGGTATGTACCAGTGGTGGCAATGGTAGGGCTTTATTATATACGGCAAGGGCGTAGGCGACGGCGGGCGCAATTTATGGTGTATCGTGATTTTGAGCGACGTTTGCCGTTTACGGCGCACTAGAGATAGCATTTGGTGGATTAGAAGTTGATTTTGCGGTGAGACTTGACGCGCGAGAAGCCCCAGAAGCCGAGGGCGGCGACGCTGAGCAGGCCGATGATGACGAGGAGGCCGGTTTGCTTGGCGCCGTCTAGGAGGCGGGTGAAGAGGCCAGTGTTGGGGATGATGACTTTGACCCAGACGGTTTGGTTTTCGTCGTCGAGGTCTTTGTGTTCGGCGATTTTGGTGTTGCTGATGGTGTCTTCTTCGTCGTCATCGTTGTCATCAGTGTCGCCGGTCTCGTCGTCTTCGTCGATGAGGGCGTCGATATAGAGTTCTTCAAAGACGACGAATTCTTTACCGGCAAGCCCGGAAGTGTCGACAGTGAACTCCATGGTTTCGGTGCCGGCGTCGCGGGTGGCATCGAAAGTGATGGTGATTTCGGTAACGCCACTGGCAGTAATACGCTCGCCGGTGGTTTTACTAACGAGGTAGCCGTGGAGGGTGTAGGTAGTGCCGGCGACGAGGCCGCTATATTCGACTTTGTCGACGATGATGGCTTCGGTGTCGTTGGCGAGTTCCTTGTCGCCGTCAGACTTATCGGTGGCAGTGGTATGGATTTTGGGTGTAGCGATGGTGATTGTTTGTTTTTCGTCGTCGAGGTCTTTGTGACTGGCGACAAGTTCTTCGTCGCCTTTGTCGTCGACATGGTAAAGTTCTTCGAAAACGACGAGGTCTTGGCCGATTAGCTCGCGAGTGTCAAGCTCGAAGGTGATTTTGGCGATGCCAGTAGTTTCTTCAAATCCAGTAGTACCAACGACAAATGTGATGGTATTGACGATATCGAGAGGTTCGCCAGTGTCTTTGAGAACGAGCCAACCTTTGGCTTTGTAGGTTTCGCCGAGGGTAAGGCCTTCGTATTTGAGGTTGTCGACAATTTTGACTTGGCCGACGCCAACGGTTTGATCGCCATCGTAGTCATCGGCGGCGGTGGTGCCGACGCGCATGGCGACGCGGACGGTTTGGTCGGCATCGTTGGGGTCTTCGTGGCTGGTAACAGCAGATTCGGTGTCGGGAGTGCCGTCGGTATTAGTGGGGACGATACCGCCAGAGTAGAGATATTCGAAAACGACGATTTCTACGCCTGGGAGACTACTGGCGTCAACTTCAAATTCCATCTCGATTTCGCCAGAGTCACGCTTGTCGGAAGTGGTAAAGGTAGTGGTGGCTTCGATGCGATGGCCGTTGGTGTCGAGGAGAGGAGTGCCATGAGTTTTATCGTAAAGATAGCCATAGAGGGTGTATTCTTCGCCCATAAGAAGACCGTCGTAACTAACGGTGTCGACGATGTGTTGGCTAGCTTGGTGTTCGATGACGTTGTTGTCGTCGGATTTGTCTTTGGCGAGGGTTTCGATTTTGGCGGTTTTGACACCGATGGTTTGATCGCCTTCGTCGAGGGCTTCTTCGTGGACGTCGAGCAGGCGACCGTCGCCGTGTTTACTAGAGCTACGATAAAGGCGCTCGTAGACGACGAACTTGTGGCCCTGGAGCGAGACGGTGTTAAGGTTGATTTCTAGGGTGATAGTGCCTTTGCCATTGGTGTTGGCCTTGAAAGTCTTGGTGCTTTCGATGCTTTCGCCGTCGATTTCGAGCGTAGTGCCAGTAGAGGGGTCGAAGATGGTGCCAACGATAGTATAGTATTCGCCCGCGACAAGCCCTTCGTAGTCGACGTAGTCTTTGATGGTGACATCACCTACGCCCAGAAGGCGAGAGCCGTCGGTCTTATAGGTGGCGGTGGTGTGAATTTTGGGCGGGGCAAGCTGAACTTGCTGGTCGGTATCAGTTGAGTCGGCATGGGAGACGAGTTCGATATCGCCAAAGTAAAGCTGTTGATAGACGACGTAAGTTTTTTGGTTGTTGCCGAGTGATTGGTTGAAGTCGAGCGTAGTGTCGAAGGTGCTGAAGCTATCGACGGTGACGGTTCCGGAGGAAGCGGCGGCCGGGAAGCTTTCGATGGCGGTTGCCTTGACATCGCCGGTAGCGACGTCGACCAGTTGGCCTTTGAGAATGTAGGTTTGGCCGGCGACGAGACCACTGTAAGAGACTTTGTCGATGACGGTAGTAGTGCCAATGGAGAGGGTTTTGCTGTTGTTTTGTTTGTCGGTAGCAACAGTGGAGATAGAAGGTTGCTTGATGGAAACGATTTGAGCGGAGTCGGACGGGTTTGCGTGGCTAGCGAAGGGAGAGGAATGGTTGCCGTAATAAATGTATTCGTAAACGACGAACTTGCAGGGCGTGATGAGCTTATTGTTGGTGGTGCAAGCAGAAATGGTGTCGATGTCGAAGGTGAGGGTTTCGCTACCGGTCTGGCTAGAAGTACCGGAGGCAGTGAAGGATTTGGTGGCGGTGGAGACGATAGTGCCGCTATCAGTGCCATCGGCGTTGAGCTTGTGAACTTCGCCTTTGACAGTGTATGGGTCGCCAGGGACAAGGTCGGAGTAGGTATAGGTGACGGTATCTTGGATGGTAGTGGTGCCAATTTCCAGTTCCTTAGTGGAAGTATCGTGGCCGCTGACAGCGGAGGTGCCAATTTCTGGCCGGACGACTGTGACGGTTTCACTACCGTCGGCGGGAGGTTCATGCGTGAGGTCGTAACCGCCAGGGGCGGTGGCGGTGACGGTAATAGAAAGAGATTGGCCGACGTAAGGTGTGGAATCAAAAGTAAAATTGAGGTCAGTGGAGATGCTGGTGCCGGTGGCGGCGGTCATATTATAGCTAATGGAATCGGTGGCGACAGTAGCGCCGGAGGAGGTCTTAACGATGCCTTCGATGGTGTAAGTTTGGCCGTTGATAAAGCTGGTGGTGCTGATAGTATCTTTAATCTTGACGGTGCCGACGGCGAGGAGTTTGTTATTTGGGTGCTCGGTGGTGGCGAGGGTAGAAATCTGGAATTCTTTAACCGTTACTTGTTCGTCGGGGTCGGAAAGATTGTCGTTGTGGATGAGAAGTCGCACCCAATCGGGGCTGGAAGAAGTGCCGTTGTTTTTGTAAAGAGTTTGTTTGATGCCAAGAGTTTTGTTGGTGTAGTTTTGGCTGGGGAAAGTAACAAAAACCATGTCGAGATTACCACAACTGCCGTTAGCGTTTGCACTAAAGACACTGGCTCCAGTGACACTGGCACCGCTGGAAGTTAGAGCTGGAGTGTTGGCGGCGATATCCCAAAGTTCGCCTTCGAGTTTGTATTGGGCGCCATTTTGAAGACCACTGCAAGTGATGCGGTCGGTAACGCTGGCTGAGGCGGAGATTTCGAGTTCTTTGCTGGGGTTTTCGAAAGTAGAATTAGTGTTGCGGGCGATAGTGGAGATTTCTGGACTGTCGAGAAGTTCGTCTTGTTTGGTGCCGAGATTGACGGTGGTGGCGCTGGCGATGGAGGCGTCGAAGCTGATGAGGCTATAGGCGCTGTTGGCGCTACTGCGGACTTCGGTGACGGTGTAGTTGCCGTAAACCATGTCTGGGCTAGTGATAGAGCCGTCGGAGGCGGTGGGGCCGATGGTGTAAGTGATGGAGCTGTCGCTTTTGTTGGTGGCGATAAAAGAAACACCGGCGAGGCCACGCTGAGAGATGGCGCCAGAGTCGGAGACTTCGTAGCCGGTCTTAGTGAAGCTGATTTTGCCCTTGATGAGCGTGTCGGAAAAAGGAGTGCTGGAGAGGTCGATAGTGCGGCCGTCGTCGCTGGCGGAAATGGTAGCGGACTGAGTGGCAGCGGAGAGCAGGTATCCGGATGGGGTGTCGGACTCTTGGATGGTGTAAGTGCCTTCGGAAAGAGCAGTGGAGGTACCAGTGCCGTCGGCACCGATAGTGATGGTGGTATTAGGGTTAGCACAACTGTGAGCGGAGTCGTAAACGCAATACTTGGCGCCGACAATAGTGGCGGAGCCAATGGAGAGGCGCGAAGAGTCCTCGGCATCGACTTTTTTGATTTTGATGTAGCCGGCGGCGACACGTTCGTTGTCTAGAGTGCGAATCCAGTCGCTAGAACAATCCGAGCCGACGGCGACGGCCTCGGGCGACAGGGTGCTGTCTAGCTTGTAGCCCGCAGGTGCGTCGGTTTCTTGGAATTTGATGTCGATGGTGCCGTTGTTAGCATAGCTGTTGTCGAGGGTGATGCAGGGGGTAAAGCCGTCGGAGCCGGTAGTGTAGGAGCCGACAAGACCGAGGAGAGCGCCAGTGCTGTCGGTGTAATAGACGGCGAAAGTGGCGCCGGCGAGAGGGTTATCGTTGGTATCGTATTTGCGAAGGCGAATCGAGGTGGAAACGGGGGTGGAAGCGCCTTTGTATTCGAGCCAGCCGACAGTCTGAGTTTCGGCATCAACCCAGGTGCGATAAGTTTCGTATTCGTCGGCCGGATCAGTTGAAAGGCTACCGAAGTATGAATTGATGTAGCCTTCGATAGTGCCGAGGTTAGCAATATCGGTGGCGTTGAGGGCGTAGTAATTGTCTGGAGAGTTAGGAGCGTCGTAGATGCCGCTGACTAGCATGTGGCCGATAGCGAAGATGCGGTCGGTGTCGGAGATTCCCGAATCGCCGCCGTCGTAGACGACACCAGTATCGTTCTTGGCGAGATTACGAATACTGCGCATGGCGGCTTGCCAACCGCTGTAGGTGCCATCGCTGTAATTTTGAGCGAACCAGTTGGCAAAGTTAGTGTAATAGTCGGTAGTGCCGGCGGCAGAATAGCTGGGGACGGTAGCCAGCATGATGTATTTGATAGACGAGTCGCCGGTATAAGCGATGCCAGTGCCCCCGGGTTGATGGCGGGAAGCCTGCATGCACATAGCGTCGTGGGTTGTGTTTTGAGTGGTGTTGGTGACGGTATACCAGTTGGTGTTCCATGATTGGTTGGCGTTTTCGGGGATGACGCCGTAGTAGATGGCGTGAGAATTAGCTTTGCGGGCGATGTAAGTGACGTCGCCGGTGTTAGTGATGGCACGGACGACGGTGAAAATGCCGACGGTGAGACCAGCTAGAAGGAGCGTCAAAGTCGGAATGAAAACTTTTTTATTGTGCGGAAGGTTGGCAATAGTAGCGCGGAACCTCCCAAATTGCTTAGACCCTAAACGCATATGCATATATTATATAGCTTTTGCTTTCAAAAATCTAGGGTTTTGCTAAAATGTTTTTAAGGACCGCTGGGCGATGTTGATTCGTCTAAGTCTAGTAAATTTCCAAGTTAGAAAAGGAGGGATTGCCATGACGAGCTTAGAGCGAAGAACCTACCACGAGTTCTTGGTGCCCGGACTTGATGCTCTCATCAGCGAGCCGAACTTGATTGAGCTGAAGCCTGAGAAAGGCGAGGAAATCGAAGCAAAGTGCGGACGGATGTTTATTCCCGAATTCTATCTTGACCAGTTGAAACTGTTCAGCAAGGAGCAGGATTATACGGCTCGCGGTAAGAATTCAACGGCGCTCATGACCAACATCAACAGGATTCTCGTGATGTCCTGCGAGAGCGAGAAGGGTTGTGCTACGTTCTATAATGGGATGGAAGCACAGGTAATTCCCTATCGCTATGACACAACGGATCCGCGTTTCGACCCAGAAAGCGCATCTCAGCAGACGATTCTGACGGCAAAATACCTGCTGACCAGCGAAGGCCAAAAATTGGTAAAATTACCGTTTGGGCATCAGCGCATTTCACATGATTCTCTGGCGGTGCTGACGGGTGATAGCTATCTGTCTGGTAAGACGGTGATGGCAAACATCGACGTCGCGTTCATCTCTAACGAGACATATACTGGGCGGAGAAAGTTGAAATTGCCGTATGAGGCATCGAGTCTTTGGTGTTCAAACCACAAAATCACGCCAGCAGAATTTGGGGATTTGTTCCCCGAAGAACCGCCGTTGAAACCACATGAATTCGTTGAGTTTGAAAGCGATTTCTATCAGATGAACGATCGATCGTTCCGCAATATCGGGCGAATGGATCCGTGCGAGAATATGCTCGTGCCGCTCAAATATCGTGATATTCATGGTGGCGATAATCCGAAACGGATTTACCCGCGAAACGCTGGGCAGGCGATGATGGTCGAAGCTTTGATGACTCCGTGGGACGAAGCGCCGATTGTAGTTGTGCTCGGTGCGCTTGGTACTGGCAAAACTTATCTCTCTGCCGCTTTCGCGTATTATTCTTGCTTCGTCGATAGCGACGCTCCGCAGGAACGAATCTTCGTTTGTCCGCATGATCCGGCGCTTGGTGCCGATACCGGCTACTTGCCCGGTGATGCGACGGCGAAAGCGCGAGCGAATGCGATGTCGTTTGAGGATAATATGATTGAAATCATCCAGCGACACTATGCTGATAGTAACGAGAAGCTTAGCCCGTTTGCGCGCGCGTCGAAGGATTTTGAAGACAAAATCAACAACAAATTCATTCAATACGATTCGATTGTGCGCATGGGCGGGCGAACTCTGCCGAACCGAGTTTATGTTATCGATGAAGCGCAAGACACTGAGCGATACCAAATTAAGCAGTTGGTCGGGCGGACAGGAGACTATTCCAAAGTCATTGTGGCGGGCGACCCAACGCAGGTGACGAATCGGCACCTGGCACCCAACAACAATGGACTGGTTCATGCCGCAGCGAGACTGGCAAATCATCCCAATGTGGTCGTTGTTTCCTTTACGGTCAAAGAAGTGACTCGGTCGCTTGCGGCGCGTATTGCGGCACAATACCTGTGATGCAACTTTCTTTTCTAACCAACCCTTTTTCCGAATAAGTTATTACGATACTTTTTTCGGAGAAAAAAGTATCCCCCTGGTTCCAGGGGGATTTTTTCTGCGTCTTTTGGTTAGTTGAGTGTGAACCAATCGTCGAAGTGGAAGTTTGAGCCAGAGACGAGACCAGCGGCGAGGAGCGGGGAGTAGTTTGAGGCTAAGTCTTGGTGGTATTTGAGGAAGGCTCTAGCGGCGAAGGTCATTTGTTGAAGTTTTTTCTTGGTGATGATGTCGAGCGGGGTGCCACGGTAGGAGTTTTTGCGGTATTTGACTTCTGTGAAGTAGATTTTGTCGCCTTTGGTCGAGACGATGTCGATTTCGTAGAACTTGGTTTTGTGGTTACGAGCGACGATGCGGTGGCCGTGGGCTTTTAGGTAATCGGCGACGAGGTTTTCGGCGCGGTCGCCGAGCTGCTTTGTAGTAGGACAAGAACAGTTAATAGATTCTTCGTCGACACGGGTCGAGCCAGCCCGCCGTTGCGGGTGTCTCGCCCTATCGCTCGCTCGTAAGCTGCGCAATGTCTCCGAAGAACTATTAAACTGTTCTTTAACCGGACCAAAACTAAGCCTATGCTCGGGGCAGGGGCCGTATTTTTCTAGAGCCGATTTGTGCGTGGCGGTGCCATAGCCGACGTGTTTATCAAAGTCGTATTCGGGGTATTTTTGGGCGAGTTCGGTCATGTAGCGGTCGCGGGCGACCTTGGCGATGATGGAGGCGGCGGAGATTTCTTTGATGAGGAGGTCACCTTTTTTGAGAGTGGTGACGTAGTTTTCTAAGCTGGTGCCTCTGAGGAAGTTTTGAGTGCCGTCGATGATGATTTCGGTGAAGGGGGCTTTTTGTTGTTTGATTATCTCGACGGCGCGGCGAGTGGCGAGGCGCAAACTTTCGGCGAGGCCGAACTGGTCGATTTCTTGACTAGAGACCCAGCCAAGGCCGGTGGCGGAGGCATTTTCTAAAATGGTGTTTGCGTAAGCTTCGCGTTTTTTAGCGGAGAGTTTTTTGGAGTCGATGAGGGGTTCGACCCAGGCAGGGTAGTTCCCTGCCGTGTCTTTTGGTAAAATGACCGCGCCGATAATGAGCGGTCCAGCCCAAGGCCCGCGGCCAACTTCGTCAATTCCCAAAATCGCCATATATATTATATATATTACTACAAATTAGAGGGTTTCGTTGATAAGATAGGTGCGTTCGGCGAGGTCTTGCATGATGTAAATCATATTCCAGCGCCAACCTTCGGTGGAGAGGAAAGTCATAAAGAAGGGGCTACTGGAGAACATGATGCCGGATTCGTGGTAGTTGTTGCCATAGAGTCCGTTTTTATACATATGGGTGGGGCTTCCTGGGAAGCTGAGGTTGTCCCAGTAGTTGTTGATGAAGTAATGTTTGAGGTCTTCGCCGTAGGAGGGGTTATTGATGAGCTCGTAGAGTTTAGACCACTCGGCGAGTTGGTCGGCAACGGTGGTGTCACAGAAGGCTTCGGTGTCGCTGTAATAGATGGAGCCGCGGAGGTGGTGAGTCATGCCGATAGAGTCGGCGTAGTCGCGGAGGTTGGCGAGGCCAAGGCTGGAGGCGAGGGCGAGGTGGGCGGAGTTGTTGCTGTAAGTGATGGCGTTAGTGACGAGGCCACGTTCGCTGGCGGTGCGAGGGCCGCCAAAGTGGTCGTAGACATACACGGCGTCGATAGTTTTGACGAGCGAAGCGCCATAATAAGGCTTGTCGGGCTGGAAGGCGTATTCGATGTTTTTATCGAAGTTTTTGAAACCGAAGCTAATGTCCCAACCGTTGTTAATGATGTAGTCGCGGAGTGCGTCGAAGGTGGCGATAGGCTCGGAGGTGAAGGCGGCGTAGTTATAGACGAAGACACGGCGAGATTTTTCGGAGGTGTTGCCGGCGGCGTCAGCGACTTGGTAGTTGAGAGTGTAGACGCCGAAATGAGAAGTGTCGACACTGCCTTCGGCCACAACAGATGCGGTAAGGTCGCCGTCGTGCGTGTCGAGAGCGGAGAAGCCAGGTTCTTCGTAAGTTTGGCCGACGTAGAGGCCGATGTTCTCTGGGCCGTTTAGGGTGAGTGCGGGTGGGGTAATGTCACGGATGATGATTTCGCGAGAGTCGGTGTGAGTTTCACCGAGATAATTGAGCGTGTAAGAGATTTCGTAGTCGCCGATGACGTGATTTTTGATGTCGTCTAGGTTAGGGCTTTCGACGATGACGCTATCGCTAAGGTCATGACAGCTGGAGAAAACGCAGTAGTGAGCGACAAAGCCGGGTTCTTTGAATTCGCTTTCGCCATCAGAAAAGTCGAAGGTTTTGTTGCCGATGAGTTTAAGCTCGACGTAAGAGCTGTGGTAGGCTTGGTAGCCAGCATAAACGGTGCCGGCAAAGAAGATGAAGAGCAAAAAGTTGAGGATGATTTGCAAGCGCGAGCTTTTGGCGGTGTGGGCCTTGTGGCGCGGGAGCCTGCCATAATCTGCGGGCGGTTCGGGACCTCCATTTTCCATAAGCTTATTATAAGTCTTTGTGACGGTTATGGCAAGAAAAACGCCCAAGTGGTTCGGCTTGGGCGTGATGAGTTTTTCTTAAAAGTTATGCGGCGGGCTCGGCGGGCTCGGCTAGCGTGTTGACGGCAGTGCGGTCGAAATCTTTACCTTCGAGGCGAGCGGACTTGCCAGAGCGGGCGCGGAGGTAGCTTAAATTGTTGCGGCGAACTTTAGCGCGGCGAACGACTTCAACTTTTTCGACGAGCGGGGAGTGGAGTAAGAAAGATTTTTCCACGCCGACGCCAGAGGCGATTTTTCTAACGACAATGCGGGCGGTGTGGGATTCTTTGTGGTCGGCGCGAACCACGACGCCTTCGAACATCTGGGAGCGGAACTTTTCGCCTTCTTTGATTTTTTGGGTGACCTTAACGGTGTCGCCGGGGCGAACGTCGACGACGGCAGGTTTTTTCTGGGCTTCACCGATTTTTTGTAAGATAGAAAAACTCATTTTATTAACCTTTATTAGACAATTACGTGTATTGTATCATATTTACTTCTTGAGTGCAAGACGTATTCTTTGTTCGACGGGGAGGGCGGGGTCGATGTGTTCGAGGGCGAGGGTGGCTTCTTTGAGCGGGAAGCCGAGGGCGATGAGGGCGTCGAGAGCTTCGTCGGATTCTGGCTTTTGTTCTTTCGATTTGACAATGGTGGCGCCGAAGTGGGTGGGGAGACCGACTTTGTCGGAGAGGTCAACGATAACGCGTTCGGCGGATTTTTTGCCGACGCCGGCGGCCTTGGAGACGAAAGCAGAGTCGGCGTTTGCGATGGCGTTACGGACTTCTTCGGGGGAGGCGAGAGAAAGGATGGACATCGCCGCCTTAGGGCCGATGCCGTTGACGGAGATGAGGAGCTCGAAGAGTTTTTTGGCAGCGAGGCTAGTGAAGCCATAAAGTGCCTCGTCGGTTTCGGAGATTTTGTGGTAAGTGTAGATTTTGATGTGGTCGTTTAAGTTTAAGTTGTCGAAGTCGAGGGCAGAGACGACGATTTCGTAGCCGATGCCACCTGCGTCGACCGTGATGCTGTTGTTAAACTTTTCTTCGATAATGCCTTTAATGTGGGAAATCATGAGATGATTATAGCACGAAGTTAGCTGAGTTGGCCGCGGCGGAGGGTGAAGACGGCGTCAGCGCGGTCGGCGACACGGCGGGAGTGGGTGACGATGATGACGATTTTGTGGTCTTTGTGTGCAAGGTCGCGGAAGAGGTCGATGATTCTGGCTTCGGTGTCTTCGTCGAGGTTGCCGGTTGGCTCGTCGGCCATGATGATAGGCGAGTTGGAGGCGAGGGCGCGGGCGATGGCGACGCGTTGTTGTTGGCCGCCGGAGAGTTTGCCCACGAGACGTTTGCCTTCTTCGGCGGTGAGGCCGACTTTTTCGAGGTATTTAGTGGGGTCGATTTCGCGGCCGTCAAAGTCGGAGGCGACCTCGATGTTTTCGGCGGCGGTCATGTATTTGATGAGGTTGTAACTTTGGAAGACGATGTTGACGTATTTAAGGCGGAACTCTTGGCCAGTGATTTCGCGCAGACTTTTGTTGTTGTATTTGATGTCGCCAGATTGGAGCTTGTCGAGGGCGGAAATGAGGCTGAGGAAGGTGGTCTTGCCGGAGCCAGATTCGCCGACGATGGCGTAAACCTTGCCGGATTTGAACTCGGCGCTAATGTCGTTTAAGATGATCTGGGTGCGGTCGCCGTTTTGGTAGCTGTATGAGAGGTGTTCGATGGTGAGGGTGTTGGGTTTTGAGGAGGGTTTAGTGGCCATGGTTATTCCTTTCCGGCTAAGATTTCTTTTGGTTGGTAGTGCATGATACTGGCGGAGGGGAGGATGAGGGCGAGGAGGATGACGGCGTAGCCAGTGACGAAGAGAAGGAGGTAGTCGAGCGGTTCGGCGTTGATGTTAAGTTCGATTTTTTGGCTGGCGCGGTTGTCTGCGAGGACGTCTTTCATGTTGGTTGGTGCATCGCTCGGCAGGTTGGGTATGTTGTTGGAATTTTTGGAATTGTTTTTGGAGTCGGTAGGTTGTCCAGGCATGCCCATCATGGCGCTGGGGCGGCCGAAGTTTTGTTCGGATTGTTGGGATGAGGCGCTGGTTTGGCCGGCGATGATACTGTCGCCGAGAGTTTGGGCGAAGACGGCGCCAGTGATGCTGGCGGCCGCGAAGCCGATGGTGCCAACGATGAGAAGCTCGGTGGCAATTTGGCCGATGATGTTTTTCTTTGATGCGCCGAGCGACATGAGAACACCGATTTCGTAGCGACGGTCTTTGACGTTGATGGTGACAATGAGAGTAATGATGATGACGGCGGCGATGATGACGATGATGAGGATGGTGTCCGCGAAGCCGCCGACGGATTCGATGGAGCCGGCGAGTTGGTCGTATTCGGAAGTGTCGACGGCGAATTTGAGGTTGTTCTCGGAGAGTTCGGTGAAGGCGGAGTTGACCTTTTCGACAAATTCGTCGGCGAGGTCGGAGCTAACCATGTAGAATTTGACGTTACCGACGGCGTAGTTGCCGTTGTTGTAAGTTTCGGTGTCGAAGAACTTGGCGGCGGTTTCGGTGTTCATGTAGATAGTGTTGGCGTCGGCGCGGGTGGCGGAGGTGTCGTAGATGCCGATGACTGTGAGGGTGACGGATTTTTCGGTGTAGGCGTTTTTAAGTTTGAAGGTGTCACCGACTTTGAGGGAGTTTAGCTCGGCAAATTCGTAAGAAATCATGGCGGAGTCAGTTGAGGATTCGTCGAAGTAGGTGCCGTCTTTGATGGTGATGGTTTCGTCACTGACGCCGTCGATGTAAGCGTAGGCGTTGACACCGGTGATGGTGATGTTAGTGTCGAGCGTGGCGTCGGCGTCGGAGGTGCCGTTCATGAAGTCCATGCCGGGCATGCCTGGCATATTCTGCATATTGCCACCTTTGCCGTCGTTGAAGCTTTTAGTTTCTACGGTTTCCAAGCTGTAAGAGTTGGCCGAGACGGAGATTTCGTAAGAATAGTCTTTGATGTAGTTGGCGTAGGTGGAGACGATTTTGTTTGCGGTTTCGACGTCTATGCTGGGGCGGCTCATTTCTTTGAACATTTCGCTCGGGTTGCCGCCGTTTTTCATTTCGGTTTCTTGGTTTTTACGGATGGTGTCCATGTCGGCTTGGACGGAGACGGTGCCGCCGAGGGTGGACTTGGCGTAGTTCATCTGGGCGGAGACGGCGGACTTGACGATGAAGGCGGCGAGGACGAGGTTTGCCATCATGAAGAAGATTAGGGTTAATATAATGGTGCGGCCGAGCTTGCGTTTAATGGAGAGCCAGCTACGTTTTAACATATTTCTGAACATGGTGTTATTATGGCATCGGAAGCTTAAAAAAGATTAAAAGATTTTTAGTTGACGCGGGACATCATGCTGTGGACGATGGCGGCGGCGACGGCGTCAGCGGCGTCATCGGGCTTAATTACCTCGTCCATTTTAAGGTAGACGCGCACCATTTCCTGCATTTGTTTTTTGTCGGCGTGGCCGTAGCCGGTCATGGCTTTTTTTATCTCATTAGGCGAATATTCAAAAATTGGGAGGTTGGCTTGGGCGGCGACGAGTATGACGACACCGCGGGCTTCGGCGACGGAGATGCCAGTAGTGATGTTTTGCATGAAGAAGAGTTTTTCGATGGAGATGCAGTCAGGGTGGTCTTCTTCAATTATCTCATGGAGCGAATTGTAGATGTCGAGCAGGCGGTCTCTCAGCGGGGTGTGGGGCGGGGTGGTGATGGCGCCGGAGTCGATTAAAACCGGGGCGCCCTTTTTACGCACTTCGAGGACGCCGAAGCCGCAGATGCCGGTGCCGGGGTCAACGCCTAAAATGCGCATAAAAAGTCCTTCTCTGTTATTACAGGGGTGAGCGTCGCGGATTTGGCACGCGCTCTAATCATGTTATTTGACGTGAGTGATTAGGGTTTGGCGAAGGTCTTTGACGGGGATGACGAACGGGTCTTTGATGGTTGCAGGGGCGATGGCGCGAGTGAAGCCGAGTTTTTTAGCTTCGGCGATGCGTTGGTCGGGGCGGAAGGCGGAGCGAATCTCTCCACCGAGGCCAACTTCGCCGAAGACGACGTAAGATTCGTCGAGTTTGCGGCCAGCGACGGCAGAGGCAATGGCGAGGCAGACGGCGAGGTCGGCGCCAGAGTCGTTCAGTTTCATGCCACCGACGACGTTGACGAAGATGTCTTGTTCTCCGAGTTTGAGCTTGGTGCGGCGTTCGAGGACGGCGATGAGGAGCTTGAGGCGGTTAAGGTCGAAGCCGGAAGCGGTGCGGTTGGGGTAGCCGAAGGTGGTTTTGGATGCTAGGGCTTGGATTTCTACGAGGAGGGGGCGGGTGCCTTCCAAAGTGGCGAGGATGATGGAGCCGTCAGTGTTTTGGCGTTCGGCGAGGAGGGCGGCGGAGGGATTTTGGACTTCTTTGAGGCCGGAGTTGGCCATTTCAAAAATGGCGACTTCGGACGTGGAACCGAAGCGGTTTTTGACGGCGCGGACGGTTTTGAAGCCGCCGTAGCGGTCGCCTTCAAAGTTGACGACGACGTCGACGAGGTGTTCGAGGACTTTCGGACCGGCCAAGGTTCCCTCTTTAGTGACGTGGCCGACGATGACGACGGCAGTGTCGGTGGCTTTGGCAGCGCGGATGATGAGGTTGCCGCAGTTGGTAACTTGGGAAACGCCGCCAGGGGCGGAGGAGATTTCGGCGAGGGAGAGAGTTTGGATGGAGTCGACGACAACGAAGTCAAATTCGGCAGATTCGATGGTCTTGGCGATGTCGTTGCCAGAGGTCGACGAGGCGAAGTTGAGTTTGTCGGATTCGGCGCCGAGGCGGACAGCGCGAAGCTTGACCTGGCCGGCAGATTCCTCACCGGAGACGTAGAGGACGTTATGGGTTTTGGAGATGAAGGAGCAGATTTGCATGAGGAGAGTGGACTTGCCGATGCCCGGTTGACCGGTTAGTAAAGTCACCGAGCCTTTGAGAAAGCCGCCACCAAGGACGGTGTCGAGGTCTTTGAATGGAGTCTTGAGGCGTTCTTTGGCGTCGGAGGGGACGATGGTTTTGATATTGACGTAGTCGAGTTTTTTGCCGGAGACTTTGGCGCCAGCGAGGGCGTTTTTGCCCTCGGCGCTGGCGATGGGGATGGTTTCGACGAGCGTATTCCAAGAGCCGCAGTTGGAGCATTGGCCTAGCCATTTGGCGAAGGTCATGCCACATTCGGTGCAAGTGTATTCTGCCCTGTTTTTAGCCATTTTGCCTCCGTTATTTGCTGTGGTTATTTTTGGCCGCAGACGACATTATTGGCGTGAACCCAACCGTCGAGGCTACCGCCGTCGAGATATTCGCCGTCGGTTTTGGCGGCGCGCATGATGCCGCCTTTTTTGATATAGGTCGCGAAGGGGTCGGTAATCATGTATTCTTGGTCGAGCGGGCCGAAGTCGTTAGCATGGACGTAGTTGATGATTTCTTGCATGAGAGAGGGGGAGACGATGTATTTGCTGACCGAGGCGAGGCCAGTGACTTGGTCTGGTTTGGGTTTTTCGGTAATTTTGACAACTTTTTCGTTTTCGATGGTGAGGGCGCCACCGTTGAGGAGGGCAGCTTCGGGCTTAGTGATGCCGAGAAGGGCGGATTCGTCGTCGGACTTAACGGCTTTGAGGAGCGATTCGGCCGAAGATTCGCCGCCTGGGTTCCAGATGAAATCGTCGCCCATGAAGACGAAGACGGGTTCGTTTAGGCTGTATTCTTCGGCGACCATGGCGACAGGGACGGCGGTGCCGTATTTGCTGGAAGGGTCTTGGGAGACATAGTGGATTTTGACGTTTTCCGGGAGGGTTTTGGCGAGGGCAAGGCGGTCTTGTTTGTTGCGGGCTTCGAGATAGAGGTTGAGAGCGACGTTGTCTTTGTAGAATTCGCGGACTTGGCAAGGCTCGACGTTGCTGATGACCATGTAGATGTCGGTGACGCCGGCGGCGATGAGTTCTTGAACGGAGTAGTCGACGAGCGGGCGGTTGCCGACCGGAAGCATGGATTTTTCGATGATTTTAGTGATGGGGAGGCGTCGTGTCCCCCAACCCGCAACTGGGATAATAGCTTTTGTGATGGGCATGAGAGAACCTCCGTTTAGTTTGTCTTTCGCTATTTTACAACAACTAGCGATTCTCGCCAAGACTTCGGCAGATTTTTGAGGCCGAGAAGAGTGGCGATAGTGGCGGCGACGTTGGAGAGGCCGGGGTCTAATATATCATTTATGACATATTTGGTGCGATTTTCGGTGTTGTCATAGAAAATGCAGGGGACTTTATTCGTGGTATGAGATGTTTTGGGCTGATTTTTTTCGTCGAGGAGTTCTTCGGCGTTGCCATGGTCGGCGGTGATAAGCATCATGCCGCCGAGGTCGTCGACTTTTTTAGCGAGGCGTTGGAGTTGGAGGTCGATGGCTTCCGTAGCCACGATGGTGGGTTCGAGTTCGCCGAAGTGACCGACCATGTCGCCGCCGGGGAAGTTGAGGCGGATGAATTGGTATTGGTCGATGTGGTCGATGACGGCGTCGGTGATTTCCGCGGACTTCATCCAGGGGCGAGTGTCGAAGGGGAGAGTGTCGGAGTCGATTTTGATGTGGTCTTCTTTTTCGGCTTTGTCGTAGCTGTTGCCGTTGAAGTAGTAAGTGACGTGGCCGAATTTGACGGTTTCTGAGACGGCGAGCTGGGAGATGCCGTTCCGGCCAAGGAATTGGTTGAGGGGGTCGTGGATTTGGACGGGGGGGACGAGCTGGAGTTCGGGGACATGGGTGTCGGAGTTGTACTCGGTCATGCCGGCAAAGACTATATCATCAGGCGAATAATTGCCGCGGTCGAAATATGGGAAGTCGATATAGGTGAAGGCTTGGGCGATTTCGATGGCGCGGTCGGCGCGGAAATCATAGTAGATGAAGCTGTCACCTTTTTGAACTGGGCCGACGGGCTGGTCGCTATCGTCGACAACGACGAAAGGCGGGAGGTATTGGTCTTGGATTTTGGAGTCTTGCTTTCGGAAGGTCTCGATGGCTTCAGTGGCGGAGTGGAAATGGTTTTCGGCGGAGCCGTGGAACATATCCCAGCCTTTTTTGACCATCGGCCAGTCATTTTCGTAGCGGTCGGAGACGGCGACCATGCGGCCAGCGCCAGAGGCGATGCGATAGTCGCGACCTTGGAGGTTGAAGGGTTTGAGGAAGGATTCGAGACGGTTGATGTATTTGGGTTCGCTTTGGGGCGGGACGTCGCGACCGTCAAAGACGAGGTGGATGCGGATTTTGGCGACGTTTTGAGCGTTGGCCATGATAATCATTTTTTCGAGGTGGGCGATGTTGGCGTGGATGTTGCCGTCGGAGAAGATGCCAGAGAAGTGGAGAGTGGAGTGGTTTTGGTTGACATTGGCGATGATTTTTGTCCAGGCTTTGCTGTCCCAGATTTGGCCGGTTTTGAAGGAGTCTTCGATGCTGGCGATTCCCTGTTTGATGATTTGGCCAGAGCCGAGGGCGTTGTGGCCGACTTCGCTGTTGCCCATGTCGCCCTTCAAAATGCCGACAGCTTCGCCGGAAGCGGCGAGAGGGATGTTGAGGTATTCTTTGCTAACTTTGTCTAAGAATTCGGTGTGGGCGAGTTTAACGGCGTTGCCGGGGCCGTCGGGGGCCAGCCCGACGCCGTCCATGACTACTAAAACTATTGGGCCATCGTATTTAAGCATAAGTATATTATAGCATACAAAATACAAAAAGAGCATGCTCGCTTGCGGTCGATAGCTCGTTCGCCGACACAGGTCGCGACGGCCCGTCGTTACGGGCGTCGCGCCTTAATACTCGGTCGTAACCTCCGTGTTGTCGGCGAGACGAGACTATCTCCCCGCTCGCACATGCTTGTTAGGCCTTTGGTACTTGTTGAGTGATGCAGTGGATGTTGCCGCCACCGAGAAGGATTTCGCGGGCGTAAACCGTTTCAATCGTTTTGTCGGGGAAGCAATCTTGCAAGATGTTGATGGCAGCTTGGTCATGTTCGTCGTTGAAAATCGGCAAAATCACGGCGCCATTGCAGTTATAATAGTTAATATAGCTGGCCGGGAGGCGGTCGCCTTCGTTGCGTGGGAAGGTGCCTTCGACGACATCAACGCCTTCGGATTCTTCCTTGGTAATCGTGATGGGGTTCGGGACGTGGATTTTGATGACTTCCAGCTTGCGGCCCTTAGCGTCAGTGACGGACTCGAGATATTCGAGGTCTTTTTTGCTACGTTCGTGTTGTGGGTCCTGTTCGTTGTCTTCCCAGGCGAGGACGACCTTGCCGGGAGCGACGAATTGGCAGATGTTGTCGATGTGGCCGTTGGTATCTTCGTCTTTGTAGATCCCGTAGGGAAGCCAGAGGACTTTTTCCGCACCGCAGTAGTCGAGGAGATATTTTTCAATTTCTTCTTTGGACAAGTCGGGGTTGCGACCTTTGTCGAGGCAGGTTTCTTCGGTGACGAGAAGCGTGCCTTCGCCGTCACTGTGGACGGAGCCACCTTCGAGAACGAAGTTGTCAGTGCGGTAGCGGTCGACACCTTCAATGGCGCAGACTTTAGCGGCGATTTGGTCGTCGAAGTCCCACGGGAAGTAAATCCCGTTGTAAAGCCCGCCGTAACCGTTGAACTTCCAGTCGACGCCGCGGAGTTCGCCTTCGCCGTTAATCACGAAAGTCGGGCCGGTGTCGCGAATCCAGGAGTCGTTGTTGCTGATTTCGACGACATGGACGTTTTCTAGGTTCATGCCGAGGACGTGAGCGTATTGGCTTTCGTTGACGCCGAGGACAACAGGTTCGTGCTTGGCGATGGCCTTGACAACCTCAACGAACGCGTGTTGCGCGGGCTTGGCCCCGCCCCGCCAGTTGTCGGGGCGTTCAGGCCAGAGCAGATAGGTTGCGACGTGTTCGCTAAGTTCGGACGGCATGTAAAAACCGTCTCCTTTGGGGGTCCTATCGTTTATTCGCACGGCGGAGAGCCTTTCTTGCTTCATCTTTCTTGCTGGCATTCCAGACGAGAACTTCGCCGATGATAATGCAGACGACGGAGCTGATGATGAGGATTTTGTTGTCCATAATGGCTTCTAGGTCAAACTCTGGGATGAGTGTGAAGAAGAGGGAGATGAGAAGCATAATCACTGGAATGATGCCAAAGAGAGCAATCTTGCCAGCGCCACCTTTGATCCAGTAGCCGTTCTTTTCTTGAACGCCTTTTTTGTGGAGCTTCATGAAAGCGAAGAACATGGGGATGTAGCCGATGAGGAGACAGAAGAGCGAGAGATCGAAGAAGGCCCAGAACATGTTGGTAAGTTCTTCGGCTTCGGGGAAGACGTAGGCAAGAATAATGCCAGCGACGGAAAGGATGGCGGCGATGATGCTAGTCCAGAGAGAGACAGTGGTAGCGACGCCATTTTTGTTGGTCTTAGCCCAAGACTTCGGGAAGATGCCATCTTTGGCGGCATAAGCCGTGACGGAGTAAACGCCGAATTGCCAAGAAGAGATATTGGCGACAAGAGTGTAGAGGAAGAAGCAGGCGACGACGGTAATGATGGCGGTGATGGCGCTGGCGGAGAGGCCGACGGCTTCAAGCAAAATCTGATAGCTGTCGAGAAGGCCGGAGTTGGTGGCGAGTTCTTCGAACGGAACGGCAACGCCGATGCCGAAGCTTGGCAGGATGTAGAACAAGGCGATTAAGACGGCGCCGAGAATAATCGCTTGGGGGATTTGTTTTTTCGGGTTGTCCATATCATCGATAAAGGTACCGACGACTTCGAAGCCGAGCATGTTGAAGATGATAAGCGAGACGAAACTAACGCCAGCCCAGTCAATGCCACCTTCGGCAGCCACGAGTGGCAAGAGGTCGTGAACTGACTCGATTGGATTGGCGGAGCCTTGTTTGACGAAAACATAGATGCCGAGAGCACCAATGCCGGCGAGGGTGATAAACTTCACGATTGCGCCAAGGTTGGCCACCCAGGCGGATTGAGAAATGCGAAGTTGGCCCAGAATCGTAATGAGGGTGATGTAGCCGATTTCAATCACGAGTGCAGTGACAATCGTTGGTTCCATGCCAAGGATGGTCATGAGTAATGTCGTGGCGAGGTCGGCAAGGGAGGCAATCCAAAGCGGGAAGTTGACCCAGTAGAACCATGCCACGCGGCCGGCCCACTTTTTGCCAAGGGCTTTTTTAACCCAGGTATACATACCGCCCTCACTGGGGTATTGCGTACCTAGCTCGGCGGAGATTAAAGCGTAGGGGATAAAGAAGCCGAGAATCATAATTACCCACCACGCGTACTGAGAGTTCCCGATGGCGGCGGTCGGCGCGACGGCGTCAATCACGAGAACAATACAGACTGTCGCGAGTACGGCGCTGAACAGCCTGAATTTTGGCTTTTTAGCTGGCATTAGTTGCCCTCCTTTTGTTGTTTAATGTAGTCAAGCGTTTCCTGTGCTTTCTTGCCAAAGTAAAGCACGAGGCCACGCTGAGCGGTCAAGCGGTTTTCCGCTTGGTCGAAGCAAATTGAGTTTTTGCCATCCATGACAGAATCGGTGACTTCTTCGTTGCGATTGGCGGGGAGGCAGTGCATGAACTTGCAATTATCGTTTTTGGTGGCGCGCATTAAGTCGTCGTTAACTTGGAAGGTGGGATAGAAATCTTGCATGTAGACTTCTTTCGGGGTTTCTTTGTCGTAGAGGCCATACCAAACGTCGGTATAGACGAAGTCGGCGCCCTTCAGACAATCGCGATTGCTGGTGAATTCGACGGAGCCGCCGTATTTTTCGACATTTTTACGGCCGATGGCGCGGAATTTTTCGTCGAGAAGTTTGTGGTCGGGGCCGTAGTGAACGAAATTCATGCCGAGCTTGGTGGTAATCATCATGAGGCTGGCGCAAACTTGGGTGCAGTCGCCGACGAAGACGACTTTAACGTCGTTCCATTTCTTTTCGGGCGGGAGATTGTCGAGGATGGTGATGATGTCGCCCATTTCTTGAGTCGGGTGATTATAGTCGGACATGCCGTTAATCACGGGGACTTGGGCGTATTTGGCGAGGGCCGTGATGGATTCGTGGCGGTCGACACGAGACATAATCATGTTGCACATGCGGCCGAGAACTTGGGCGGTGTCTTCGATGGTCTCGTGAGCGCCGAGCTGGATTGCGCCGGGAGCGAGGTTAAGCGCGTGGCCGCCGAGTTGGCTCATGGCGACTTCGAAGCTGACGCGGGTGCGCGTGGACTTTTGTTCGAAGAGCATGGCGAGGTTTTTGTGATACATTGTGTCGAGAGTCCCACCCGACTTAATATAGTCACGCACAACGACCGAAGTTTTGATGATGTCGAGGATTTCGGCTTGGTCAAAATCCGTGGTATCGACATAATCCTTTTTCGACGGAACGTCGTGGCTTAGTTGATATAAGTTATCCATAATATATATATTATATATTAAGTTTGGTTTAACCACAAGCGAAATTAGAGACCGTATTTTGCGATAACGTCGTTTTGCATCTGCGAGCGAATGTTAGCGTAGTCGTAAATACCAGGGCCGGCCGTTTGCGAGCGAAGCCCGGTGAATTGAACGTTGAAGCGTTGGTTGACGTTGGCGACGTCGTTCCCTCGGCCAGCGTTGGAGGCTAGAGCGGTGCGAAGAGAGTCGAACATAGTGGCGGAGCCAGCGATAGAAATGCGGTTGGCGACGGCTTGTTGTCTTGCGTCGTCGAGCGAACGAAGAAGGGGAGCGAGCTTGTCGGCTTGGTCGGAAGCCGTGGCGGAAGTGGCGGCGCGAGCAAGGACGGCGGCGTCGAGGTTTCTGGCGGAAATAGCGTTGCCGGTGAAGGCGGTGGCATTGCCAGAGATGAATTCGTAGGTGTCTTTGCTGGCATTAGCGAGGGCGGTTTCGCCTTTTTTGTTGACGGCTACGCTGGCTTCTCCGCTTCTGACGAAATCTTTGAAGCTATGGTTGCCGCCGTTGCCGCGGTATTTGGCGTATTCTCTCATGAGGATGTTGTTGGTGGCGCCAGTTTCGCGCTCGACAGAGAGGCGCATGTTGGCTTGGGCGACGGCGTCGCCGTTGTTGTAGAGGGCGTCTAGGGCTTCTTTTTCGCCGCCTTTTTTGAGGAGTTCACGGAAGGCTGCCGCAAAGCGCTGGGGGTCGAGTTTTTTGAGGGATTGGTCGAGTTCGCGGGCGAGGGTCATTTTATCGGCGTTGGCATAGTTGGCTGCATACTGACTAGTTTGGGTGCCAGCGATAGCTTGGGCTTGAGTGTAGCGATAGCCAGCAAGGCCCGATATAGGGATGGAGCCGCGGCCGCCAGCCCTGGATTTAACGAGGCGATTCATGACTTTGGTGGCGTTGGCGGCGCGAATTCTACCAGCGACGTGCTGGAATGCGGCACTGCCTTGCGCGGCATTGCGGGCGCCACGGCGTGCGCCGAGACTGATAGCGTTGAGATGGGCGCCGATTTGGCCGGTGGCGCGATAAGCGTTGCGGACGACGGTAGGGATGAAGAAGAGCGGGGCGATTTCCGCGGCCATGGCGGTGAGGATGATGGCGATGTTGTTGTCGGAAGCTCCGGAGGCGAAGATGATGCGGGCTGTAAGGCGACCGCCAGCCATTAGTAATGCGGCGATGGGGTAGAGGAGGAGCATGCCTTGTAAAAGCATGCGCCAGCGGTTAAAGAGGTTTTTGGTGTTGGGCAGAGTGTAGCAAACGAAGGCGAGTGGCGAGATGGCGACGCAGATGACGACGATGGCTTGGCGCATGGCGAGGAGCAGGAAGAGGAAGAGGATGGCCACAACTACGCCGATGAGTGTGGGGATGAAGGCGAAGAGTGCGCCACCAATCCACCCCCAGAAAGTTACACCACCAATGAGAGTGCCGATGCCGGCGGCGGCAACGATGGTGATGATGCCCATGGCAATGCTGCCGCCACTGCTCATGACGGCACTGCCGGCTGGGATGGTGACGCGAGTTTGAGCGATGTTGGTGATGAGACCGTAAACACTGCTGCCGGCGATGTTGGAGAGGTCTACTGCGGCTTGGCATATATAGAAGGAGAGGTTGACGAGGATGGCGGCGATGGCGAGCTTAGGTAAGGTTTTTTTGATGCCGTAGTTGTCGATGCCGATGCCGGTGAGTTGCGAGAGGATGACGAACAGCAAGAAGATGACGAAGAAGATATTGGCGAGGTCGCGGAAGATGCCCCAAGCCGCAAAGGTGCCGGCGCGGTCGCCAGTGGTGGAAAAGAGACTGACGTCGGTTTTTAGAGACGGTTCGACGACATTGGTGTAGGCCCATTGGGCGGCGTCGGCCGCGCCTTCGAGGACAGGGCAGAGAATCCAACCGAGCGCGCCGGAGGTGCTGTGGCAGGTGGCTTCGGTTTGGGGGACGTCGGTGCCACCACCGCCAGTGCCCGGATTAAGCGGAGTGTAGGTGCCGTCGAGCGTCGGAGCATTAGTCAGACCGTGCGCGCTCACAAATTGGTCCCAGTCACTCTTGAGCCGGTCTTTATGACAAGTAATTTTAGAATTTTTTAGAGTATAGGCATTGTCCGCAGTGGCGGCGTGGCTAGTAATGAAATTAACAAGGTCAGTCTGAACGCTTGTTTTCGCTTGCCCCGTCAGAGGGCCCGACGCCGTTTCCAATACGCCGTTGCCGTTGTCGTAATAATTGTAGATTTTGTTAAATTCGGTTTTATATTCGCCGAGACATTTTTGAGCTTCCTGCCATTGGTCATCAGTGTAGGTAGTTGCCGTGGTGCCAACAGTGAAGCTACCAGTATTTTCTTCGGGGTAACCATATTCAATATTGCTAACGGTTTTAAGAATAGTAGTGCCATCATCGTCGCAGACTTCAATAGTAGTGGGACCAGCATTTGCACTAACGACGGATCCGGAGGCTTTAAATTCGTAAACCATTTCATCTGCGTTATAGACGCGGAAGTATCCACTGCTACCGTTTGTTCTGCGGCCTTGGGCAGCATAGGAGAATTCGTTCGAGTCGGTCGAAACAGTCACGGTCTGCATGGTCATCCCAGATTCGGTGTTAAGTTTTAGAACGTAACAATATTTTTTGCTGGTGTCAGTGCAGGTAGTGGCGGAGGCGGAAGGGGCGAGAAAAAGGTTAAGAAAGGTGGGGAGGACGAGGAGGAGAGAGAGCGCAATCAGAAAAGTAGATTTGATTTTGTTTCCAAAAAATCTCGAACGCATATATATATTATATATGTAAGCACGAGCGATTTCAAGCAGAAAGTTTATTTAGCGGGTGATGATGGTGCCAGATTTAAGTTTGAGGGCGTCTTCCAAGTTGTCGAGAGAGCAGATGATGCCGATTTTACCTTTTTTGGCGAATTCGGTGGCGGCGGTGATTTTTGGGAGCATGGAGCCGGCTTTGAAGAAGCCTTGTTTGCTGTAATATTCGGCTTCTTTGGCGGTGAGGTTTTTTAGCGCGGATTGTTCGGGCGTGCCGAAGTTGAGATAGGCGTAGTCGACGGCGGTGACGGAGAGGAAGAGGTCGGCCTTGATGAGCTCGGCGAGCTTTTCCGCGGCGAAGTCTTTGTCGATGACAGCATCGACGCCTTTGATGAGTTTTAAGATGCGGGTGCGATAGACGGGGACGCCGCCGCCGCCCGCGGCGATGACGATGGCGCCGGACTTAACGAGGTCAAGGATTTCGCGTTTTTCCACGATAGATTTCGGCTTAGGGCTGGGGACGACGCGGCGGTAGCCACGACCAGAGTCTTCTTTGACGATCCAGCCTTTTTCTTTCGCAAGTTTGAGGGCCTCTTTTTCGGTGTAAAATTGGCCGACGGGCTTGGTGGGGTTTTTGAAGGCGGGGTCGTTTTTGTCAACTTCGACTTGAGTGACGACGGTGGCGACCTTCTTGTTCTTCCCTTCTTTCAAGAAGGCGTTTTGGACGGACTGGGCGAGCCAGTAGCCGATTTGACCTTGGCTCATAGCGACGGCGGTTTCTAGGGGCATGGCCGGGGCTTTTTCTGAGGCGGCTTGTTCTTCGTGGATGAGGATGCTGCCAACCTGAGGGCCGTTGCCGTGGGCAAGGACGATTTCGTATTTGCTAGAGAGTTCGGCGATGAGTTTGCCGACTTTTTCGGCGACCTTTTTTTGGGCTTCGGCAGAAACTTCGCCATTTTTTTGGAGAGCGTTGCCGCCGAGGGCGATGACGACGCGTTTTTTGACCATATATTATATATTCCTTTCTATGTTAAAAGTTGGGCTTGCCGAGGAGCTTAAACATTTCTTTTTTGTATTGTTCGACGCCGGGTTGGTCGAAGGGGTCGACGCCGTGGAGCAAAGCGGAGAGAGCGCAGGCGGTTTCGAAGAAGAAGATGAGGAAGCCGAGGATGAGTTCGCTGAGGCCGGTTTGAGCTTCGGCATCGAGAACTTCGATGACGAAGGTGCTAATGCCGCCGGAGTCGTGCGCTTTGAGCGTGGCCTCGAGGGCTTTGTCGGAGATTTCGGTGAGAGGCTTGTCTTCGAGGTAATCGAGGCCGTCTTTGGAGTCTTTTTCCGCGGGGACGATGAGCGGGGATTGTTCGGGCGAGAGTTTTAAGAAGGTTTCGAAGAGGTTTCTTCTGCCGTCTTGCATGTATTGACCGAGGGAGTGAAGGTCGGTGGAGTAGACGACGCTGGCTGGGAAGATGCCTTGGCGGTTCTTCCCTTCGGATTCGCCGAAGAGTTGCTTCCACCATTCGTTGAAGTAGAGGAGGCTTGGTTCGAAGTGAGCGAGGACTTCGACATCGCAACCACATTCGTCGTAAAGATAAAAGCGAGCGAAGGCGTATTCGATGAGCATGGAGTCTTTGAGGTTTTCTGGGTTTAGTTGGGTGTCTTTGCAGTGGCGCGCGCCTTCGAGGAGTTTGTCGATGTCGACGCCGGCGACGGCGAGCGGGAAGAGACCGACGGCGGTGAGGACAGAGTAGCGGCCGCCGACACCGAGGGGGACGTCGAAAGTTTCGTAGTCATTTTGTGCGGCTTCGTCGTGGAGGGCACCATGTTCGGGGTCGGTCGTGGCGATGATTCTGGTTTTGGCTTCTTCGGCGCCGTATTTTTTGATTAAGGCTTGTTTAAGAATGCGAAAGGCAATGGCGGGTTCTAGTGTGGTGCCAGATTTGCTGATGATGTTGAGAGAAAAGTCGTGATTTTCTATGGTTTTGAGGATTTTTTTGAGTTCTTTGGAGGATAAGTTGTTGCCGGCAAAGAGAAGTTTGCATTTGGTGGTTTCGTCGGAGGGCTTGTCGAGGGCTTCGTAGACGGCGCGGGCGCCAAGGTAGCTGCCGCCGATGCCGATGCAGACGAGATAGTCAGAGGTGTCTTGGACTTTTTTGGCGACTTGTTTGATTTTTTCGAGTTCTGCTGGGTTGGTGCCGTCGGGGAGGCCGAACCAGTCGCCCATGGGGTCTTCTTTGATTTCTTCAATGAGCTCGGCGGCGAGCCCGTAGTCTAAGTCGATGGTGTTTCTCATGAGATGATTATAACATAAGCGAGTAATTTGCGGGTTAGTAGTTTTGAAGTGCGTTGGCGGCCTTAATGAGTGTGTAGTACACCTGAGGTCGCGTGGCTTGAATTGTGATAAAATAGAGATATGAAACTTTTGATGCACACTTGTTGCGCGCCGTGTTCGGTTTATTGTATTGACAGTCTGCGTGCGGAAGGGATTGAACCGACGGTGTTTTGGTATAATCCGAACATTCATCCATATATGGAGTATAAGGCGCGGCGGGACTGTTTGCGGGAGTATGCGAAGTCGATTGGGGCGCGAGGGATTTTTGTGGAGGATTATGGGCTGGACAAGTTTTGTAAGGCGGTGGTCGACGATATTCCGAATCGGTGCGTGAAGTATTGTTACCGGGCGAGGTTGTCGCAAACTGTTAAATATGCGCGCGAGCATGGGTTCGATGCGTTTACGACGACGCTTTTAGTGTCGCCATATCAGAAGCACGAGGAGATTATCCGCGTTTGCGAGGAGCTTTCTAAGATGTCGGGCGTTACGTTTTTGTATCGGGATTTTAGAGTGGGGTTTCGTGAGGGGCAGAAAAAGGCGCGGGAGCTGGGGATGTATATGCAAAAGTATTGTGGGTGCGTGTTTTCCGAGGAGGAGAGGTATAAGAAGCAGATTTTGAGGGATATGAGGGAAGGAGTGGTGGAGGTTTAGTTGGCTGGTCTAGGCGTTAGTCTTGGGGTTTGGTCTAGGCGAATTTTGGAAAATGTGGTATAATGTTTTTGTCCCGTTTTGGGCCGGTAGCTCAGCTGGTTAGAGCACGAGCCTCTTAAGCTTGGTGTCGAGGG
>CAZDTL010000003.1:0-33874 GCA_964508335.1 uncultured Candidatus Saccharibacteria bacterium
GGGGGAGATTTATATGATGGACGGGAGCGAGCCGGTGGCGGTGGTGATGAATGAGAAGGTGTGGACGGTGATTGTGGACCCGATGGTGGTGGAGGAAGAGGAGTTGCGGGAGGTGGTGTTTGCGGAGGAAATGGAGCCGTATTTGACGGTGGCGGGGGTTTCTGAAGTAGTAAAGGACCGGACGCGGAGGTATATGGTGGTGGCGCGGAATGTGCCGCGGGAGTTGGCGGTGAAGTTGCGCGAGGCAGAGCTGGCGGGGGTGATTATGCAGGAGGGGACGAAGCGGGTGTATCCGGAGGGGACGTTGGCGGCGAGGCTGCTGGGGTTTGTGAATTTGGATGGAGAGGGGCAGTATGGGGTGGAGGAGTCGCTAGATGAGGAGTTGAGAGGGAAGGATGGGCGGTTGAAGACGGTGGCGGATGTGAATAATGTGGCGCTTTCGATTGGGAATGATAATGTGCGGGTGCCGGCGGAAGATGGGAAGAATGTGGTGTTGACGGTGGATAGGAATGTGCAGGCGAAGGTGGAGGAGATTTTGCAGAGGAAGATGACGGAGTTTGGAAAAGACCAGGCGAGTGCGTTAGTGATGAATCCGCGGAATGGCGAGGTGCTGGCGATGGCGAATTTGCCAGGGTATGACCCGTTTAACTATGGGGAGGTGGAGAATGCGAGCGTGTATGTGAATCGGGTGACGAGCGACCCGTATGAGCCGGCGAGCGTGTGTAAGGCGTTTACGTTTGCGACGGGGATTGAGCTGGGGGTGTTGACGCCAGAGACGGTGTTTTATAATAATGGGTATGAGATGGTGGATGGGTGGATGATTAAGAATTCGACGTATGGGCAGACGAATTTGTTGGGGCCAACGACGATACAGACGGCGCTGAATTGGAGTTTGAATACGGGGAGTATGTATGCGTTGAAGTTGTTGGGTGGAGATGTGACACAGATAAATGAGAAGGGGCGGAAGATTTTGTATGATTATTATGTAAACCATTTTGGGTTAGGAAAGGCGACGGGGATTGAGTTGTATGAGGCGACGGGGTTGATAAATGATCCGGTGGAGGGGGATGGGCGGGATTCGTTATATGCAAATATGACGTTTGGGCAGAATATGATGGTGACGATGTTGCAGGTGGCGGCGGGGTATAGTGCGCTGGTGAATGGCGGGGAGTATTATGCGCCGACGGTGGTGAAGGGGTATATTGGCGAGGACGGGAAGTTGGAGGAGAAGGAGAAGAGCGGGCCGGCGTGGCGAGCGGTGAGCGAGACGACGAGCGCGACGATGCGGCAGATGCTATGGGGGACGAGGAGTGCGATGCGGTTGTATGGGGTGGACAGAGATGGGTATTTTGTGGGAGGGAAGACGGGGACGGCGCAGGTGATTCGGGATGGGGCGTATTCGATGGACGAGTGGGTGGCGACGTATGTGGGGTTTGGTGGGGCGACGGGGGAGATGCCGGAGTATTTGGTGATGGTGAGGATTTGGAAGGATGGAGAGACGACGGGGGCGGAGCAGTATGCGCAACCAGTGTTTAATGAGATTTCTGATTTTATGATTGATTATTTGAAGATTAAGCCAGGAGCGTAGTATAATAGGTTTATATGTGGAAGACAGAAATTAATGATGAGATGTTTTATGGGTTGATTTTGACGTTAGGAGCGTTTTTACTGGCGATGTTTTTGACGCCGGTTTATACTTATTTTGCGTATAAGTATAAGTTTTGGAAGAAGCAGAAGAAGACGACTGCGGATGGGTCGGCACTGCCGATTATGACAAAGTTGCATGCGCATAAGTTTAAGCGGCATTTTCCGACTATGGCGGGGGTGATTGGCGTGGTGGTGGTGACTGCGGTGACGTTGATTTGTAATTTGGATAGAGGGCAGACGTGGTTGCCACTGGCCGGGTTTTTGGGCGGGGCGGCGGTGGGGTTTGTGGATGATTTGATTAATGTGTTTGGGAGTGGAGAAGGCGCGGCGGGGCTGAGGGCGCCGATGAAGATGTTGTTGATTTCTGTGGTGGGGCTGGCGTTGGGGTGGTTCTTTGCGGTGAAGTTGGGGTGGACGGCGGTGATGGTGCCGTTTGTGGGGAGCTGGGAGATTGGGGCGGTGGGGATGATGTTGTTGTTTGCATTTGCGGTGGTGGCGACGGGGAATGCGGTGAATATTTCTGATGGGTTGGATGGGTTGGCTGGGGGGCTGGCGATGTTGGCATATGGGGCGTATGGGGTGATTGCGCTGTTTCAGGGGCAGTGGATGTTGTTTGGGTTTTGTTTGACGGTGGTGGGGTGGCTACTGAGTTATGTGTGGTTTAATGTGCCGCCGGCGAGGTTTATGATGGGAGATACGGGTTCGTTTGCGCTGGGAGCGGGGCTGGGGGTGGTGGCGATGATGACGAATGCGTTTTTGTTGTTGCCGGTGATTGGGGTGATGCTGGTGGTGGAGGCGGGGAGTAGTCTTTTGCAGATGACTTCGAAGAAGTTTTTCCATCGGAAGATTTTTATTTCTGCGCCGATTCATCATCATTTTGAGGCGAAGGGGTGGGGGGAAGCGAAGATTGTGATGAGGTTTTGGGTGATTGCGGGGATTGCGGCGGTTTTGGGGTTGTTTATCGCGAGTGCGGCGGGGATTGCATAATTCGGGATATTTCTGCGTCAAAGCCTCCGTTGCTCGCTCTACGTATGCCAAATACGTTTCGCTCCGCTACTCAGCTTTTCCTTGAACTATCTCCGAATTCTGCAATTCCTAGAGAATAAATATGATATAATGGTAATGTTATGCGTAAGCATCGTGGCGATAGAGTGATTGTGTTGATGACGATGTTTTTGTTGATGGCGGGGTTGATTATTATTTATGCGATTGGGCCGATGCGGGCGAATTTTTTGAATGCGGCGTACGGGGGAGAGATTGCCGAGAATCATTTTTTTGTGAAGCAGCTTATTAATGTGGTGCTGTCAGTGGTGGCGTTTGTGGTGGCGTTTAAGGTGCCGTATGAGAAGATGCGGAAGCTGGGGAAGTGGGTGCTGGTGCTGGGGATTGTGTTGTCGGTGGCGCTGTGGGCGTTGGCGAAGGCGGGGTCGGGGTTGGCGAAGTGTGAGCTGGGGGCGTGCCGGTGGATTAATGTGGGGAGTTTTGGGAGTGTGCAGCCGGCGGAGTTTTTGAAGCTAGGGCTGGTGCTGTATATGGCGCAACTAGCGAGTGCGCGGAAGGCGGATGGGAAGTTGAACAAGAGTGATTTTTGGTTGCCGGCGGGGGTGTTTTCTGGGTTGGCGCTGTTTTTTGTGGTGGTGGTGCAGAAAGATTTGGGGACGGGGGTGGTGTTGGTGGCGATAATGTTGGCGACGATTTTTGCGAGCGGGGTGGAGTTGAAGCGGTTTGTGCTGACGTTGGTGGGGATTTTGGCGGCGGCGGTGTTGGTGATTGCGACGAGTCCGCATCGGGTGGAGCGGGTGAAGACGTTTTTTAACGGGGAAGGGGCGGACACATATCATATTGAGAATGCGATGATTGCGATTGGGACAGGCGGGCTGACGGGAGTGGGGGTGGGGAATAGCGTGCAGGCGACGGGGTATTTGCCGGAGAGTATAAACGATTCGGTGTTTGCGGTGATGGGGGAGACGTTTGGGCTGGTGGGGCTGGCGGCGGTGATTGGGGTGTTTGTGGTGATGCTGACGAGGATTTTGAGAGTGGCGGAGCTGGGGGCGGATGAGGAGCAGAGGTTGGTGGCGGTGGGGGTGTTTGCGTGGGTGGCGGTGCAGATGGCAGTGAACATTATGGCGATGACGGGGCTGATACCGTTGACCGGGATTACATTGCCGCTATTGAGTTACGGAGGGACGAGTATGATGTTTGTGACGGTGGCGCTGGGGCTAGTGGTGCAACTTTCGTGCTATACTAGGAGAGAGAAAGAGCTGACACAGGCGAAGTTTGCGAATGGGCATTTGAAGCGGGGGAGGCTGAGCGAGCGCGGAGTGAGTAGTCGGCACGGGGCGGGGAAGCGACGTTTGAAGAAGGAGGAAAACTGATGAGAGTTTTGGTGGTGGGGGGAGGAAGTGGGGGGCATATTACGCCTGCGATTGCGGTGGTGCGAGAAATTTTGGCGATAAATTCGCGGACGCGGGTGGAGTTTTGGACGGACCGAAAGTATTATAAGAATGTGTTGAAGTTGACGGTGTTGGGGAAGAATGGGGGAGATTTGGATATGAAGGTGCGGAAGGTGTGGGCGGGGAAGTTTAGGCGGTATGCGGGGTGGAAGTTGAAAGATTATTTTGTGGCGTGGAGGGTGACGCTGGGGGATTTGGTGTTGAAGAATGCGGCGGGGCTGTTTGGATTTTTGGCGGGGGTGGTGCAGAGTTTTTGGCGGTTTTTGTGGATGAAGGAGCGGCCGGATGTGGTGTTTTTGAAAGGCGGGTTTGTGGGGCTGCCGGTGGGGTTGGTGGCGAAGATGTTTAGGGTGCCGTATGTGATTCATGAGAGCGATGCGACGCCGGGGTTGGCGAACAGGATTTTGATGAAGAGAGCGGCGAAGGTGGCGATGGGGGCGAAGTTTGCGGGGGAACATCCGAATTGGGTGTGGACGGGGACGCCGATTGGAGAAGAGTTTAGGAAGGTGAGCGAGGCAAGGCGGGAGAGTTTGAGGAGAGCGTTCGGTTTTTGTTCTAATGAGAAGCCTTTGGTGGTGGTGACGGGCGGGAGCCAGGGGGCGGCGCATATCAATCAGGCGGTGGCGGAGGTTTTGCCGGAGCTACTGAAGAGTGTGGATGTGGGGCTGGTGGCGGGGCGGAAGCATTATGAGGAGATGACGGAGTTGAAAAAGTATGAGGCGTGGGAAGATGGGAAGCTGAAAAGTGGGTTTAGGATGTGGGAGTTTAATGCGAATATGGCGGAGCTTTTGGGGGCGGCGGATGTGGTGGTGTCGCGGGCGGGGGCGACGACGATTGCGGAGCTGGCGGCGCTGGCGAAGGCGGTGGTGTTAGTACCGTTTGGGGAGCTGGCGGGTGGGCATCAGACGAAGAATGCGGAGAGACTGGAGAAGCTGGGGGCGGTGAGAGTGGTGGATGATGAGAAGATGATGAAGCGACCGAAAGTGCTTCTGGAGGAGATTTTGGAGTTGGCGCGGAGACCGGCGGAGCGAGCGAAGTTGGCGGAGAAGTTGCACGAGGAGGCGAAATTGGATGCGGCGAAGAAGTTGGCGGAGATGGTGGTGGAAGTGGGGAGGAAATCTTGATGCAAGCGGGCAAGACGATTGCGGCGAGAAGGGAACGACCGGAGGCGGATTCGGAGCGCGAGCGGGTGCGGCGGACGCTGAGGAAGCGGAAGGTGGGGGCAGTGGCGGCAGTGGTGGGGCTGGCGGGGATGATGATTTATTTGGGAGTGAAGGCGTTTGTGGAGTGGGTGAAGTGGATGGGCGAGAGGGAAGAGGTGGTGATTGTGGAGTCGGAGCCGAGCGTGGAGGTGATTGATGATGAGACGGGGCGGCGAGCGGAGAAGGTGAGTGCGCGGGTGAAGGAGCTGATTTATAATTTAGAGGAGGAGTTTGTGCTGAAGGAGCTGAAAGTGGTGCGGGCGCATATACCGGTAGGGAAGGTGAGGGAGGTGGATTTGGAGGTGGAGGGGTTTACGGGGCTGGTGAAAGTGTCGACGGATAGAAATGCGGCGGTGACGGCGGAAGATGCAGCGAGGATGATTGCGTATTTGAGAGGGCAGGGAGTGGAGAGCTGTGAGTATGTGGATGTGAGGCTGGAGCGGAAAGCGTATTGGAAGTAGTGGGTAGTTTTGGTGGGTTTTGGTTGTTGGGGTTTGGGGGTGTTTTTTGCGGTTCGGCGGATTTTGGTTGTGTTTCCCTATTATGTTCGGTTTTTGTTCTAGTGGTTTATGAAATCTTGGAAGTGGAGTTTTTTGTTGGTGCAAGTTTGGTGGAGGTTTGAGGGCGGAAGGTGGCGGGGAAGCGGGGAAAAGCGGAAAAAGTGGATTTTGGCGGGATTTGGGGGATTTGAGGTGGGTGTTCGGGAAAGTTGGCGGTTTGTTCGGGTTTGATGGTATAGGCCGGCTATAACGCCGAAGGTACTTAGTCGGGCACGGGTCGCGCCAGCCCGCCGTTGCGGGTGTCGCGCCCTAAGACTCGGCCGTAGCCTCCGTAATGCCCGACGGTAAGTACCTTTCGGCTCGCCGGCCTCTGACGAATCAGCGGCTAAGTCGTGTCTGTTGGACGATAATTTGGTCGTCTTGTAAGCATAAGTGGAATGTCTTAAAAGAGTTATTGTGCGACATTGAAACTGTGCGGAAAAGTGGGTGCGTGAAAAAGCCCGAACGTGGGTTCGGGCGAGTGGTGAGTAGTTTATTTTCTGGTTTTGGTTTGGGTTTTGGTGAGTTTTTCTAAAAGGTCGTTTTGTTTTTCGACGACTCGCTCGAGCCTTTCAAGGGTCTCGCGGATGGTGCGAAGTTCGCCGAGTTTGGTACCTGGGGCGCCAGAGGGGGTGTAGGTTAGGGGTATATCTGTTTTCTCCTTAATTCCCTCTTATTATATAACAGGGGCGGAATAGAGGTAAAGCATGAACAAAATTAGGGAATTGGCGATTCCCTTTTTGTCGTTTGTAATTCCTCGGGTCGCATGTTATAATCGTTTTATGACTACCGCAGAAAAAGCAATAACGGCTACGTTTAATGAAATGACTTTAGCGCAGCAAGGCAGAGTTTTGGAATCGTTAAAAAAGTTATTTGAGAAAAAGAAACGGGTGAGCGAAAGAGAATATTTTAAGCCTTTGAGCGAAGGCAAATTTCTTGAGAAGATGGCCCGTGCGGAAGAAGATTACAAGACTGGTCGCGTGCTTTCTCGAGAGGATTTTGAGAAAAGGTCACGCGAAAAATATGGTATATAGGATTGTATTTTCTAAAGAGGCGGTAGAAGACTATGATAATATAGTCGCTTATTATCTTGACTTGATTCAGAATCCGCCAGTTTTGAGAAAAATTGTTTTCGAAATCAACAGAGCGTTGGATTTGATTGAACAATTCCCTTTTTCGTCGGAGGATTTTGGTGACGGTCTCCGTAAAATGCATTTAAGACGTTATAAGTATAAATTATTTTATCGTGTTGAAGGAGAAGATATTGTCATTGAGTCGATTTTGCATGATTTTCAAGATTATTCGGGGAATTAGAACTTATCAAGGAATCGACGGTTATAGTCCCCTAACAATTTCAAATAGTGTATAATGGTCGTCAGCGGCTTGCCCCGTGTATTGCGGTTATAGTCCCCTAACAATTTCAAATAGTGTATAATCCGGTGTCGAAGATGTGAGGTCTGTATGATGTTATAGTCCCCTAACAATTTCAAATAGTGTATAATTGCCCGAAGTGTGGGTATCGTCTAAAAGAGGTTATAGTCCCCTAACAATTTCAAATAGTGTATAATTTAGATGGCTTTGATAACTCTGAACTCTCTGTTATAGTCCCCTAACAATTTCAAATAGTGTATAATTGAGTTTTAGCGAATGTATGTTCGTCCAAAGTTATAGTCCCCTAACAATTTCAAATAGTGTATAATAGTGACCTCGAAAACGTGGTTTCACTTCGGGTTATAGTCCCCTAACAATTTCAAATAGTGTATAATATGCTTATCGGAATCCTCAGTTTCTTTATCGTTATAGTCCCCTAACAATTTCAAATAGTGTATAATTGCAAAATTACCACAGGCTTCGCTTAGCAGGTTATAGTCCCCTAACAATTTCAAATAGTGTATAATATATAATCTATCAACTGAATACAAGTTTGCGTTATAGTCCCCTAACAATTTCAAATAGTGTATAATATAGCGAGAGCGATGACAATAGAAAGCGCAGTTATAGTCCCCTAACAATTTCAAATAGTGTATAATACTCAATAACTCAAACTCATAAAATCGCCCCTGTTAAACAGGGGCGATTTTATTGAGCTTATTATTAGAAAAATGCGAGTTGCTTGGGGGTTTCGGAGAGTTCCTGGGCGGATTTTTTACCCGTAAGGATTTTCATTGAGGCGTATTGATTTTCGGTAATCATAATCATGCGAATCGAACCGTCTTTCGGCGCGATTTGTTGGATTCGGGAAAGATGAGTGTTGGCGTTGTCGCGATTCGGACAAAGGCGCGTATAGACGGAGTATTGGAGCATCTCAAAACCGTCATCAAGCAAAGCCTTACGAAAACGAGTGGCGAGTTTTCGCTCCTTTTTTGACATGACTGGGAGGTCAAAAATTACCATTGCACGCATAAATTTGTAGGAAGACATAATTTACTTTATGATTTGGGGAAGTATGAACTGGTCGGTCGAGTCTTCTAAAATCGCTGCGACGAAATTGTCGACAACCTTGTCGGTGAGGATTCTGACCGGATACTTCTTCCCTTCTATAATACCATAAAAATCAAAAATGTCAAGGATAAGATGGCGGTCTGCGATGGTGAGACTTGAATCTTCTAAAACTCCAATGTGGTGCGGAGTTACGATAGAAAGAACGAAGTTGTCGACTATGGGTCGGATAGATTCGATTAAATCGTCAACGAGATTGTATTGATTGAGCTCGGAGTGGTGATTGATGCCAACCATGGAGATTAGGCCATGCGAAGCGACAGAGCGGGCGATAGAGCCGCGTACTAGGGCGTAACCATAGTTTAGGGCGGAATTGTACCACATAGGTTTGCGGCGGGTCGAGTCTTCGAGTAGACGCGCGAAATAAAGCCGGGCAGCGATAGATTCATTGTTTCCTACGTCGCCGGAGCGGACGGTTCGCGCGAGTTCGAGCAAATCGGCATTTTCTAGATTGAATTTAGCTAAAACGTCTGCTTGGTTTTTGATTTTTGTCATGATGTTTTTACGCCAGAGCTGTTTGCGGGTTGATTCGGCAAGATTCAGTTGAGCTTTGGCGTTTTTGGTGCCGCGAGAAGCTTGAGAGTAAGGGAAAATCATAGCGGTGGGGAGATGTTTTTCATCGGAAAGAAAGGTTGCGATTTTGTGTTCAGCGAGGGCAACGATGAGTTTTTCGGTCAAAGAGACGGCGGGATTGTCGATTAAAAGCGCATCGATGTCTTCGAGAGGAACATGAATTTCCTCCTCCTGAAGGATGACAAGCTTGTTGTCTTTTAGACTTAGTCTTGCGGGGTTTTCTATTGCGACGGTTCGCCACGCCATGGGTAGTTGTCTCCGAGGGTTGAAATGTTGATTAACTGGACTCCTGTGGCCGTTCCGAGGGTAGCGGTGATGGTGGTGCCTTTGTCGGGAGAACTGTGGTCAATCAGAGCAATTTGTCCTACTGAAATGCCGTATTTAACGTAGTAGCCTTCTATGATATGGTCGGGGTATGCTATGCGGATGTAGTCATTGGGGAAGACAGTAACAACTTTTTCAAAACCATTTTTCGCCGCTGCATAAACTATCCCGTTTTCTTTTATAGAATCATAATCTTCTTTTTCGGCTTTTGATCGCCCGTTTGGGGTCGGAAGGATTTCTATTTTTTCAGAGTTTATCGAATTGACATAAATAGGAGCCACGAAATATTTGTATTTTCCGTCATAACATTTACGACGATAAACATTAACACAAATCATATCACCGTTCGTTGCGAACTGAGTATATTTTCCATTTTGTTTGTTCAGTTTAATCCCCGTTTTTTCTGCATAGATTTTAACTGACCTAACGGGCATAAGCTCTTTGCTGTTTTTGTCAAATCGTTTGTTGTCTTTATAGATTTTTGTGTCACCCGGGATTTTGCCGTTGTTTTTAGATAGTAGTTCTTTAATTTGCTCGTGAAGCTTTGGGTCGTATTCGAGAGCTAGTTTATTGACATTTTTTGGAGTAATTTTAGATAGTGGGATTTTCATTACGTGTTCGCCCTTAGAATTTATTCTCGGACTTCGCAATGAGGCTTCATGAGCGGAGCCTTTGGCGGAGCGTTTGGGTAGGCGAGAGATGACGAGCGGATGAATTTTGTTCAAGAACTCCTCGTCGTAAGATTTGAAATCGCGGAAGCGGTCACGGAAGGTTTGAAGGTCTTCGATTTCTTCTTGACTTCCTTTCATGCCGCAGCGAATCAGGACTTCGTCGTCAAATCGTTCCCACGGGAGTAAATCGGCAGTCAACTCTTCGTACTCGTGTTTTGTAATTATGACCGAAACTTCATTTTCGTCGAAGCCTTCGATAGTGGCGGAATATTTGGCCCCAAGTTCTTTGTACTCGTTCCATTTAGAGAACTTTTGAATTTGTCCTTGCGAAACGGTAGCAATAATGCAGGCGTCAACGGCGTGGTGACAGTTGTTGAGCTCGCGGTCTTTTTGGCCGAGGTGGTACATTTTGCGAAGATAATTCGTAATGGCGCCGGTGGGGCGGACAATGCGTTGCTCGGCGGGATAATCTTTGTTGAACTCGAGATTCTTGCGAATATAGTTAGCCAGGAAGCGAGTCATGAAACGTGTGTCGTTTAGGGCATGGCTGCGCCACTCCTCTTTCGGGACTTTTTCGGCGAGGATGCGATCGCGTTTTTTATAGGGGATATTGGTTCCGCATGCAAGGTTTTCGATAGTCTCCCATCGAGACGTGTTGCCCCATTTTTCGAAGGGAGTGAGATTTTTCTTTTCCTGGTTGCACCTAGAGCAGACGAGGGCCTTGTTGATAAGGCTATCGTTGCCGCAGCGACTGAAGGGTATGATGTGGTCGATTTCGGCGAGCTTGTCGTCTGTAAAGATTTCTGGTCCGAGGGGTTTGCCACAGTATTGACATTTGCAGTTTTGGAGTTCGCGGAGTTTATATTTGATAATTTGTTGTCCAGAAGGAGTGACGACGTCGAGCTCTTTGAGTTTGTTGACGATTATTTGATTGCGCTCGGCGTTTTCGTCCTGCATCCTCTTGATTCCTCTACGATCTTTGAAGTTTTTGGCGAGATTGTTAGCACACTCGATTTTGATTTGGTAAGGGGAACCATATTTTTTGATGATTGCGTTAATAACTTTGCGAGTTTGTCCGATGGCGCGTTTGACGACGGGGTTAGTGAGTTGGTTTCTCTCGGACTCTGAGAGCGGAGGAAGCATGTTTTTGTCGCCGTGAAGTTTCGCTGCGAATTCGCCTGGATATTCAGCTTCGACGGCTTTATCGTAAGTTTTGCCGTTCAGAAGATGCGGAATAAGATTGTTTAGAGCCTTGATCGAAAGATGAGCGAAGCCGGAGAAAGAAAGAGACATTAAGCTGTTTTTAGTTTCCGGAGAGAGCGGGAGCTTGTTTAGTTCCCTTTCGACATTTTTGTCGTCTTTGTTGACGGTTAAGATGTAGCCGATATAGTCGAGAAGTCCGACTTTTTCGTCGCCATATTCGCCAGCGTTCGGCTCTATATTTTTCCAGTCGTCTTCTGTTGCGGCGGATTTGACGGCATGATAGAACTTTAATTCGCAGAATTTGTTTTTCTCGGTCTCTTCGTAGGATTCCTTTTGCTTGCCGCGAATGTAGTCGAATTTGAAATCGGAGGCGTTTTTATAGCCGATGATTTCGCGGACTCTTTTATAGGAGAGGCCGGATTTGAGAGTTTTGGCGGCACCAGTTACGGCTTGGATTTGTTCGGGCGTGAGTTTATTGCCGTGATTATATTCTAGGTGTGACAAATCTTCGGCGAGGCGGAAAAGTTCGAAAGTCAGACTTGCTTTCCAGGCACGTTTTTCGCCTTTTTCTAACGGACAGTCTCCGCGCATTTTTTTAATTAAATCTTCTGTCATGAATGGCCGCTGGTCGAAAATCCCGCCCCATTTCTTAGCGGGGTCGTGGAAGAGAGTGTCGATTTTTTCTTTGGGCCATTTTTGGGTTTCGAGGATTTTACGAGCTTCGGCTTCGAAGTTTTCACGAATGAAGGAGTTTTGGTAGCTGTCGGTTTTGTTGCGCTTATGGGCGGAGAATTTATCGTCGATGTATAAGGCCGAACCGACTGTGCCGTATTTATTTATAAGAGACTGATTGTCTTTGATGGCGGAGAGGACCTTGCTGCTATCGCTCTTCTTGTCGTTTTCTTCGACTTTTTTGCGATTAGACTTGTAGCCGCGACGTTTGGCGATATGATAGAGGGCAATGAAAAGCTCCGCGTTTGGGAGAGGTTCTTTAATACCTCTTGCACGGAGTTCATAGGGGTTTAGCTTTGGCTCTTTTGAGGGGTCGAGTAAATTGCTGATTTCTTGTTCCTCTAGGAGTTTATTGTTGATAAAATAACGTTTTAGGTAGTTCAGGCGGGCACGGCGGCGATGAAGACGGCGGCGAGCGGAGCGAGCGTCGCGACGAGGCTTAGCAAGCGATTCGCCAGTATTGGGGTTTTCTGGGGTTTCGAAGATGCGAACGCCGCAATCTTCGATGCGTTTTTTATCTTCATCAATGACGGCCCAGCCGATGCTGGTGGTGCCGATGTCTAGTCCGAGAGAATATTTCACGGATATATTATACGGTCAATTTTTGAGAATTGCAAATATAAGCGATTTTAGAAACAGATATACCCGCTTTTTATGGCGGGCTTTACTGTGCGTATAAATCTTAAATAAGATTTACCTTATTATAGAGACCTATACAACTTCAAATAGTGTATAAACCTTACTCAAGGGTTTACCCTTTTAGTGTAAGGGTTTAGAGTGAATTTGTCAAGCAAAAACGCCTCCGGAGAGGCGTGGGGAGAGGGAAGGGTGGTTAGATTTTGTGGGTGAGGCGGTACTGGATGATGCGGATGAGTTCCTTTGCGACGAGGCGGCGGCCCTTTTGGCTGTGCCGCCAAGAGTGGACTTCGCAGCTGGGGTAGGGGCAGCCGGACCAGTAGACGTTGGCCATCATGTTAGGGAAGGACTTGAGCTGATTTTTCAGTAGCGCGATGGAGCGCTTGAGGTGAAAGTTGCTCGTGACGACGATGAGGTTGAAGCACGTCGTCGCGCCTTCTCCGTAGACGTAGGTCAGAGCTTTGAGGGTGTTGTGCATATTTTCCAGGGTGTTGGTGGATTTTGCCTCGATGATAATGTCGTTTTCGGGGACGCCATCTCGCAAAAGCTCTTCTTTGAGGGCTTCGGCCTCGGGGAGGTCGCAGCGTTCTGTGAAGGGGCCGATGCCGCCAGAGACGATAATCTTGTCGGCAATTCCCTGTTTGTAGAGGCGGGCGCCGATTTCGACGCGACCTTTTGCGCCGCCGAGAACGAGGGCGTAGGTTTCAAAGTGGGCTGTCCTGTGGTCCGGAAGAGATTGTTTGTTGCTCATAAAAACAGCGCGAGTGTAGAGGTTTTTCAGGGGTGGGGGACTAATGCGAACCAGGAATTCGAGAATGCTTTCGGCTATGGAATAGAATGACAATCATATTCACTCCTCTCTAGAGATGATAAAGAACAAGTATATACTCTTATTATAACATAAAAGGTTTAATTTGTCTAGTTGTCTTTGGTTTCTTCGAGGAGGCGACCGAGGTCTTTGAGGGTGGGGCGGTCGGATTTTTCTTCGGCGGTGTTAGGGGAGAGTTTCATGTCGCGGAAGGCCTGTTGAGGGGTTTGGGAGCGGCGGTCGCGGTTTTTGTGTTTGTTCGGTTTTTGTTCTGATTGTTTGCGAGTGAGGCTAGGGGTGTTTTGGCGAGCGGGGTTGTTAGAGGTGGCGAAGTGGTTGTTTTCGTAAGAGGTTTTTTGGGCGGTTTGGGCGGATTTTTCTTGGGCGGCTTCGGGGTGGAAAGATTTGGATTCGGAGATTCTGCTGGATTGGAACATGAATTGAGCGCCGGAATAGTCGGGGTTAGTAATTCCCTGTTCGCCGGCGGCGCGGCCGGAGTCGGAGAGTTCTTTTTTGTATTTTTCGCTGGCTTCGATGGTGGCGCGGATTTCGTTTTCGACTTCGGCGCGAGGGCGGGAGTATTGTTCGCGGGAGCTGGCGATGATGGCTTCTAAGTTGTCGGTGGGGGGTTGGGGGATGGAGAGGGTGGTGGCGGAGAAGGCGGGGACCTTTTCGCCGTTGATAATCATGGAGATGATGAAGTGGCGGTTGCTCATTTGGATGAGGTCGGAGGCGTCAAAGGTGGGTTCGAATTGTTTGACGAGGAGTGGGGCGTCGTCGGCGGAGACGCGGAAGCTGATGGTGGTGCCGACGTTGCCGAAGACGGCGTCGCGGACGCTGTCGGTCATTTGGGCGATGTATTGGTTGGCGACGGTGAGGTTGAGGCCGTATTTGCGAGCTTCGGAGAGGATGACGGCGAAGGAATCGGTGGCGAAGTTTTGGAACTCGTCGACATAGAGGTAGAAGGGGCGACGGTCTTTGACGTCGGGGATGTCGGAGCGGGACATGGCGGCGAGCTGGACTTTGGTGACGAGGAAGGCGCCGAGGATGCCGGCGTTGTCTTCGCCGATTAAACCTTTGGAGAGGTTGACGACGAGGATTTTGCCCTCGTCCATGATTTTACGGACGTCAAAGCTAGACTTGGGCTGGCCGATGATGTTGCGGATGATGGGGTTGGCGGTGAAGGCGCCGACCTTGTTTAAGACCGGGGCGATGCTTTCGGTGACTTGTTTGTCACCCCAGGTGCCGAATTCTTGTTTCCAGAATTGGAGGACGGTGACGTCTTTGCAGTAGTCGAGGGTTTCTTTGCGGAAATCTTTGTCGGTGAGCATGCGGGAGATGTCGAGGAGGGTGGTTTCGGGGCGGTCGAGGAGGGCGAGGAGGGTGTAGCGGAGGATGTGTTCGAGGCGAGGCCCCCAAGATTCGCCGAACATGCGTTTTAAGACGCCGATGACTTCGGAGGAGACGTTGGGCTTGCGAGCGGGGTCGGAGAGTTCGAGGGGGTTGAAGGCGACGGGGTGGGCGGTGTCGGCGGGGTTGAAGTAGACGACGTCTTTAATGCGAGATTCGGGGATGAAGCGGAGATTGTTGATGGCGAAGTCGCCGTGGGGGTCGATGATGCAGTAGCCTTGGTTGTAGAAGATGTCGGAGAGGGCGAAGAGTTCGAGGAGGCCGGATTTGCCAGCGCCGGTTTGACCGATGATGTAGACGTGGCGCGAGCGGTCGCGGCGGAGGAGGCCGAATTGGTGGTTGATGCCGCGGAAGTTAGTGAGGCCGAAGGCGGAGACGTTTTCGTCTTCGGCGGGGTTGCCGGTGAGGACGGGGAGTTTGGCGGGAGGTTCGGCGGTTTTGGATGAAGCCCAGACGATGTTGGGGGTTTCGACGGAGGTGTGGGGGAGGTGGTAGACGGAGGCTAGCTCGGAGATGTTTAAGATGAAACCGTGGTCGGTGAATTGGCGGAGTTTGTAGGCGTCGAGAGCTTCGGCCTCGAAAGTGGAGCCTTCGACTTTGAATCCGTTGAGGTTGGTGGAGTTGAATTGTTTGAAGGTGCCGACGAGGGCCTGCATGTTGAGCTTGGCGTTGATTTCGTCGGCGCCAAGGTAGGCGAGGCGGATTTTGACTTGGTAGCCGAGTTTAGTGGCTTTTTCTTCGGCCTTGGCGATGCGGGTTTTGTCGCGTTCGGAGATTTCGACGGTTTTGCCGTTGGAGCCGAGGCCACCCTCGGGGGGTTTCCAGAGAGCGGCGATGATTTGGCCGAGCCAGCTGAGGTCGACGCCAGTGCCAAAGAGGTTGATTTTTTTGCCTTTTTTGATGTTGTTAATCCATTTGTCGGTGGTGGACTTGTGCCAGTTGTCGGCGAGGGGGCGAGTGAGGATTTGGATCCAGAGTTCTTCCCCGCGGTCGGCGTCAAGTTTGGCGAGGGTGCCGGTGATGCCGGCGAGAGGGTCAACTTCGAAGGAGTCGAAGGTTTTGATGGGGAGGGCGGAGTCTTCGGTGAGGGTGAGTTCGGCGGAGTAGACGATGGGGTGTTTGTGGCGATTGTCGACGTAGTCTTCGTTGCATTTGTAGATTTGGACGGTGGGGTATTGGGAGTAGATTTGGCCTTCGACGAAAGATTGGAGAATTTTGGGCACCCAGACATAGAAGCGGATTTGACCTTTGGCGGAGACGATTTCGAAGCTGAGGTGTTCTTGGACGCCGCCGGAGGATTTGAGTTCGTTTTTGTCGCGCAAGATGCCATGGAGGGAGGCGAAGAGTTGTTCGGCGGCGAGTTCTTTTTTGTCGTTGGTGCGGGGGATTTCTAGCATTAAGAGGACGGAGTCGACGTTCAAAACTTCGAGGCGGTTTTGTTGTTTGTAGTTTTTGTAGGTGAGGTAGGAGAAAAGGCCGACGAGCGGGAGCCAGAAGAAAGGAGAGAGAATAATACTAATTAAAGACATTTATTATATTTTACCATATTTGGTAAAATTAGGCGAGCTTAAACGAGTTCTTGTCGACTTTTTTGAAGAGAGATTTGTTTTGGAGGTTTAAGAGGATGGTGGTTTCTTTGACTTTGCGGGATTTCATGACTTCGGCGACGATTTCTTCACGCGTGAGGGGTTTTGCGGCTTCTTTTAAGACGGCGATGATGATTTCGGAGACAGTTCCCTTTTTGTAGCCCCAAGTGTCGAGGGCGTAGATGCCGCGGCCGATGAGAACGAAGCGGGGGTCTTTGATGAGCTCGTTGTGGATGGCTTGAGTGGTGACGTTTTTGCGCTTGAAGTCGGATTCGGCGATGGCGGTGGCGATGTCGTTGAAGTGCATGGGGCGTTTTTCGGATTCGAGGATGACGTAGATTTTGTCGCGGATGTTTTTAGGGTTGACTTCGGGCCATTTGACGAGACCCCAGAGGCCACCGAGGGTGGCGAGCTGTTTGGAGAGGGAGGCGATGGCGGCGATTTGGGAAGGGTGTTCGTAGGTGAGCTGGGCGTCGAGAGCGTCGAGCGAGATGGGTTTTTTGTTGGCCTTGATGAGTTTGACGATTTCGTCGGTTTTGGCTTTAATTCCCTTTTCGTCGCCGACGTCGGCGATGGCGACGGAGTTGAAGTATTGGTCGTTTTCGGAGACGACAGTTAAGCCGGCAGAGATATCGGCGAGGAAGCTGAGGGCGGAGCGGTCGGAGTTTTTGGCTTTGCCATTGAAGATTTTGTTGGCGAGGTCGGAGACGCGAGCGGCGCGGCCGAGTTCGGCGAGGTTTCGGATGATGATTTTTTCGGCCGCGGGGAGGTTGGGGATTTGGTTTTGTTTGGCGGCGATGCGGAGGCGGACAAGGATGACTTTTTCTAGTTGACGGACGCGTTCTCGAGTGACGGAAAGGGTCTCTCCGATTTGTTCGAGAGTCTCTTTTTGGCCGTGGAGGCCAAATCGTTTTTCGACGATGATGCGCTCGCGGTCTTGGTCAATTATGCTGAGGCTACCTTTGATTGCTTGAGCAATAAGGTCAGCGTTTTGTTCCATTGGCTTTTTCCTTATTCCACCCCGTTATTATTGAGAAAACTTGATATAATAATAGCATAAAGTTGGCCGTGTGTCAACTTTTTGCCGGATTTAAGGTGCGGTCAATTCTTTGAGTTATTGTAGCACAAATTTTACAAAAATTGCAAGAAAGTTGCGAGGAAGTTTACTTTTTATTGCGTTTATGTTTATTTGTTTTCTTTTTGAGGGCGTCTTGGCCGGGGAGAGCCTTGGTGCCGAATTTTTTGAGGAGCATGTCTTCGGCTTGTTTTTTGGTGATTTTTTTGGCGTCGAGGTCTTTGGGGATTTTGAGGTTGTTGCGGCGGCCGCAACCCTTGATATAGGGGCCGTAAGCGCCGTTCAAAATCATGATGCCGTTTTCGAAATCTTTGATGACGGATTTGAGTTTTTCTTGGTAGAGGAGGTTGGCTTCGTCGAAGGTGATTTGGTAGGGGTTTTTGCCTTTGATGGCGATGTTGTATTTGCCGGCTTTGAGGTATGGGCCGAAGGGGCCGGAGGCGGCGATGATTTCAGTGCCGTCTTTGGCGGTGCCGAGGTTGCGAGGGAGAGTGGGGAGCGCGAGTTGTTTGAGGGCGTCTTCTAAGGTGACGGTTTTGACAGTTTTGCCTTTGGGGAGAGGGACGAAGCGGGGTTTTTCGCCGCAATCTTTTTCGTTGAGGCCGAGTTGGATGAAGCCGCCGTTTTTGCCGATTTTGGCGAAGATGGGTTTACCGGTTTTGGGGTCGGTGCCTAGTTCGGTGGCGGAGTTGTAGCGGTCGATGAAGGAGGAGTGGTCGATGAGTTCGGAGAAGGGGGTGTAAAAGTCGCGGAGCATTTTAACGCGTTCAAGTTTCTTTTCGGCAATGAGGTCGAGTTTTTGTTCGACGTCGGCGGTGAAGCCGTAGTCGACGATTTGGTCGAAGTGGTCGGTGAGGAAGTCGGAGACGAGTTCGCCGATTGGGGTGGGGAGGAGTTTGCCTTTGGTGGCGCCGGATTTTTCTTGGACGGTGGTTTTGGTGATTTGGTCGTTTTTGAGGGTGAGTTCGAGGACGGAGCGGTTTTTGCCCTCGGATTCGCCTTTTTTGACGTAGCCGCGAGATTGGATAGCGGTCATGATGGATGCGTAGGTGGACGGGCGGCCGATGCCGAGTTCTTCGAGTTTTTTGACGAGGGAGCCTTCGGTGTAGCGGGCGGGGGGCTTGGCGAAGGTTTGGCGGGCGGTGATTTGTTGGGCTTTTATAATGTCGCCGGTGTGGAGGGCGGGGAGTTCGAGGTCTTTTTGTTTGCCGTAGACCTTGAGGAAGCCGTCGAAGATGACGATTTCGCCGCGGGCGAGGAAGAGTTTTTCGGGGGCGGTGCTGGGCTTGAGGGTGATGGTGGTTTTGGCGACGCGGGCGCTACTCATTTGGGTGGCGAGGGTGCGGGAGCGAATGAGGTGGTAGAGTTTGCGTTCGTAGTCGTTGGCGCCGGCAACTTCTTGTTCGATGTGGGTGGGGCGGATGGCTTCGTGGGCTTCTTGGGCGCCGGCGGATTTGGTTTTGAAGTGGCGGACGTGGAGGTATTGTTTGCCGTAGGTTTGTTCGATGTAGGCGGCCATGGCAGCGAGGGCTTGTTTGCTGAGGTTGAGAGAGTCGGTGCGGTGGTAGGTGATGTGGCCGGCTTGGTAGAGGCCTTGGGCGGCGCGCATGGTGGTGGAGGAGGAGAAGCCGAGGCGGCTATTGGCTTCGATTTGGAGGGCGGCGGTAGCGAAGGGGATGGGGTTGGGCTTGTCGGCTTCGGACTGGTCGATTTTGGCGACGGCGTAGGTGGCGGTTTTGAGGGAGTCTAGGAGAGCTTCGGCGTCGGCTTCGGTGGCGGGGGCGGATTTTTCGAGAGTGCCAAGGAAAGTTTCGGACGGGGTTTTAGGGTCGAGGAAGTTGCCGGTGACTTTGAAGGAGAACTTTTCTTTGGTGTTTTCGATTTCGCGTTCTTTTTCGACGACGAGCCTTAATGCGGGGGATTGGACGCGGCCGGCGGAGATGGCGCCAGGGACTTTGCGGCGGACGACGCCAGAGAGGTCGAAGCCGACGAGCATGTCGAGGGTTTGGCGGGCTTGTTGTGAGCTGACCATGGCCATGTCGACGGTGCGGGGGTGTTTGATGGCTTCTTCTAGGGCGGGTTTGGTGATTTCGTGGAAGGTGATGCGGTGGGTGGATTCGGGGAGTTTCAAAACTTCGAGGAGGTGCCAAGAGATAGATTCGCCTTCGCGGTCTTCATCGGTGGCGAGCCAGACGGTGCTGGCGGATTTGACGGCTTTTTTGAGTTCGTTGACGATTTTGGTGTGGCCGGGGTCGATTTCGTAAGTGACGGCGAAGTTGTTTTTGACGTCGACTTTGGTGTCTTTTCTGATGTGGCCGACGGAAGAGAGGACGTGGAAATCTTTGCCAAGGTATTTTTCGATGGTTTTGGCTTTGGCGGGAGACTCGACGATGACTAAGTTTTGAGGCATATTTATTATATTAACATTTTATTCGGTTAGCGTCCAGTAATTAGAGCCGAGAGATTTGACGGCGCCTTTGATTTCTAGCATAGTTATTGTTTGATTAAAAGTGACGACGTCTAGGCCTAATCTTTCGATAATTTCATCGCCATCTTTAACTTCGGCGGCGAGGAGGCGGAGGATATTTTTTTCGTCATCGGTGTCGCCAAAAAGAGAAATTTGTTCTTCGTGATTGTTTTTCTTGTTTTTTCTGTTTTTTTGAGTAGGGAATAGGTAATCCATAAAATCTTTAATTCCGAGGTAGGGATTTGCGCCAGAGGAGATAAGTCTATTGCAGCCTTGACTAGTTTGGCGATTAATGTCGCCCGGAACTGCGAAGACATCTTTGCCTTGGGCTAATGCGTGCGAAGCTGTGTTGAGGCTGCCAGACCTTTCTCTTGCCTCGACGACCACAGTTGCGTCGGCCAAGCCGGAGATTAAGCGGTTTCGCTGTAGAAATGAATAACGATAATCTAATTTGTCACCTAGATGAAATTCGCTAGCTACAACACCGCCATTTTCTACGATTTTCTCTGCAAGAGGTATGTGCGCGGAAGGGTGGATTTTTTCGATTTCGGTGCCGAGGATGGCGATGGTGCGGCCGCCACCGGCGAGGGCGCCGCGGGCGGCGATGGAGTCGATGCCGTAAGCGAGGCCAGAGATGACGATAATTCCCTGTTCGGCGAGGGCCTTAGCAAGGTTGAAGGCGATTTCTTCGCCGTATTTGGTGTTTTTGCGGGCGCCGACGATGGCGACGGTTTTGAGGCGGGTTTGGGGCCATTTGCCATAGTAATATAATAATTTAGGCGTAAGCGCAATAGTTTGGAGTATCTTGGTGTATTCGTTGTCTTGAGGTCGGATTTCGTTGATTTTCATAAAAAATGTGAAAAAAATGTTGACTTTTTTAGCGTATAGTGCTATAATGATAGCAAGTTAAGGCTTATTGTCTTGGGCCTTAAACTGTACCTAAAAAACTTTAACTGATGCTACACGTTTAGTGTAGCAGATGTTGCGTGCTTTTGAAACCCCTCGGACTTTTAATTTCTTCTTCAATGGTTTTAAGTCTTATAAGTATTACCTCCACTTTGAGGGTCTTTTGAAGGCATAGCAACCCCTATAACCGGCGGGCCCCAATTTGTGTGAGGTGGGTCGCGCTTCCGGGGCTTCCCCGGTATCAAATCGAAGCGTTGCAGGGTGAAAAAGCCTCAGGTGATGCCCACCCTTACCTGAGGCTTTTTTGTGGTTAAAGATTTTTTGTTGTTTCGAGAATAGAGTTAGAAGCTTCTTTTAGGACTTCGGGGAGTTTTTCTTTTTCGGTGTCGGTGAATTTGGAGAGGACGAAGTTGACGTCACCCAGTTCGGCGCGGAGGGCGTCGTTGCCGGTGCCGAGGCGGAGGCGGGGGAAGTTTTCTGTGCCGAGATGCTGGATGATGGATTTGAGGCCGTTGTTGCCGCCGGCGGAGCCTTTTTGGCGGGTGCGGAGTTGGCCGAAGGGGAGGTTGAAGTCGTCGCAGACGGCGAGGATGTGAGTGGGCGGGATTTTGTAGAAGTCGGCGAAGGTGCGGACGGAGAGGCCGATGTCGTTGTAGAAGGTTTGGGGCTTGATGAAGATGGTGGTTCCCTGTATGCTCCAGATGGCGTTGAACTTTGGGTGCGGTTCCCAGGCGAGGTGGTTGATCTTGAAGTGGAAATCGAGAGCGAGGAAGCCGAAGTTGTGGCGAGTGAAGTTGTATTCGGAGCCAGGGTTGCCGAGGGCGACGATGAGATTCATGAGAGAATTATAGCAGAAGTGGGGCGGAGAGGCTAGGGGCTGAGAGTTAGCGGGTGGTGGTTTGGCGGTGATGAGCGAAGGAGAGGGCGGCGAGGAGGAGGGTGCTGGTGATGGTGGAGAGAGCGAGAGCGGCGAGGAAGGAGGTGTCGGTGGCGAGGTTAGCAGGGGAGGTGGCGCGGCCGGTGTTAGGAGTTTTGGGGATGCCGCCCTGGCCTTCTTCGTTGTTGTAGAAGTTGGTGATGGTGAGGGTGTCGGATTCTTGGCCGTCGATGAGGGTGGTGGCGACGAGCTGGCCTTGGTGGTTGTCGGCGACGGTGATGGTGATGGTGTGGGCGGTGGTGTCGTAGTCGAAGTATTTTTGGTGGTCGTCGAGTTCTTGGACGGAGAATTCGTAAGTGCCAGCGGCGTCGAAGGTGAGGCCGAGGATGTCGGTGGTGCCAGTGAGGTTGGTGGTGGTGATGGCGACAGTGTCAAGTTCGGTGCCTTCGCTGTCGGTGATGGCGAAGTGGAAGGTGGAGTCTTCGTGTTTGGCGGAGAGGGCGGTGATGGTTTTTTCTAGGGTGATGGAGACGGGAGCGGTGGGTTGGACGGTGTAGGTGTTGACGATGGTGGCCTCTTGGGAGACGAGGGCGGTGAGGGTGCCGTTGTTGTTGTCGGTGACGGTGACAGTGATGGCGATAGGTTCGGTGGTGACTGGGGAGATACCAGAGCGGGAGAATTGGGTGTTTTCGGTGATGAGGTAGTGGTAAGTGCCGGGGTGGTCGTAGGAGAGGGTGAAGGAGGTGGTGCGGTGGAGTTCGTCAACGGATTGGGTGCGGTTGGTGGAGTTGTCGGTGCCTTGTAAGGTGAAGGTGAAGGAGTCGCCGTCGTACCAGAAGTCGCCGAAGTCTTTGGTGGCTTTGATAGTGGCGGTGGTGGGTTGGACGGTGTAGGTGTTGGTGAAGGTGGCGGTGTCGGTGGCGACGTCGTCAATGGTGACTAAAGAGGAGAGAGTGGCGGTGGTGTAGTCTTCGGTGACGGTGATGGTGACTTTGTGGACGGTGGTGTCGTAAGACCAGCCGGGTTGGTGGGTGTTTTGTTCGGTGACGGTGTAGTGGTAGGTGCCAGCGGTGTCGAAGGTGAGGGTCTTGAAGGCACCAGATTGACGGGCGGAGTTGAAGGTGATTTCGTCATTAGTGTCGCCCGCGAGGACGAAGGTGAAGTCGGCGTGGTGGTTGCCGGTGACTTCGTCGGTGATAGTTTTGGCTACCCGGATGGTGGCGGAAGTGGTGCCTTGGGTGCGGTAGGTGTTTTCGATTTGGGCGTCAGCTTCGGCGATGGTGGCGGAGTTTTTGCTGTAGGATTTGACGATGCTCAAGGTGCCGTCGCCGTTGTCGGTGGCGGTGATGGTGAGGGTGAGGACTTCGTGGTCGGTAAGTGGGAAGACGCCAGGGTGGTCGTAGGCGGCTTCGGCGATTTCGTAAGTCCAGGTGCCTTCATCGGTGATGTTGAACTGCCAGCTGGCGGGGAGGACGGAGGTGGCGGTGGTGCGGATAGCGGTGGCGGTGGGGTAGGCGCCAGTGGAGGAGGATTTTTCGGTGAGGGTGAAGTCGAAGCCGTTGATGTGGGTTAAGTCCCAGTAGTTGCCGAAGACTTTGCGGGCGGTGGCGGTAGTGTTTTGGGCTTGGACGGTGTAGGTGTTGGTGAAGGCGGCGTTTGCTTGGTTTTTGGTGATGGCGCCGGTGTTGTTAGCGGCGGTGGTGGTGAAGCCGTTAGAGTTGGCTTCGGCTTCGGTGACTTCGTAGTAGGCGCCGACAGGGAGGTCGGAGACAGTGTGGTTTTCGCCGTGTTTGAGTTTGAAGGCGGTGGTGGAGAGTTTGTTGGTTTTGGTGTTGTCGGAGTAGATGTCGACGTTGAAGTTGAAGTCCTTGGATTGAGCCTGAGTGGCGTTGCCGCTGGTGACGTTGACGGTTTTGGCGACGTTGAGGGAGCTGGTGTAGAAGTAGTTTTTGACGATGGCCTTGGAGGAGGCGTTGTTTTCTACAGTGTAGTAAGTGCGGCCGTCGAGTTGTTTGGCGGCGAAGGTGGGAGTTTCTCCGTCTTCGTAGGTGGTGTAGCGGATGATGTCGTAGGTGATTTTGCCGCTTTCGGAGCGGTCGTAGCCGACGGGGAGGTTGGTGGTGGTTTCTTCGACAGAGTAGTAGGCGCCAGCTTCGAGGTCGGAGATGATGATTTTTTGGTCGGAGCGGATGGTGGTTTCGATTTTGCCGTTTTGGAACGGTTCTTTGCTGAGACGAGTCCAGTTAGTGGAGACGGTGGGGTCGGCGTTGGGGTTGGTGAGTTGGTAGATGCTGATGCAGGAGAGGTGGCAAGTGCCGTTTTCTTCTAGTTCGCTGGAGTAGTCGGTGCGGCCGTCGGCGTGTTTGATGTAGATGGTGATGGGGAAAGTGTCGGTGTTTTTGGCGGTGGTGACTTGGCCGTTGACTTTGATTTGTTTGGTGATTTCTACGCCACCTTTGAGGCGGTTGGTAGCGGTGAGTTCGAGTTGGTTGTTTTGGGAGCTGAGGGATTTGATTTTTTGGATGCCGGTGATTTGACCATTAGCGTCGTAGGCGAAGACGACGTTTTTGAGTTCGCCGTTGACATACATGGGATGGTATTCGTAGTCGACGAGGGTGAAGTGTTTGTCGATGTCGTGTTCGTTGAAGTAGTATTGGTGGCCGGTGGTGAGTATGGTGTAGCTGGTGCCGTTGTAGGAGATGGCGTGGTCGGCGTCGTAGGCTTCGTGGCCAGAGGAGACCATGCTGCCGGGGGCGATGGCGATGTTTTGGACTTGCCAGTTGTCGGTTTTGTTGAGTTTGAGGTCGGTTTTTTCGAGCTTGGCTTTGTTGGCGTCAGAGCCGTTGATGAGGAGGTCGAAGGTGATTTCGGTGTTTTCGATGTCGGTGAATTGTTTTTGGTCGAGGCCGGCGTCCCAGATTTTGCGGACGTTGACCGTGGTGGCAGAGATGGGTTGAGTGTTGACTTGGGTGAGTTGGTCGGTGGTGCATTCTTTGGTTTGGGTGCCAGTGGAGGAAGTGGTGAGGACGCAGTAGTGGAAGGTGGGGTTGGGGTCGGCTTCGGTGCTGGCGGTGTTGGTGCGGAAGGAGTAGGTGCCGTCGGCGTTTTTGACGATGCTTTGTTTTTGGGTGGCGGTGAGGTCGTCGTAAGTGATTTTGCCGTTTTGGAGTTCGGCGATGAGGTCGTAGGCTTCTTGGTCAGGGTAGACGGTGAAGGTGACTGTGGCAGTTTCGCCGTCGGGGAGGACGTAGTTGTCGCCTAGGTTCCAAGTGACTTTTTTGTCGGCGAAGGAGGCGGTGCCGGCGCCGTCGGCGGTGGGGTTCCAAGTGGCGAGGTTTTTGAGGGTGGCTTCGTTGCCGTCCCAGTTTTTGCCTTTGCGGTAGGTGAAGTGGGCGACGTTGCCGCTGACGGCGATGTCGGCGAGGCTGGTGATGGCGTCGTTGATGGTGATTTCGGTGAGAGAGAGGTTGTTGGTGATTTTGGAGGCGATGTTGGAGAGGGCTTGGGAGAGGGCGTCGGTGGTTTTGGCGTCGATGAAGGTGCCGCCAACTTCGCTCATGCGTTCGGAGTCGCCGTAGATGCCGATGGAGTAGAGGACTTTGCCGGCGGTGGTGATGGCGCTAGCTTGTTGTTGAGCGTAGTAGAGGTTTTGGCCGCAGGGGTCGCTGTTGCCGGTGCCGTATTTGTCGCGGTTATTTTTCTCTTCTTGGTACCAGTCGCCGTTGCTAGCTTGGCAGACGCCGCCATAGTATGATTGGTAAGTACCTTGGGAGTCGCGGAAGGTGGGGTCGCCGTCGGAGATGAAGACGACATAAGTTTTTTCGCCGGCTTGGTCGTTGGCGAAGGTGACGGAGCTAGCGGCCTTGAGGGCGGCTTCCCAGTTGGTACCACCGTTGGTGTCGGTGCTGCTGTTGGGTGTGCTGAGGTTGTTGATCCAAGATTCGGCAGCGGAGTAGTCGGTGATAGTGTCGGAAGGTCTAGATGCGGCGGTGTTGAAGCTGATGAACTTCATTTCTACGACATCGGGGTGGGAAGAAGTGTTGAGGGAGAGGAGAGTTTGAGCCATGTTTTTAGTGGCGTTTTTAGCGGCAGTGAGGCGAGATTGACCTTCGGAGGTGCTACAGCTGCCGTTCCTCGGGGCGATGTTGGTGCCAGTGCAGTATTTCATGCTGTTGGAGACGTCGAACACGACGACGACGTTGGCCTTGGTGACTTGGGTGTCGGTTTTGGCTTTGCCGGTGATGTGGAGGGTGATGTTGTAAGTGCCATCACCGTTGTCTTCGACGTATTTACCGTAGTTAGGTTTCATGCTGGGGTCGATGGCGGCATAGGCGTTGGTGGCGAGAGCTGGTGCAGACCCAAAAATAGTGACCATGGCGGTCAAAAAGTTGAAAATTTTCTTTTTTAAGCTCATTTCTTCCCTTTTGCTTAATTATTAAAAATATTAACTAAGGTATAGCAAAGGGGAAATTGTTTTGCAAGAATGAGCGGAATGTTTTTTAATATGAAAAAGCGAGAGCGGGATAGGGGTGGGGTTTATTTTTGGGCGGAGGGATTATATAATATATATTATGAATAGAGTGCCATTAGCGGAGAGGATGAGGCCGCAGAGTTTAGATGAAGTAGTGGGGCAGGATGAGATTATTGGTGAGGGTAAGATTTTGACGGAGATTTTGAAGAAGGGGGAGCCGGTTAACCTGATTTTTTGGGGGCCGCCAGGGACGGGTAAGACGACGATGGCGAAGATTCTTGCGAAGGAGTATGAGGCGGATTTTGTGGAGATTTCTGCGGTGACGAGCGGGAAGAAAGATATTGAAGCGGTGGTGGAGCGGGCGAAGGTGAATTGGAATCTGAAGACGCGGACGGTGTTGTTTGTGGATGAGATTCATCGGTTTAATAAGGCGCAGCAAGATGCGTTTTTGCCCCATGTGGAGAGCGGGCTGATTATTTTGATTGGGGCGACGACGGAGAATCCTTCGTTTGAAGTGATTTCTCCGCTGTTGTCGCGGAGTCGAGTGGTGGTGGTGTCGCCGCTTTCTAAAGAGGCGGTGAAGAAGGTGATTTGGCGGGCGGGGGAGAAGGAGGGGTTTTCTGATCGGTTGACGGAGGAGGCGGTGGATTATTTGGCGGAGTTGTCGGGAGGGGATGCAAGGAGCGCGCTGGGAGATTTGGAGTTAAGCTTAAGTTTGGCGCGGGGGAAGTTAGATGTGGAGACGGTGAAGACGGCGGCCGGTAAGAAGGTGCCGGGGTATGATAAGAAGGGCGATCAGCATTATGATAACATATCGGCGTTTATTAAGAGTATGCGGGGGAGCGATGTGGATGCGGCGCTGTATTATTTGGCGCGGATGGTGGAGGCGGGGGAGGACCCGAAGTTTATTGCGAGACGCATGGTGATTTTTGCGAGTGAAGATATTGGGTTGGCAGGTAATGGGGCGCTTTCGCTTGCGACGGCGTGTTTTCAGGCGGTGGAGAGGGTCGGGATGCCGGAAAGTGGGCTGATTTTGGCGCATGTGGTGACGGCGCTGTGTTTGTCGAAGAAGAGCCGGCGGACGACGGATGCGTGGTATGCGGCGCAAGATTTGGCGAGGAAGAGTATGGGTCTGCCGGTGCCGACGTGGCTTAGAAATGCGCCGACGAAGCTGATGCGTGAGCTAGGTTTTGGAGAGGGGCAGAAGTGGGAGGCAGGGTTTCATCTTGATAAGGATTATTTGCCGGATGAGATAAAAGACCAAAAAATATTCAAATAAAAAGTAGATTACGTATCTTTTTCGATAGAAATTTTTAGGCAAGAATTATTTTTGGTTAAATCTGTTTCTCCGTCGCGGATGGAACGCGTGCTCGAAACGACTAAACCAAAAATAATTCATTGTAAAAATTTTTTATTATCTCAAAAGATAGTAATCTACTTTTTTAAATCGTCGAAGGCTTTTTTGGCGGACTGGGCGAGGTTTTTGGCGGCGACTTTGGCGTCTTTTGCGATGTCTTTAAGTTCTTCCTTAGCTTTTAGTTCGGGGTGGGCGTCGACGTAGCGGGCGATGGAGTCGGCGATGACTTTTTTGGCGGTTTTGGCGTCGGCGAATTCTTTGACTTCGGTGGTGCCGGGTTTTTTGAGGTCTTTGTAGTGGTTGAAGTGGAAGCGGATTTGTTCGATGAGTTGTTTTGGCAGGTCTTCGAGGGTCTGATATTTGTCGCCGTTGTTGCGGTCGTCTTCGGGGACGACGATGATTTTATCGTCGACTTCGCCGCCGTCGACGAATTTCATGACGCCGAGGATGCGAGTTTTGAGCCAGATGCCGGTGGTCAAAGGTTGGTCGGTGATGACGAGGGCGTCGAGTTCGTCGCCGTCTTCGTCGATGGTTTGCGGGATGAAGCCGTAGTTGCAGGGCTTGGCGAAGGCGATCGGTTCGACGCGATCGAGCGTGAAGCAAGCGTGTTCGCGGTCCCATTCGATTTTGTGGTTGCTGCCGGTCGGGATTTCGATGACGACGTTGAGTTCGCCGTTTTCGTAATCGCCTGGGGTCAAAACTTTGTTAAAGTCAGCCATGATGATAACTCCTTAATTATGATATATTATTATACTACAATTCTGCGGGGTTGACGCGGATTTGTTCGGCGGTGTCGCGGTCGCGGACGGTGACCGTTCCGTCCTCAAGCGTGTCGAAGTCAATCACGATGCATTTGGGGGTGCCGATTTCGTCTTGTTTTTTGTAGCGTTTGCCGATGTTGCCGGAGTCGTCCCAGGTGACGAAGGTGTATTTGGCTTTTAGAAGTTGGTAAACTTCGCGGGCTTTGGCGACGAGTTCGGGCTTGTTTTTGAGGAGGGGGGAGACGCAGAATTTGTAGGGGGCGAGGCGTGCGGGGAGTTTTAAAATGCCCTTTTCTTCGTCCCAGGCGGCGGTGAGGACAGCGAGGAAGAGACGTTCGACGCCGATGGAAGGTTCGATGACGTGGGGGACAATGGTTTCGCCGGTTTGTTTGTCGCGGTATTCCATGGATTTGCCGGATTCGTGTTCGATGTTGCGTAGGTCGAAGTCGGTGCGGTAGGCGAGGCCCATGAGTTCTTCTTCGCCGCCGGGGTAGGCGAACATGAAGTCAACCGTGCGTTTGGAGTAGTGGGCGCGGTCGGCGGTGGGGACTTCGTAGTGGTTGATTTTTTCGAGGGGGAGGCCAAGTTCGTTTTCGAGGAAGTTGTCGGTTTGTTTGAGGAGTTGTTCAAATTCGGTTTCCCAGGAGTTGGGGTGGACGAAGTATTCGATTTCCATTTGAGTACATTCGCGGTCGCGGAGGATGAAGTCGCGCGGGGAGATTTCGTTGCGGAAGGCCTTTCCCTGTTGGGCGAGGCCGAAGGGGAGGGAGGGGTAGAAGGTGTCGACGATGTTTTTGTAGTTGACGAAGATGCCTTGAGCAGTTTCGGGGCGGAGGTAGGCGATGGAAGCGTCGTCATCGACGGGGCCGACGTGGGTTTTGAACATCATGTTGAATTTGCGGATGGGGCCCCAGGCGATGCTGCCGCAAGTGGGGCATTTGATGTTGAGTTTTAAGAATTCGTCGTCGGTGACGGATTCGTTGAGACCTTTGGCGAGTTTGTCGGCGCGGAAGCGGCCGTGGCAAGTTTTACATTCGATGAGGGGGTCGGCGAAAGTGCTGACGTGGCCAGAGGCGAGCCAAGTGCGGGGGTTCATGATGATGGCGGCGTCGATGCCGAAGATGTCGTCGCGGCTTTCGACCCAGTAGTGCCACCAAGTGTCCATGAGGTTTTTCTTGAGCATGACGCCCAAGGGGCCGAAGTCCCAAGTGCCGGCGAAGCCGCCGTAGATGTCGGAGCCGGGGAAGATGAAGCCGCGGCGTTTGCATAAACTAACGATACTGTCCATGGGTATATTTTACTGTTTGTTGATGACTTTTGCAATGTATAAGATGGTGGGGAGGTGGGGGGCGATGTCTTTGATGCGGCTGTTGGTTTTTAGGTCGTTACTGAGCATCATGCGCATGATTTTGATTTCTTCGGTGCCGACGTTGCCGCCGAGTTGTTCGCGCAGGGCGGATTCGGTGGTGTCCCAGACGTAGGCTTTGAAGGGGTCGAGGTCTTGGCCGGAGGTGTCTTTGATGACGTTGATTTGTTCGCCGCCGACTTTGGCGAGGTTGAGCCAGAACCAAGTTTCGACAAGTTCGGGGTTGACGCCGGCGTCGAGGGCGGAGAGGGTTTGGTGGAGGAGGTCGAAGTATTCGGGGCCGGTGGAGGTTTCGGCGAATTTGGCGATTTGTTTCATGATGAGGCCGGCGAGTTCGAGCTCGGGGAGGCTGTAAGGGATTTTGTGGTAGTGTTCGAGCATTTTGGCACTGGTGAGGACACAGAGTTTGTTGTTGAGGCCTTGGTGGAGGGTGATGTCAGAGAGGGTGAAGAGTTCGGTGCTGCCGGCGAGCTTGGATTTTTCTTTGCGGACGCCCTTGGCGATGGCGGCGATGATGCCCTGCTGAGTGAGGAAGTTGATGATGCGGTCGGCTTCGCCGAAGTTGGTGCGGCGGAGGACGAAAGCTTTGGTGCGGATGTCGTGTTTAGTGGGCGTGGCGCTTGACATAGTTGGTGACCTCTTCTGGTTTCATCGTTTCTTTTTTTAGTATACCTTGAATGTTGTAAATTGACAAATCGGCTTCGGGGAGGTCGAGTGAAGTGACGAGGACGACGGGGATTTTGGCGGTGTCGGGGTAGGAGGCGATTTCGTTGAGGAAGGTGAAGCCGTCGGGGCCGGGAAGGAGGATGTCGAGGAAAATGAGACTGGGGAGAGGGTCGTCGAGGGAGTTGACGGCGTCGAGGGCGTTTTCGAAGGTTTTGATTTTTAGGGATGGGTCGTGTTTTTTGATGGCGGATTTGATGCAGTCGGCGAAGAGGGGGTCGTCGTCGATGATGAAGATTGATTTTTGGGCGGGGTTCATGCGAAGAGAGTTCCTTGGTGGGAGATGGGGAGGTCGATGAAGAAGCTGGTGCCGTCGCGGTGGCGGATGGCGCCGACGTTGGCGTGCATGTAGCGGGCGAATTTGGTGGCGATGAAGAGGCCGAGACCGGAGGAGTCGGGGCGGAAGGAGATGTTGGTGGGCGATTTGAGTTCGTTTTTGGCGAGTTTTTGGTAGATGTCGGTGGGGAGGGCGGGGCCGAAGTCGCGGACTTCGAGGCGGATGTGTTGTTTGCGGTCGCGGACGGTGAGGGCGGAGGGTTGGTCAGGGTTGGAGTATTTGAGGGCGTTAGTACAGAAGTTGTAGATGACGGAGCTGAGGAGGTCGCGGTTGGCGACGGCGAGCTTGTTTTTGTTGGTGTATTTGGTGTTGAGGGTTTTTTGGTTGAAACGGAAGAGGTAGGTGAGTTCGGCGGTGACTTCGTCACAGACGCCGCGGACGGCGACGGGTTCCATGGCGAAGAGGCCGTCTTCGAGGCGGGAGATTTTGGCGAGGTCGGAGACTTGTTTGAGGGCGCGGTCGGAGACGGAGATGAGTTTTTGTTGGTAGTCTTTGGTGGATTTGGGGTCAGTGGGGTCAAGGGCGAGGGCGAGTTGGCGCATCAAGGATAAGGGCGCTTTAAGTTCGTGCGCCGCGACAAAAATACTGTTTGATGCTACCTCCTGCATGTAGATTATTATAGCATGGATTCGAGTGGAGCGAGTTACTATTGCTGGGCGGAAGGAGTGTTTGGGAATTCGGGAGTGGAAGGTTGGGTTCGGGATTTGTGGTTTTTGAGTTTTTGAATGATTAAAGTGACGGCGGTGGTGAGAATGATGATGACGAGGCTCCATAGGGCGAAGACGAGTGGCATGGAAGCGATTTGGCTGAAGATAGAGGCGGGTTTGGTGCAGAGTGTTTGATTGGTGTCGGCGTCGTTGGTGGTGTCGATGGCCTCGGTGGGGGTGGTGGTTGCGCTGGCTTGAAAGGCGACGTTGTTGATGACACTGTCGCCAGTGATGATGATAGCTGGTAAGATGTCCTGGATTAGTGTTTGGGTGCCGCTGCCGAGGTTTTCGCCGACGATGGTGCCGTTGAAGCCGTTTAAGGTGATGGTGTGTGATTCTTTGTCGTAGCTGAAGCCGGGTATGTCGAGGGCGGCTAGGGCGTCTTCATGCTCGTCGAAGCCTTTGCAGGCTTGGTGGGGGATGTCGTTAATGGTGAGAGAGACAACACAAGCGGCGGAGACAGGTTGGGTGTTGGTGAGGGCTAGGAGCGGGAGGGCGAGAGCAAGTAATAATAGTTTTACTTTATGCATGAAATAATATCCTTAAGGTTAATCTAAGGATATTATAACATAGCTGAAGGGTATTTATTTGATGATTTTGTCGATGATGCCGTAATTTAAGGCCTCTTCGGCGGACATCCAGTGGTCGCGGTCCATGTCGCGTTCTACGGTTTTGAGGTCTTTGCCGGTGTTTTTGGCGAAGATTTCTGCGAGGCGTTTTTTGAGGAAGATGCCTTCTTTTAGCATGATTTCTTGGTCGGTGATTTTACCTTCGGTGCCGGAGGAGGGTTGGTGAATCATGATGCGAGAGTTGGGCAGGCAGTAGCGGTGACCTTTGGCGCCGGAGCTGAGGAGCATGGCGCCCATGGAGGCTTGGAGGCCGATGCCGATGGTTTCGACGATTGGTTCGACGAAGTTCATGGTGTCGATGATGGCGAGGCCATCGTAGACGGAGCCGCCGGGGGAGTTGATGTAAAGTTTGATGGGTTTTTTCGGGTCTTCGTGGGCGAGGAAGAGGAGTTGAGCGATGACGAGGTTGGCGGTGTGGGAGTTGACGTCTTCGCCGAGGAAGATGATGCGGTCGGTGAGGAGGCGCGAGTAAATGTCGTAGGCGCGTTCGCCGCGGGAAGTTTCTTCGACGACGGTGGGGACGAGGTAGTTTTTGAGTTTTTGCATGGTGGTTCCTTTCTATTCTTCAATTTTAGTTTCGGGGGAGTTGGAGTTGATGAGGTTTTGGAGTTCGGAGGAGCGGAGGAGGTGGGAGTTGTAGGTGTCGACTTTTTGGTTGTAGGCGTCGATGAGGTGGTTGATTGCGTCGTTTTCGGCATTGATGGCTTGTTGTTCGGCGACGAGTTCGGCACGGCGAGCGGAGAAGGCCCAAGTGGAGGCGAAGCAGCCAGCGGTTTCGGCGCAGTGGTTGAATTCGTCGATTTGGGTTTCGAGGGCTTCAAGGCGGGTATCGAGGGCGGCGGATTTGGTCTTGATTTCTTGTTCGGCGGTTTCGAGTTCTTGTTTGAGGGATTCGATTTCGGCGTTAAGTTCGTTGAAGGGTTTGATGTAGGCGTTGTAGAAGGTGACGATGGCGTCTTGGTCGGAGAAGTAGCGGGCGTAGTGCGCTTCGAGGCTTTCGGGGAGATCGGCGATTTGGGTGCCGATGCGGACGTAGAGTTCGTCGAGCTGTTCGTCGGCGGAGTAGGATTCGATGGTGTCTTGAAGTTCGGGGTGGGCGGAATAGACGGATTCGAGGGTGGGGATGAGTTGAGTTTTTTCGTAGCCGGAGAGGCGTGACCAGATGGCGTGGAGGAGTTCGTGGGCGGAGGTGGATTCGCGGATGCCGGCGAGGTCGGGTTCGTCGACGTTGTAGACGTAGATGCGGTCGCCGGTGTAGCAGCCGAGGACGGAGACGGCTCCGTCGTGGGATTCGCAGGAGTCGTTGAAGTTGTCGCGGGAGGCGAGGAGGGGGCGGGTGGCGTTCCAGATGCGGGTGCCGTCGGGGGTGAGAGCGAGGGAGGTTTTGATGGTGAGCATGTCGGGGGTGGGGTTGTAGCCGATGCCCTTGAAGGTGTCGATGACGGCGACGCGGTTGAGGAGAGTGAAGATGAATAAAATGAGGAGAATAACAGAGGCGATGGCGAGCCAAAGGCGAGATTTTTGCGCGGATTGGGAGCGCGCTTTAATGGGGGGAGTTGTGGTGGAGTTATTCATGTTCTATAGTTAATTTTAGCATATTTTTGGTGACGGAGATTTTGGCGATGTCGCCTTTTTTGAGGGTGCCTTTGATGATGGCTTCGCTGAGGAGAGATTCGAGGTGGTCTTCGATGGCGCGTCTTAAAGGCCTAGCGCCGTTTTTGGGGTCGAAGCCGCGGGTGATGAGGAAGTGTTTGACCTTGTCATCGAGTTTTAAGCCGAGGTTTTTAGCGGCGAGGCGTTTTTTGAGGTCGGCGATGAGGTTGTCGAAGATTTTTTCGACGTCGTGTTCGGTGAGGGGGTGGAAGACGAGGATGCTGTCGAGGCGGTTGATGAGTTCGGGGCGCATGGCTTTTTT
>CAZDTL010000004.1:0-28328 GCA_964508335.1 uncultured Candidatus Saccharibacteria bacterium
ACGCTGAGAACCTTGTTATTGGTCATATTCCTGAAAGTATTATGCCAATACTAAAGAGCCTTATTCCAAAATCTGATGAGGATATAAAAGCCCCAAATTCTGGTTCGGCGTTTAGAGCAGAGCAGAGCGCTACTGCGAATTTCCAATTAGATATTACTGTTTTTCTTGTAGTATTAGCGATTCTTACTGGTCGCTACGTTCTTAAGAAAAAGTCGTGTTGCTAAGTAAAATTTGGTTTAGGATTAAGTTCGATCATGTATTTTATTACTGAATCGAATAGCTCATTGTGGAGTCTTGCGCAATAGTCTGAAAAACTCTTTGTTTCAAAGGCTGGTTTAAGCTCTTTGAAGTTAAAGCGGCGGCGTAGGGCATAGTCGATTAATGCCAAGCTTCTATCGGCCGTATTTATCATGCCAATAATATAAACATTCTTTGGTACACTAAATTGTTTATCTGGTGAATAAGCAAGCGTGACTTTCTTGCCGCGATAATCGCTCTTGATTGCCATTAACAATTCGCCGAAAATCTTACTTAGATTACCGCGGTTAATTTCGTCGATAATGAAGAAAAACTTTTGTTCCGGATTATTTGCTGCTTCGATGCAGAACTTGTAAAATACGCCGTTCTGGAGCCTAAAACCGCCATTTTCTGTTGGCTTATGACCCATTACGAAGTCTTCATACGAATAATTCTGGTGGAACTGGACAAAACCGATACGATTTGGGTTGACCTCACCCATAATCGAATAGGCAAGCCTTTCTGCAACAAATGTCTTTCCTACACCTGGAGCTCCTTGAAGAATGATATTCTTCTTATAGAGAAGCATACTCTTTAGATCGTCATAATCCTCACCGTCCATATATACTTCAGCCAAGAAGTCGTCTCGGTCATATTTTCTGTATTTCTTTTCTTCGATTGGTCTGGCTGGATTTTCCTCGCGAATGAGGTCTAGAAGAACTGCAGCTTCGTCGTTTGTGACTTTGAATAGCGAGCCTTGATGCAGCTTAAGTGATTGCATCTCTTTTAGCTCTGATATATCTTTAAAGTCATCGTAAGAAATTGGATTTACGAATTGCTCGACCTTTTCGAATTCTATTTCTTTGCCGTCAGATTCCTTGGAGACCTTTGCCATAGAGATAAGTTGCATAGTAGGTCTTGATTCATAGCAAAAGGTTCATCACTTTCTGCGGCCTTTCCATAGAAGATGACCGGGAAGAAGTTACTGCTTCCATCTGAGAAAGTAGGCTTATTGACACTGGTATTATTGATAATTCTTTCGCAAGTACGAGTTGTAAGCATATTGTAATGTTGTGCGGTATCACCATATTTGTCGGAAATCTGCCTACATGTCGCTTCGCCGCCAAAATCTTTAAAGCGGGCTACTAAGGCTAAACTTGCATCCGGAAAAATTTCCGGGTTATTGAGAATACTGACCCATTCTTCTACTGAAATACCCGGATCGTATTCTTCTTTACTTGGCCACCACCCTGGTTCTTCTTGTTTTAAATAGGTTTTGATGAAGAAAACAACATCGATAGTAAGGGTGACGAGTTGTGGATCTGGATACGAATCTTCCGATAGATTTTCGGCTAAATTGCGATTTTCGTCAAAAAGAACGACGAACATATTGCGAACGGCTTCCGGTTCCGTTTCCGCAGCTAGTTCTTCTATCATTGCTTTGGGAAGCGATGTGCTGAAGAAAGAAGATCGAAGCATTTGTCTGTGGCTTCTTTGAACATCTTTCCGAAGTTTTGAGCATTTATGTCCCAATGTTCTTGGAACCATTTGACGGCCTGCCATTTAAATTCTTCATCTTTCTTGAAATGCTCCAAGAAATAAGGTTTATAGTCAGCAATAACTTTATCAAGTTCGCCGTAATTAATCATAGTTGCCTCCTATAATTCACTTCTTATATTATATCACTGGGCGTAGCCTGCCTATACGTAGGAAGGCGATAAAACTAATCACTCACATCAACGTCCAGCGTGATTGTAATTTTGTAATCTTTGAATTCTTTTTGGGCTGCGTCGTAGATGTCTTGGTAGATTTTTTCACGGTCTTTAGCCTTAAAATCAATGATGATGTCGAAGCTAAGTGTTTTATCTTTAATATCTAGGTAGAAGCCGTGCATTTGTAGGATTTCTTTGTAGGCGAAAACAATCTTTTCGACTTTTTTCTTAGCTTCAATGATGCTTTTATCTTTTGTGTTAATGGAATAAACACCAATCGTGTGGAGGATTACGCCGTATTTTTGCGATACTTGTTTTGTGATGTGGCGAGAGATTTTGTCGATGTCCGCCACGGTTAGCGTATCGTTTACTTCGATGTGAATTGAGCCTAGGTATTTATCTGGGCCGTAGTCGTTCAACACTAGGTCAAACGCGCCTTTGACGTCTTTTTCTTTTAAGACTTCTTTCTTGATTGACTTGGCTAGGCTACTTTCTATGCGCGTGCCGAGCACGTTGTCGATTGACTCTTTAACGAGCTCCATGCCGGCCTTGAGAATGAAAATTGACACCAATGCGCCAACATAAGCCTCAAGGTTTATGTTGAAAATCATATAAATTATGGCTGATGCGAGAACCGAAATCGAAAGAATTGCGTCGTTGAAGGCATCTGTTCCGCTCGCGACTAAAGAGTCCGATTTGACGGCGCGTCCTTTTTTCTTAACATATAGACCGAGTGCAAACTTGACGATAATACCGGCAATTAAAATAATTAGCGTTGCGATATTATAATCTACTTCTTCTGGCGTAATAATCTTTTTGACGGATTCAACGAACGCCGTAATGCCAGCGTAAAGTACGATAGCGGAAACGATGAGGGAAGTAATGTATTCGATACGGCCATAGCCGTATGGATGTTTTTTGTCTGGCGCTTTGCCAGCTAGTTTTGTGCCGATAATCGTGACAATGCTAGAAAGTGCGTCGCTAAGGTTGTTTATGGCGTCCGTGATGATAGCGATAGAGTTCGACAAGAAACCCACTGTTGTTTTGAAACCTACGAGCACTAAGTTAGCGCAGATGCTTATGATGCTGGTTTTGACTACTGTTTTTTCGCGATTGTGTTTCATAAAATGCGGTTTTTATTATACCATAATATAAATAGTCTTGGCGCGTGGGGTTATGAGTATGGTTTTTGTTTTTTGTCTGTTATTCCTTTCTAGCGTGCCGGGCGGAGGTATTCGTGGTTTTTGATTTTGCAGATAAGGCGTTCGCCTTTGCGGTTGTAGAGGCCGGTGGCCGGAGAAGCAACAATTCCCTCCCAGTTTTCGAATCGTCCTTTTGCGACTTCGTCGATGAGATTTTCTAGAGTTTGAGCGTAGTTGCGTTTTTCGTCTTCTGGGCGCATGAAGTCGTAGCAGGTGCGAAGGCCAAAATACTTGGCGATGGCGCGCAAGTTTTCTGGCGCGAGCCAAGTGTCGCCGATTTTGACATCGAACAAAACGAATTCAACGGATTCGAGGCCAAGTTCGTTGCCTTGTGTTTTGGGTGCCATGCGTTCACCAAAAAGCAAGACTTGTTTTTCGTGGCCGAATTTTTCTTCGAACACTTCTTCCAAAAAAGTTGTGTTCATATATTCGGTGGTTTCGGCGTCGGTTTCGAAGTCGTTGGTTTTGCCGTTCCAAATGGCCTGTTCGCCGTTCCATAATACGCGCATATTCTCACCATTAAGTTTGCGTTTGTAGACCCAGAGATTTTTTGCTAAATACTCTAGTTCTGGTTCGCGGTAGATTTTCTTTTGCGCGGGCTGTTCTTTTGGGTTGGCGAGTAGGCGTTTCCCGGTGAGTTTTGTTAGCGCGTCGTCTGTGAAAGTTGGGGCGTCGATGTGGTTATATTTGATGTCAAAAGGTTTTTGTGTGGTTTTCATTTTTGAGTTCTCCTTAGTTTGTTAATTTTCAATAATCGATTTGTGCTTTTTTGAATGAGCCGTTAGTTGTGCCCGCGAGGTCAAACATCTTTGGTTTTAGATGCGTGTCTGAGATGACGAGAATTTTTGGCATATTTTCATTATACCTCAATTTTGTTGACATATTGTAAAATATAGATTATTATATAGACGGAACTTTTAAATGATAAAATTGGTCGCCTAATAAGTCCCCCTGAGCGGCTAAGGCCGACCTGTAGGCCGAGAGGTCTGTTGCTGGGAGGCGATAAGCCAAAGGCAGAACGCAGAAATGCTACAGGACGAAAAGCAGACTAACGCAACTCGCAAAATTTGACGTCGAGCTCAGGAGTCTGTTATGTGAGACACTGACGAGAGTTAGTTCTTACCCAGTTTTATCGTTTAAGGGTTCCGTGTGGAGCTAGTTGGGAGTGGGGGTTATTTTTTCCAGCGTTTGAGGGTGGGGAAGACGGAGGTGCAGTAGGTGCGCATCTGGTCGTTGGTCATGCCGGCTTGGGCGCCGAACTGGGAGCATTTGTCGATGAACTCTTCCATTGAGCACTTGTCAATGAATTCGCCGTCTTTGTAGCACCATTTGTAGTAGTCTTTGCTGACGGAGCCGTCTTTTTCGATGGCGAAAGCGAAGAGAGGAGTTTTCACGAGTCTATTATGCTATATAGCGAATTAGTGATAATATAGAAGTAAAGTTAAGGGAGGTAAGTGAAATGGATAGATTTAGGCTGCATGGGGTTTATAAACATTATAAGGGGGATTTGTATCTGTTGGAGGACGTTGTTTATCATTCGGAGACGAAAGAAAAGATGGTGTTATATCGGGCACTCTATGGCGACGGGCGGCTGTGGGCGCGGCCGTATGAAATGTTTTTTGAGGAGGTTGACCATAAGAAGCATCCAGAAGTGAAGCAGAAGTATCGGTTTGAGTTGCAGGAGATTGAGAGCGTGAGGGGGTGTGGGGGCTGAGGGCTTTGTGATATAATATAGATATGCAAGTGCGAGAAAATGTGAGGCTTTCTGAGCTGACGACGATGCGGTTGGGCGGGCCGGCAGAGTTGGTGGTGGAGATAGAAAATGTAGATGAAGTGCCAGAGGCGTTTGCTTTTGTGAAAGAGAAAAGGTTGCCGTTTTATTTTTTGGGTGGCGGGGCGAATTCGTTGGGGCGGGACGAAGGTTTTGCCGGGGCGATTATAATGAATAGAATTAAAGGCTTGGAGGTGGTGACAAAATCCGGGGGCGAGCTAGTAGTGCGAGCGTTTGGGGGCGAGGTGTGGGATGATTTTGTGAGGTTGGTGGTGGAGCAAGGATTTTCTGGAGTGGAGGCGATGTCGAAGATTCCGGGCACAGTGGCGGCGGCGCCAGTGCAGAACATTGGAGCGTATGGGCAAGAAGCAAAGGATACGTTAGTGAAGGTGGAGGCCTATGATCCCCTACTGGATGAGTTTGTGGAGCTGACGAACGAAGAATGTGGGTTTGGGTATCGGCGTTCGATTTTTAATACGGGCGAGAAGAAGGGGCGGTATTTTATCATAAGCGCGACGTTTCGATTTACGAAGAGGCAACTGGAGCCACCGTTTTATAATTCGTTGCAAGCATATCTTGATGAGCATGGCATAAAAGATTATGCGCCGAAGAACATTCGCGAGGCGGTGATGGCAATTCGGGCGACGAAGTTGCCCGACCCCGCGGAAGTGGCATCGGCGGGAAGTTTCTTTAAGAATATCTTGCTGGATAAGGCGGAGGCGGAGGAAGCTGAGCGTAAAGGGGTGCCGATGCGCGAGACAAGCGACGGGAAGTATAAAGTGAATACGGGTTGGTTGTTGGAGAACGCAGGGCTGAAGGGCAAGGTGTTTCATGGGTTTAGGGTGTCAGAGAAAGCGGCGTTGATTTTGATTAACGAGTCAGCCAAGACCTATGCGGATTTGGAGCGAGCGGTCGCGGAAATTCAGGCGGCGGTGAAGGAGAAGTATGGTTTGACGATTGAGCCGGAGCCGGTGGTAATTGAGAAGGGAGAGTGGTAGATGGTGAAGGAGCTTTCGGGGCGCGAGTTAGCGGGGTTCGTGAAGGAGCGACAGGCGCACGTGGTGCGGTCGCTGAGGGGAAGGAAGATTGTTCCGAAGCTATTAATTTTGCGAGATAGCGATAATCCGGTAATTACGAAATATGTGCAGCTGAAGACGAAGTATGGTGAAGATATTGGGGTGGCGGTGGAGGATTTTTGCGCAAAGAATATCGACGAACTGAAGGCGAAGATTGTGGAGGCCAACGGAGACGTGGCGGTGGCGGGGATGATTGTACAGTTACCACTGATAGATAAGGAGCGGACAGACGAAGTGGTGAGTTTAATTGCGCCGGAGAAAGATGTGGACGGATTGTCGGGTGAGGGGAAGTTTGATTCGGCGACAGCGACGGCGATAAATTGGTTGTTGGCGGGGTATGATGTGGATTTGGAGAATCAGAAAATTGCGCTGGTGGGGCGAGGGCGGTTGGTGGGAGCGCCGCTGTATAAGATTTTGACTAATTCGGGGCGCGAGGTAGAGATGTTCCATCGGGGGAGTAAGCTGGAGGAGTTGCTGGGGTTTGATGTGATTATTACGGCTACGGGAGTGCCACGGTTGATTAAGAGCGAGTATGTGAAGCCGGGGGCGGTAGTGGTGGATGCTGGGACGGCGTCGGAGAAGGGGGTGATGGTGGGAGACGTGGACGAGGATGTGCGGGCGAGGGGTGATTTGAAGGCTATTACGCCTAAGCTTGGAGGTGTGGGGCCGTTGACGGTGGCAGTGTTGTTTGAGAATGTGATTTTTGCCGCGCAAAATCAAAATCAGAGCTAGAGGGCAATTTTGGAGGGGGGGGGTTAGTTTTGGGCTAGTCGGTGGCACCGACGTAGGCTTGGTTGTAGGCGAGCATTTGGTCTTGGAGTTTGGCGTTTCTGACTAGGTCGTCGACGCAGGAGTTGACGGAGTGCTTGACGCGTTGACTTTCTTCGGCTTTTTTGCCGTCGTTCCAGCGGTCGAGAGTGCCGACGAGATAGCCAGTGATGCGGCGGAGACGTTCGAACTTTTCCCCGAAGTATTGTTGGTGGGCTGTGTAGTAATCTTTAGCGGCGGTTTCGTCGCCGTATTCGGAGATGAGGTTGATGCCGAGCTGGACGAGGCGGCTGACATGGAGGGCGTCGTAAGACTCAACGGTTGCGAGAGCTTTGGTGATGGCGTCGTGGGGGATGTTGGCATATTGGCGCAGGGATTGTTCGAACCGGTCGGCGTCGAATTTTTGAGTATCCGAAGGCTCAAAATAAACGATGTTTTTCATAAATCTCTCCTTTTGGATTTTGGTTATTTGTCTGAATTAATTCTGCTTATGATTATATACGCTATATATAGTGTTTGTCAATACCAAAAATACACTAAATGTAGTGTCCCTAATCTTTCCACCTCTGCTGTTTTTGCGAGTTTATTCTGGGTAGGCGAGCATTTGCGGTGCGTATTTTTCGCCGAATTTGTCGAGGCAAGCGCGGACGTCGATGATGTAGTTTTGGATTTCGCGACCGAGTTCTTCGTCCATATATTCGTAGATGAGTTTGCCACCGAGAGCTTGAATGGATTTGGCGCTGGCGAGGTTGCGTTTTTCGCAACTGAGTAAGACGGCTTCGAGGCCGCGGTTTTTGCAAACGCAGAGGGCGAGGAAGAGGTTGATTTTGTTGTAGCCTTTGCGGCGTTCGCTGGGGCGGATGCTGTAGCCGATGTTGCCGCCGAAGTTCCAGAGGGCTTTGTTGAGGACGAGCCGGATGTTGATGGTGCCGATGATTTTGTTGTCGCTTTCGCGGATGAGGAAGTAAGTTTCGGCAGGGACGCGTTTTTCGCCAGGCTGGCGGGTTTTGTCTTCGGTGAGTTTGTTGAGCCAACCGTCGTAATCGTCCATGTATAAATCTAGGCTGCCGGAGCCGTGGATGACGGTGTTTGCTTCGATAAATTCGCGCAAGAAGTCCATGGCGTCGGCTTCGCGAGCTTTGGTGGGAAATTCTAACTTGAATCTTTCCATTTTGCCTCCTTAAATTAGTTTCATTATATCATATGGTATAATGTTTTTATGGAAGAATCGGAAAAACTTGTTTCAAAACAAAAACTTTTAATGCCACTTATTGTTTCTGTAGTTGGTGCGGTTGTTTTTACGATTATTGTTAAAGTTGTTGATGTGCAACCGATTGGGCCGGAAGGTTCTAGTGTTGGGTTGAGTAGCTTGAACCAAGCCGTTCGTGGTCTTTTTAGTTATGGCGAGCTTGGCTATAATGAACTGTGGTATAAGATTACTAAGTATACTGGTTATGCGATTGTGGGGGTTGCGGGGGTGATGTTGTTTTGTGTGCTGTGCCAGTTGATTAGGCGCCGCAAGATGCGGAAGCTCGATTGCGAGCTGAAGTTGTTGGTGCCGTTTTATCTTGTGGCGGGGGCGGTTTATCTTGTTTTTGAGAAGCTTTTGATAGTTAATTATCGCCCTATTTTGCTCGGAGGCGAGCTGGAGGCGTCTTATCCGTCTTCGCATACGCTGCTCGCACTGACGATTTGCGGTTTGGCAGTGTTTGTTGTGCGGCGATTGTTGACGAGGCGTAATGCTAAGCTTGCGCTTTTGGTGAGTGTGGTATTGGTGGGGCTAGCTTTAGTGACGGTGTTTGGGCGGTTATTTTCGGGCGTGCACTGGTTTACGGATATTTTTGGTGGAGTGCTGATGGCGGCGGCTATTATTTCGGGATATACCGCCGCGATGAAGCTTGGGGCTGGCCGGTAATTTTAGAGATTGCCTTGGCGTAACTGTTCGTTGCTGGGCCTTGTAGCGGCGGCGATGGCTAAGACTTGTTTGCCGCGCTGTTGTGCTTTACGCCGCATTAAGCGCATGGTGATTTCATGACCCATAGCGAAGGCTTCGCGTTCCATAATCTGCATTGCGTAGGCGCGGTAGTTAAGGAACTCGCCGCCTTGATAGTCGAGGTCGTTTTTGCCGTAGAGGCGTTTTTTCTTTTCTTCTGTCGACATGGTGCCGTCGAGACTGTTGTCTTCCATTAAATCGTATTGCTTGGCGTGCCACATTTCGTGCGCGATAGTGTTTATGTCTTCAATGGTTAACTTCTTTTTTGAGGCTCTGGGCTTGGGCAGAAAAATGCTCTTTTGGGAGTTTTGATAGTATCCGGCGTAGGTTATTCCCTCTTCTAGCAATCCGTCGTCTGGCTTGGGGATTTTGAGGAGCTTACGAGCGGCTTCGATGACTTTGGGGTCTTTGTGGCGGAACCAACGGACGGTAATGGCTCGGCTTTGGTTGCTGTAGTCTGGGTTGCGGATGCCGTAAGACGATTGTATGAGGGTGGCAATGTTTTGCGCTTTTTCTTCGTAGCTGAGGGATTTGTCTTGGTTGATGGCTTCGAGCTGGTCTAGGTCGATTTTGTCTATCTGTGTTTTAGCTTCAGCAGTGGCTAGTTTCTTCTCATAAGCGAAAGCTTCGTGGTTGTTACGACGAACTCTATTGCGATAAATTTTCCAAAACTTGTCGCGCGCTTTGTCGTCCTCGAACTCGTAAACGCCTCTCATTTCGGTGTGGTCGCCAACGTTTACCTCTACGAAAGGTCTACGTTCTTCGGCTTCCGTGAGAAAGTGATGCCCGGTGCGTTGGTCGGCATGCATGGCGGCGGCGCGCTTTTGGAAAGTGCGATATTCGGCTTCTGTGCGTGGGCGGTCTCGATTGTCTTCATCTAGAATTGTTCCGCTCAACGACTCCATGACGCGCTCTTGGAATTCTTCTAGGTCGATTGCGCTTTCGATTTTGTCTGGCTCGTAGGCCTCGAGGTTTGTGGTTTTTATGGAGTCTAGGGCGATCCCTCGCAGGTATTGTTCGTATTCTGAGATGTTTTGGCGCCGGTATTGGGGGCTGGTAGCGAATGATTCGAGAGCGGCGGAGGCGATGTCTGTTACTGAACCTTCGCCGGCCGCTTCGCGTTCTTGTTTGGTGAGGATTTGGAAGTGGGCGCCGTTTTGCCTGAGTATTGTTTGCGCTTCTACGATTTTTAGCCCGTCAAAAGTGTCGATGGCGCGCTCGATGCCATCCCAGAGTTCGTATTCGCCGGTGGAGTAAAATTGGTTAGGGGTTTCGCGGTAGAAAAGCCTGATTCCCTCGATGCAGGCGATGACTGATTTGTCAGAGTCGCTAGTTTGGGTGTTTTGGTAGAAGTCTTGGAGTTCTTGTGGCGACATGCTGGCGAGGTCGAGGATGTGGTCGTTGAAATGATCGAGTGTGGCGTTGTTTTGAGCGATAACTTCGTTGTTGTGCCTAGCTATTTCTGCCGCTTCCTCTGTTCCGCGACCTGCTAAGTCCATCAATAATTTCATTTCTTGCTCGGTGTGGAAATCTTGGAGGTTGACGTCGAAAGGTTTAGGTTCTCTTGTTTTGAGGTTGATGCCGTCTTGGTATTTTCTTAAATCATATACATAAAGCGGTTCAATTCCCGATAGTGAGGCTTCGGAAGCTGATGGTTGCGTGGTTTCTAAGTATTCTCTCATGCTGCAATCCTGTCTTGGTTTCTTGGTATTATTATATACTAAAAAGAGGAACGCGGGAGTGAGTTTTTGTGGTATGATAATAGATATGAATCTGAAGATTGGAATTGTGGGGTTGCCGAATGTGGGGAAGTCTACGCTTTTTAATGCGCTGACGAATGCGGGGGCGTTGGCGGCGAATTATCCTTTTGCGACGATTGAGCCGAATGTGGGGATTGTGCCGGTGCCAGACGAGCGGTTGGAGGCGTTGGCGGAGATATATGAGACGGATAAGGTGGTGCCGGCGACGGTGGAGTTTGTAGATATTGCGGGGCTGGTGGCCGGGGCGTCAAAGGGCGAAGGGCTGGGTAATAAGTTTTTGGCGCATATTCGCGAATGCCATGCGATTTGTCATGTAGTGCGGGCTTTTAGAAGTGGTGAGATTGTGCGGGCCGATAGTAAGCCGGAGGATGATGTGGTGCGGCAGGCGAAAGACGATATTGAGATTATTAATCTTGAGTTGCAACTGGCAGATGAAGAGACCAGGGCGAAGATTGCGGCGAAGCGTAAGAAAGACCCAGCAGATGAGTTAATTCCGTTTTTGACTGATAAGCCGGTGATTTATATGTTCAATGTAGATGAGGGGGGATTGACGGATACGGCGCTGAGGTTTCAGCTGGAGAATTTGGTGGCGCCAGCGCGAGCGGTGTTTGTGAATGCGAAGTTGGAGGAAGAGATGGCTGGGATGGGCCGGAGCGAGCGCAAGGAGTTTTTAGAGAGTTACGGAGTGGAGGAAGATGCTTTGGGCGAGCTGATTAAGGCGGCCTATGGAACGCTGGGGTTGCAGAGTTTTCTGACGGCTGGGAAGAAAGAGTGTCGGGCTTGGACAATTAAAAAAGGCTCGCTTGCTCCGCAAGCAGCTGGCACGATTCATTCGGATTTTGAGCGCGGGTTTATTTCGGCGCAGGTTTGTAATTTTGATGATTTGAAGCGGCTGGGGTCGGAGAAGGCGGTGCGCGAGGCGGGCTTGATGCGGACTGAGGGGAAGACTTATGAGATGCAAGATGGGGATGTAGTAGAGTTTAGGTTTAATGTATAAAGCAAGATAGATTGGCGGAAACGGGGCGATTCGAACGCCCGAGAGTCTTGCGACCCTACACGATTTCGAGTCGTGCGCCTTCAACCACTCGGCCACGCTTCCGTAGTTTATTTTATCATATTATGGGCCGATAAGCAAAGCTATTGACCGCCCCAGACGTCCCAGGAGTCGGCGCTGGGGGGATAGTAAGAATCAGGGTAGTGAAAAACGCTGCGGTCGGGATTAGGAGTGCGCGACGCGTTTTGATTACGGGGCTGGCCGAAGTATTGACCAGGAGTGGGGTCTTGGTAAAAGCTGGTGTTACGGAATAACCTGTCGTCGGATGGCTGGTGGTCGGAGGCAGGTTTTTGCTTGGACTTAGAGGCTTTGGATTTTTTTCTGCCGAAGAAGCCGTGCCAGCGGCGTTCGTGTTTTTGGGAGCGGTAGTTGCGGGCGGGTGATACAAAGATAGGAGCTTGTTCGATGCGTGGAGTGGCGGGGACGTCGGCGTAGGCGCGGGGAACTTCGGATTGGGGAGAAACTGGAGGAGTATGCTCGGCGGAGGTGGTAGCAGGCGAAGCTGGGGCGAAGTTCGCGAAGCGTTGGTTAAAGGCAGTATCGAGGGCTTGGTTTTGGGCGCTAGACCATAAGTCGTAAGCCATTTCCATAGCGGCATTGCGGGCCGCGTCGGTAGTGAAGGCGTCTTTGACGTTTTCGATTTTTTGGGCGTATTCGTCGAACGAGAGTTTGGCGATAGCGTCGCGAAGCTCGCGCCTTTGGGTGCGCCGGATGCGGAAGTCGCGATATTCCATGGCTTCGCGCATGCCGTCGGCGCCGGCGGTTTCGGCCTTGAGTAAGCCGACCATGAAGCAACTTTGGTCGGCGAGGCGTTGGCGTTCTTTGTAGTCGGTGGCGGATTCGTTAGGGTCTTGGCTGGGGAAGGGGCATGGCTGAAGGTCGTTGACGGAGAAAGAGAGCTGAGATTCACCGAAGCGAGAAGTCTGGCCCGGAGCGGTTTCGGGAGTTTGAAAGTTGCCAAGGTTTTCTGCGCTACGTCTTTTCATGATGATTTTATTGTATCATGCTTATGGAAAACTTGCTAGACCTAGTGGCAGAGTTTTGGGATGTTGTTTTTAAACGAAATCTGGTCCCCGGAACAGGGGTTGAACCTGCACCCGCTTGCGCGGACTAGCACCTGAAGCTAGCGCGTCTGCCAATTCCGCCATCCGGGGGTGAGTTCATTATAACATAGATATGAGCGGCTGGCTATAACGCCGAAGGTACTTAGTCGGGCACGGGTCGCTCAGGCCCGTCGTTACGGGCTTCGCGCCCTAACACTCGGTCGTAACCTCCGTAATGCCCGACGGTAAGTACCGTTCGGCTCGCCAGCCTACATCTGGTTAGTTTGGCTATCGTCGAATTGGGAGAAGTCGGGGCGGGAGGGAGTGGCGTTAGGGTCAGGGGCAGCGGGAGTGTTAGTGGCGTCTGGCGCGCCCAGGACGGTGCCGGTGGGCTTGTTTTTCTTTTTGTTGTGAAGGACGATAGCGAGGACGGCGCCGATGATGACGAGGAGGGCGATGCCGCCGACGATGAAGGGGACGTAATTCGTACCACAGCCGCCCTCGTCAAGACAGAGCGTTCTGCTGTCGTCGCCACTATCTATGGCTTCTTTCCAATCCTTAATACCTGTTGTGGATTCAGAGACTTCAGGGACTTCTGGCGCTTCGGAGCCGTTGATTTCTACTTCGGAGCCAGCGACGTAAAGTTTGTAGCCGTTGCTGTAGATGTTTTGGTTAGTGGAGTCGGCGTTTGTAAGCTCGTTAATGTAAGAGTCGCCGGCGAGGATGAGTTGGGAGGTGGCATCGAGCGTGACTGAGATGTTTTTGGCGGTGTTAGCACCGTTGATAGTGCCCATGTAGAAGCTGGAATTTAGGAGGGACATTTCGAGGGTCGAGAGGTTGTCGAGAACGATGTCGCCTTCGGCAACTTGGTTGGTGAGAGCGAGTTCGACGTGGCCGCCATTGTTTCCTGCGGTGCCCCATTTGCCGGCCTGAGCACGGAGAAAGGCCGAGGTGGCGTCGTTGTTAATGATTTGGTTGTTGCTAAGGCTGATTTTGGCGGTGGTGTTAGTGACGAAGAAGGTGTCGCCTTGGTTGGTGGTGATGGTAGAGTTGCTGGCGGAGAAAGTGCCGGTGCCTTCTTCAGCATCGCCGGACATGCTTTGGTAGATGAAGATGTTTTTATAGGTTTCGGAGTTGCCGTTGAGGGAGTTGTTAGTGTCGGTGAGGGTGACGTTTTCTAAGGAAACTGAGTTGGAGCCTTCAATGACGATGCCTTCGGAGGAGTTGGAAGTTAAGGTGGCGCCGCTGATGGAGATTTCTGCGGTCGAATAGACGGCTGGTGAGCCGATGCCCATGGAGGTGTAGGAGCCGCCTTTGATGGCCATGGTGCCGCCGCCGCGGTCGGAGCGGATGGGGGCGGAGGAGTTGCCGGAAGTTGTGACGGTTAGGTTTTCCGCTTCTAAATAGCCACCACCGGTGACCATGATGCCGCCGGAGTTGTTGCTGGAGGTGGAGATGCTAGCGTTTTTGGCGATGATTTGGCCGTCACCGTAAGCAAAGAGAGCGTTAGCGTGGGTGCCGTTGGTGTTGATGGCGCCGCCTTCAAATGTGAGCGTGCCGCCCGTGACCAAGACGGCGGCGTTGGTGCCATAGAAGTCGGAGTTTTCCGAAGATTCGTCGCCGGCTTTGGTGATTTCTGCGGATTTTAGGGTGACGTCGCCAGCGGTGACGAGGAGGGCGTTTTGACCACCTTCGAGCGAGCTGTAGGCGACGTAAGTGCCGTCGGAGAAATCTTCCGTGGTGGTTTCCGAGAGAGTGGTAGCGGCGTTGTAGGAGATGTTCCCAGAGCCGCCCTGGCCGCCTGGCGCGTCGCCGGCGGGTTTTTCCGGAGGTTCGGTGGAGGGTTGGTTATTGTTCATGCCAAAAAATCCTGTTTAGTTATATATATTATACACGATTATGCTTAAAAATTTAGACTTTGTTGATGACGGGGATGACGATGGGAGTGTGGCCGGTGGCGTCGAAGAGGATGTGAGTGATGTCTTCTTTGATTTCTTCTTTGAGGACTTTAAGCTCGGGGTCGGTAGAGATGGATTTGTCGGTTTTAACGCGGAGGTAGTGGCGAATTTTGCCAATGAGTTCTTCGGAGTTGTCGAGGTAGATGAAGGCGCGGGAGATGACGTCGGGGGTTTTGACGAGGCGGCCGGTTTTTTTGCTGAGGGTGAGGACGATGACGAAGATGCCTTCGCGCGAGATGTGGATGCGGTCTTTGACAACGGCCTCGTGGACGGGCTGGTCGGCGTCGTCGTAGAGCTTGTTACCGACGTGGATGCGGCCGTTTTTGCGGATGGTATGGTCGGGGCGGAGTTCGACGATGTCGCCGTCGTCTGCGAGGATGATGCGGTCTTTAGGGATGCCAACGACGTTTTCCGCCATTTCGGCGTTGTGTTGGAGCATGTAGAATTCGCCGTGGTAAGGCATGTAGTTTTTGGGGTTGAGGCGAGTGACGAATTCGACGTGGTCTTCGTAGTAAGCGTGGCCGGAGAGGTGGAGCGGGCCGAGGTTAGTGATGTGAGACTTGCCGTTTTGGATGACGGTGGCGCCTTCACGCAAGAGGCCGCCGACGGTGGAGACGACGTGGGGTTCGTTGCCCGGAATCGGGTTGGAGGAGAAGACGATGGTGTCAGTGGGTTTGATTTTGATGAATTTGTGTTGGCCGGTAATCATGCGATTCAAGACGGCGTTAAGCTCGCCCTGGGAGCCGGTGCAGATGACGCAAACTTTGTCGTCGGGGAGTTTGATGATGTCCTCCATTTTCATGATGGTGTCTTTGGGGACTTTGATGGCACGGGCGCGGAGGGCAACTTCGACGTTGTTAATCATGGAGAAACCAGAGAAGGCGACTTTGCGACCACGGGCGTGAGCTTCTTTTAAGATGAGTTCGATGCGGCCAATTTGAGAGGAGAAACAGGAGACAATCACGCGGCCGTTGGCATAGTGGTCCATGACGCGGCCGAGGTTTTCCCCGACGTCGAATTCGGAGTGGGGGTGTTTGCCAGGGGAGTCGATGTTGGTGGATTCGTTGACCATTAAGGTTATGCCTTCGGTTTTGACGATTTCGTCGATGCGGGCGTAGTCGGTTTGGGTGCCGACAGGGTTTTCTTCGTGGCGCCAGTCGCCGGAGAAGTAGATGACGCCGTTGGGCGTGCGGACAACGATAGCGACGTTGCCAGGGATGGAGTGGAGAGTGTGGATAAATTCGACCGAGAGGTGTTCGCTGACTTGAATTTTTTCGTGTTTGAAGGGGTCGACGGCGACGTAGTTGAGGTCGGGTTCGGTTTCTAGTTCGGACATTTGGCGTTTAATCATGCCGATGGTGAATTCGGTGCCATAGATTGGGGTAGTGGGGTTGAACTTAGGCAAGAGGTGGCGACAGGCGCCGATGTGGTCGAGGTGGGCGTGAGTGAAGAGGATGGCCTTAATGTTGTTTTTGTTGTCTTCAAGGTATTTGATGTCGGGGATGAGGTAGTTGACGCCGGGGTAGTCATTGTCGGCGAAAAGGACGCCCATGTCGATGACGAGCATTTCGTTTTTGTATTCGACGACGGTCATGTTTTTGCCGATGCCGGTTTCGCCGAGGCCACCGATGGGGATGATGCGGACGGAGTCGGGGTCGGGGCGAGCCTGTTTAATCATGCTGTTGGTGACCTGTTGGCCGTTGTAGCCGTTGTAGCGGGATTTGTTGACGGGGATGCCGATGATGTGTTGGGTGGCTTGAGCGTTGACGTCTTGGGAAAGCATGCGTTGGTGGTGTACCATTTCGCCCTTGCGAGTGGAGACGGAGAGGTTGACCTTGCGCTTTTCTACCTCGCTTTTGGCGGGCTTGGCGGTCTTTTTAGGCTGTTTGGTTTTTTTGGATTTTTTGGAGGGAGTTTGGGATTTTTTACCGGAGGGTTTGACAAATTTGGCATCTTTGCCGCCCGGGGCGAAGTTGCTGTTGAAGTTGCGTTTTTGGGCTTCTTCGAAGCGTTTTTTAATGTCGGGAAGGCGCTCGGCACCCTGTTTGAGAAGGCGCGCGCGGCGCTCTTGTTCGGATTGATTCATAGATTCCTTTTTAGGTTAAGATTGTTAAAAACAAGTGAAATAATTGTTATTATTTTATCTAAAAAGTGCTTGGTTGTCAATAATAATTTGCTATTTTTTGAGTTTTGTGCTATAATATAGGTATTCTATTTTTGGGAGGGAAAAATATGAACAAACGTGCACCTTACACTGACCAGAACTTCGCAATCAAGTTCTTGGGGACTGGGAGCCTCTACTCTGATGCGCCAACGGTTGGATTCTTCCTCACCGATGACCAGAAGCAGCTCTTTGTGTTTGATTACTGCGACGACTACCGCGAGAAAATCAAAGCGATGCTAACAACCAACATCGAGCGGCTCGTGTTCTATGCCGACGCAACCAGGGTGATGTCCACGCTCGGTATCGAGTGCCTGCTCTATCATCTCAAAGATAACTTCCCCAATATGAGCGTCGAGTTGTATGCCTCCATTACCGGCACACAGATGAGCGACGCCAAGACCGGCATGAACTACAGCCAGAAGCGCTTTCTGCGGATGCTCTTCGCTAATCATAATCTGAAGATTGTGATTACGGGCTATGTCGCCTGGGAGGAGCTGAGGGCAGGTGTGGACGCGCTGAACACAGCAATTCCGGATGGGCCGCGAGTTTTCCTCGCTGAGGAGTTCTGATCTTGGCTACTGGCCACAACAAAATCCCCCGCCTGAGTGCGGGGGAGTTTTTTATTTGGATTTTTCGTCGGTCTCCTCAAGGGCGGAGAGGAGAGAGTCTTCGACGTTTTGCTTCTTTTTCTTTTCGGGGGTCTTGGCGAGCTCGATGTCGAGGTCGTAGCCAGTAAGTTTGGAAGCGAGGCGGACGTTTTGGCCTTGGCGACCGATGGCGATGGATTGTTGGTCTTCGGTGACGAAGATTTTGGCGTGCTTGCCATTGATTTCTACCTTGGTGACTTCGGCCGGAGAGAGGGCTTCGCGGATGTATTCGGAAGCGTTGTCGCTCCAGGTGATAATGTCGATTTTTTCGCGTTCGCCGATTTCGTTCATGACGGCTTGGACGCGGACGCCGCGACCGCCGACGAAGGTGCCGACGGGGTCGACGCCGGGGACGGTGGACATGACGGCGATTTTGGTGCGGCGACCAGCTTCGCGAGCGATGGCGCGGATTTCTACGGTGCCGTTTTCGATTTCTGGCACTTCTTGGCGGAAGAGATACTCGATAAATTCAGCGCAACCACGAGAAAGAAGGAGGCCAGCGCCGCGTTCGGAGCGTTCGATGCCCTTGATGTAAACTTTGATACGGGAGCCGACGGTGTAATACTCGCCGTCGATTTGTTCGCTGCGAGGCATAACGCCAACAGTGCGGCCGAGGTCGATGCGAACAATGTTGCGTTCGACGCGAGCGACGGTGCCGGTAACGACGGTGCCGATTTTATCTTCGTACATGGCGAGAACGGCTTCGCGTTCGGCTTCGCGCAAGCGTTGGATGACGACTTGTTTGGCAGTTTGGGCGGCGACGCGACCGAAGGATTCTTCGACGGGATATTTTTGTTCGAGAGTGTCGCCAACTTTGAGTTTGGCTTTTTTGACGGCTGGGTCGTCGGCGAGGATTTCCGTGGCGGGGTTGAAAGCGAGGCCAGCTTCGATGACGGTGCGAGTGACGAATACGTCGGCCTTGCCGGTGTTGACGTTTAAGACGGCGCGGACGTCCATGTCTTTGTCGCCGTGGTCCTTACGCCAAGCGGCAGCGATGGCCATTTGGATGACGTCGAGGACGGTTGCTTCGGGGAGGTTTTTTTCTTCGGCGATGACTTTGACCATCGCGGACATTTGTTTGAGGTCGAGACCTTCCATATTTTCCTTTCTTTTGTAATTTGTTAGGGGCTAATACTAAAACGCCCGACCCTTTCGGGCCGGTCAATATCTGTATGGTTGTAGTATATATTATATATATATGGTTGTCAAGAGGGGTAAGAGGTGTTGGTACACCCGAGAGGGCTCGAACCTCCAGCCTTCAGCTCCGGAAGCTGACGCTCTATCCAATTGCGCTACGGGTGCGTGAGAGTATTATAGCACAAAATAACCCCGTTTGGGGTTATTGTTATTTGTAGCTAGGCGCCGACGCGGTCTTTGCCGTTTTTGCGCGGGGCGTTGTGTTCGATGTATTCGATAATTTTGCTGGCAACGTCGCGGCCGGTGACTCGTTCGATGCCGAAGCCGGGGGAGGCATTGACTTCAAGGACGAGCGGGCCTTTGGCGGAGCGCATGAGGTCGACACCGCAGATGTGGAGACCCATGGCCTTCGCAGCCTTGAGGGCGACTTTCTTTTCTTCTTCGGTGAGCCTAACGGAGGTGCCAGAGCCGCCTTTGTGAAGGTTGGAGCGGAAGTCGTCGTCGAGCGATTGGCGTTGCATGGAAGCGACGACGTGGCCGCCGACAACGAAGGCGCGGATGTCGGTGCCGGCGGATTCCTTGATGTATTCTTGGAGGAGAATGTTGGTGCCGTCTTCGTTGTAGAGGTAGAAAGCCTGGAGAGCGGATTTGGCGGCCTTTTTGGTGTCGGCAAGGACGACGCCGTTGCCATGGGTGCCGGTGGCGAGCTTGATGATGACGGGGAGGCCGATTTGGTCGATGAGGTCGTCGATGTCGGCGGTGTTGCGGGAGACAAGGGTCTTAGGCATGTCGACGTCGTATTTGGCGAGAATTTGGGCGGAGCGCAGTTTGTCGCGAGCGCGAGTGATAGCGATGGAGCTGGAGGCCGTCCAGACGCCTTGCATTTCGAACTGACGGACGATGGCGCAGCCGTAGCGAGTCATGTAGTTGGCGATGCGGGGCAAAATAGCGTCGTAACCTTCGAGCTTTTTGCCTTCGTAAAAGACATAAGGGTGTTTATCGTCGAGGGAGAGGTAGCAGTTTTTGTATTTGATGACCTCTACTTCGTGGCCGCGTTTCTTGGCCTCTTCGACAAGGCGAGAGGTGGAGTAGTTAGCCGGGCCATTGGATAAAATAGCTATTTTCATAATATCTCCTTTATGCGCCTTTGAAACTAGGTCTAGTTTCGGTCGGGCGAAGCTATATTAACATATTTTTGGTGGAATGAGTAGGGGTCTTTTTGGAGTTCGGCGTTGAGGGGGTTAGTCTGGAGGTTAGAGGAAGTTTTGACGTTGCGGATTTCGACGTCGACGAGGAAGTGACCGGCGATGGTGCGGCGGCCGATAAGGACGGGGAAGTTGTTTTTGGCGCGGTTGGCAAGGGTGAAGGTGGTCTCGAAAGCTTGGTTGCCGAAGGCGAACGGGAGTTTGATACGGTAGCGGACTTGCTCGTCGCCGTGGGCGGAGCGAACGAGTTTAGCCATGTAGTCTTTAGTGGTGAGGGTTTTTCCGGTGTAGAGAGGGGAGGCGGGGGCGAAAAGTTTGAAGGTGAGCGTGCCGTCCGGTTGCATGTCAATGTCGGAGGCCCAAATACTAGAGGAGTCGGCGCCGGTGTCGATTTTGGCGGGGATGTTTTTGATGTTAGCGATTTCGACGTATTCGGTGGAGCCGATGATGGGTTTGTTGTTCATATTTTTTTATTATACCATAAACTTTTTAGTTAGTCAATTATTCAATGATGGCGAATTTGTTTTTGCCTTTTTTAAGAACGCCTGGGCCATTGGCTACGAATGATTCATCGGCGATTTTTTGACCATTGAAGGCGATGGCTCCAGATTTGAGGAGTTTTCTGGCTTCGGACTTGGAAGAGGCCATGCCAAATCTTACTAGAACGTCAAGGATGGTTTCGCCCTCGTTCCAAGGGCCAAAATCTAGAATCATGGAGTTTTCAAGGATGGAAATCTCGCCGTCGGTGTATTCTGAGTCTTTAGAGAAGAGGTAGTCGGTGGCCCAGGCGGCATCTTCGGCGGCCTGTTTGCCGTGGACGACCTCCGTTACGCCCTTGGCAAGAGCTTTTTGGGCAATTCTCTTTTCCGGGGCGGCGAAGTGGTCTTTGAGGATTTGGTCGATTTCTGGTTTGTCGTAGAGGGTGTAGATTTTGAGGAGGTATTCGACGGAGGAGTCGGGCTGGTTGAGCCAGAATTGATAGAAGTCGAAGATGGTAGTGTGGTTGCAGGAGTCGTCGTTACCGCTGGCGAGCCAGATGGCGTTGCCTTCGGACTTGCCGAATTTGCGGCCAGTGACGGGGTCGATGACGAGCGGAGTGGACCAGATGTCGGCTTCGGCGTTTTCGAGGCGGCGGATGAGATGGATGCCGGAGGCGCAGTTGCCGTATTGGTCGGCGCCGCAAAGCTGGAGGTCGATACCGTATTTACGGTAGAGGTGGAGGAAGTCGTAGCCTTGAATCAAAGTGTAGGAAAATTCGGCGTACGAGATGCCGGAGCCGCCCTCGCCGATGCGGTTTTGAACGAATTGGCGGTCGAGAAGCTGAGTCATCGAGAAAGTTTTGCCAATTTCGCGGAGGAAAGAGAGGTAGTTCATATCCTTAAACCAGTCGAGGTTGTCAAGGAGGACGGTTTGGTCGGAGTTGATGATTTTTTCGACCTGTTTTTTGATGCAAGATTTGTTATGCTCGACTTCGTCGAGTGATTTTAGCTCCCGTTCGCCGTTTTCTTTTGGGTCGCCAATTTGGCCGGTGGCGCCGCCGACGAGGAGGTAGGGTTTATATCCGTGGCGCACGAAGCAGGCGCACATCATGAGGGCGGCGAGGTTGCCGATGGTGAGAGAGTCGGCAGAAGGGTCGGCGCCCCAGTAGAACTGTTTGTTGGTGCGTGTGTCGAGGTCTTCGGGGTTTTTGATGGTGGTTTTGGCGGAGAAGCCGCGCCAAATGAGTTCTTCGGATAGGTTCATGAGATGATTATAACGCAAATGAGGTAAAATCGGAAGAAAGTGTGGTATGATGAAGGTATGGAAAATGAGCTTGGGCAAAAAATTCTTTATATTAAAAATTGGTTGGGGACGGGGAGCGTGAACATTTTTGGGTTGCCGATGTCGGGTAAAGATACAGTGGGGATGCGGTTGGCGGGGGCGATTGCTGGGAAGTTTTTGTCGTCGGGGCTGATTATTCGGGCGAACGAGGAGTTGACGCGGCAGCATTATTCGGATAAGGGGGATTTAATTCCGAGCGATGTGTTTTATGATTGGGTGTTGCCGTATTTTGAGAAGCCGGAACTGAAAGACGTGCCGCTGGTGTTGTCGTCGATTGGACGGTGGAGCGGGGAGGAAGATGCCGTGATGGAACGAGCCGAGAAGGCTGGGCATCCGGTGAAGGCGGCGGTGATTTTGAATGTGTCGGAGGCGGACGTGATGAGTCGATGGCAAGCCGTGACGGTGTTAAATGACCGTGGAAAGAGGCATGATGATTCGGATCCGGCGGTGTTTCAAAATCGGATTGAGGAGTTTAGAAAGAAGACGTCGCCGGTGTTGTTGCATTATCGGGCGCTGGGGCTGCTGGTGGAGGTGAAGGCAGATATGGAGCGCGAGGCGGTGTTTGCGGAGCTGATCAACAAGCTCTACGCGTTCGCAACGAGAAACTAGACCTTTTCGGACACGGGTCGCGCCAGCCCGCCGTTGCGGGTGTCGCGCCCTATCGCTCGCTCGTAAGCTGCGCAATGTCCGAGAAGGCCTAGTTTCTCCTTAACATTACTGTAAATGCATCGGAAGGGATGTCGATTTTGCCGAAGCGTTTCATGCGGGCTTTGCCGCGTTTTTGTTTTTCGAGGAGTTTGGCTTTGCGGTCGCGGTCGCCGGTGTGGATTTTGACCGTGACGTCTTTTCTATAGGCGCCGATGGTTTCGCGGGCGATGATGCGGGCGCCGATGGCGGCCTGGAGGGCAACTTCGAAGTTTTGGCGAGGGATGATGTCTTTGAGTTTCTTCGTGACTTCGCGGCCGATGGCGTCAGCCTCGGAGCGGTGGCACATGATGGAGAGGGCGTCGTTTTTGTGGCCGGCGATGAGGAAGTCGACGCGGACGAGGTCTTCGGCGCGGTAGCCGGCGAGTTCGTAGTTGAAGGAGGCGTAGCCGCTGGTGATGGATTTGAGCTGGTCGTAGAAGTCGGTGAGGAGGTTCGCCATGGGAGCTTCGAAGTCGATGACGGCGCGGTCTTCGATGTAGCTCAAGTTTTTTTGCGCCCCACGTTTTTCGACGATGAGGTTTAAGACGGAGCCAATCATTTCGCGCGGGAGGATGATTTCGCCCTTGACCCAGGGTTCTTTGATTTCTTTAATTTCGGAGATGTCGGGGAGGTCGGCGGCGGATTTGATGTTGATTTCCTCCCCGCTGTTTAAGATGACTTGGTAGTTGGTGGAGGGGTTAGTGACGACGAGGTCGAGATTGAATTCGCGTTCTAAGCGTTCTTTGATGATGTCCATGTGGAGAAGGCCGAGGAAGCCAATGCGAAGGCCAAAGCCGAGGATGGGGGAGTTTTCTGGTTCAAATTGGAGGGCGGAGTCGGAGAGGGCGAGTTTTTCTAGGGCTTCTTTGAGGGTTTTGTAGTCTTCGTTAGAGACTGGGAAGAAGCCGGCGTAGACGAAGGGGAGGACGTTTTTGTAGCCGGGGAGCGGAGTTTCTGCGGGTTGTTTTTGAAGGGTGACGGTGTCGCCGACTTTGGCCTCGCGCGTGGTTTTGAGGTTGGTGACGATGTAGCCGATTTCTCCTTCGCTGAGGGTGTCTTTGGGGCGCATTTCTGGGGTGAGAGTGCCGATTTCTAGGGCGAGGCCGTTGGTTTCTGCCGCCATCATTCTAATCGCGGCGTTTTTGATGAGTTCGCCTTCGAAGATGCGGACATAGAGGACGACGCCGCGATAGTCGTCGAAGTAGGAGTCGAAGATGAGGGCTTTGAGGTCGTCGCTTTGGTGTTTTTTGGGGGCAGGAGATCTTTCGATGATGGCGTCGAGGACTTTTTCTACATTGAGGCCGGTTTTGGCGGAGACGCCGATGATTTCTTCTTCTTGACAACCGAGGAGGTTGATGATTTCTTTTTTGACTTTGTCGACGTCGGCGGCGGGGAGGTCGATTTTGTTGATGACGGGGATGATGTAGAGGTCTTGTTCAAGAGCGAGGTAGACGTTGGCGAGGGTTTGGGCTTGGATGCCCTGGGTGGCGTCGACGACAAGGATGGCGGTTTCTACTGCCTGAAGCGAGCGAGAGACTTCGTAGGAGAAGTCGACGTGGCCGGGGGTATCGATGAGGTTGAGCTCATAGCCCTTGTAGTGCATTTGGACGGGGGTAAGTTTGATGGTGATGCCCTTTTCTCGTTCGAGTTCCATGGAGTCGAGAAGTTGGGCTTTCATTTCGCGTTTTTCTACGGTGCCGGTGAGTTCCATCATGCGGTCGGCGAGGGTGGATTTGCCGTGGTCGATGTGGGCGATGATGCAGAAGTTGCGGATGTTGGAGGAGTTCATAGCGTGTATATTATAACATATTTTTTAGATGCTCGCGAGCCTTGAGGGTGACGATGCGACCCTTGGGGGTGCGTTCGAGGAAGCCGAGCTGGAGGAGGTAAGGTTCGTAGTATTCTTCGATGGTGGTGGGTTCGTCGCCAGTGAGGGCAGCGATGGTGCTGAGGCCGACGGGGCGGTCGCCGTAGTTTTCTATCATCAGTTTGAGCATGTTGCGGTCGGCAGGGTCGAGGCCAAATTCGTCGATTTCCATCATTTGTAAGGCTTTTTCCGCGAGGGGGCGGTCGATGATGCCGTCGCCGTTGACGTCGGCGTAGTCGCGGACGCGTTTGACGAGGCGGTTGGCGATGCGGGGGGTGAGGCGGCAGCGAGTGGCGAGGAGGGTGATGGCGTCTGGGGTGATTTGTTTGCCGAGGATGTCGGCGGTGCGGGAGATGATTTGGCCGATTTCTGGTTCTTTGTAGTATTCGAGGCGGTGGATGATGCCGAAGCGGTCGCGAAGGGGGCCGGCAAGGGCGCCAGTGCGAGTGGTGGCGCCGATGACGGTGAAGTGGGGGAGGTCGAGGCGGACGGAGCGAGCGGCGGGACCTTTGCCTATCACAATGTCGAGCTTGTAGTCCTCCATGGCGGAGTAAAGAATTTCTTCGACGACGCGGCGGAGGCGGTGGATTTCGTCAATGAAAAGGACGTCGCCGTCTTGGAGATTGGTCAAAATACTGGCGAGGTCGCCGGCGCGCTCGATGGCGGGACCGGAGGTGACGCGAAGATTGGCGCCGAGTTCGTGGGCGATGACGTTAGCCATGGTGGTTTTGCCGAGGCCGGGAGGGCCGTAGAGAAGGACGTGGTCGAGGCTGGTGCCGTCGGCGCGTTTTTTGACGGCGTCGATGGCGAGTTTGAGGTTGGTTTTGAGGCGTTCTTGGCCGATGTATTCAGAAAAAGAGGTCGGGCGGAGGGATTTTTCTAGGACTTGTTCTTCTTGGTCGTCATTATCGGCTTTGATGTCGACGATGCGTTTGGTGCTTCGTTCAATGGCCATATAGGGAGATTATAGCATAAAAAATCCGCCCGTGGGGGCGGAGTTATTATAAGCTTCTAGTCTCGCCTTCGTAGCATGACGTTTTGCTCATAGAACTCCTTTCAAAAGATTCTTATGGTTAGTAGTATTATAGCAGAAATTACGAAAATATGCATGGATATGTTGAGTATTTTTGCGCGCTGTTTCACGATTTCTTCGCCTTTTTCTCTTGCGAATAGATAGTCCTCTTCTATGATTTTTAGAACTTTAATTTTGGTTTTTGCGGCTTTAATTTTTTCTCTTTCGACCGGGCCGATTGGACTTGGCCAGTCAAAAATGCTCTTGTAGAAAATGAATAGTAGCCCAGTTGAAGTGAGTAATGCGAGATAAGCCATGCCAAAGATTATTTTCCCATATAGTTCCGTCGGGATGTTGTTTGGGAAGTTGCTGAAGAAGTGCGTAGTGAAGTAGGCTAAGACGCCGAGTTCTGCCGTGAATAGAACGAACATCCGGTTTCTGTTTTCTACGAAAGCCTTGTCGGTTCTGGCGTATTTTGTTTTAGCTTCTTCGGCGAGTTTTTCCTGACGGAACAACTCTAAGTTTTCATCGACGTTTTCGTCTTTCATGACGATTATTGTATCAAGATAGAGTCTAGAATGAAAGCATAGGCGAGGCTATTTGTTGGACTTTTTCTTGGTGCTGAGGATGCAGAAGGCGAGGAGGGCGAGAGCGAAGATGATGAGGAAGAGGAGCCAGAGGGGGCAGACGATGACGTATTTGTCGACCTTAGACTCGACGCCTTCGTATTCGACGTTGTAGATGACGTGGAAGATGCCGACAGAAGGGGTTTCTTCCCAAGTAACTTTGGCGAAGTTGGTGTTGCCAGGCATAATCCAGAGGGTTTTGGGGTCTTCTTCGTTAGTGAAGACTTCTTCACTAGAAAAGAGGGGGAAGATTTGGAGAGTTTGGGTGGAGGCAGAGTGGACGTTGCCTTCGTTGGTGATGGAGGAGGAGCCGGAGATGTTGCCAGAGAAGAGGAAGCCGGGGACATTCACGTCGGTGACGTTGCCTTTGCGGATGGTTTCGCCGGCGACTTCGGCGTAGATGAGGTAGCCCATTTCGAAAACTTCGTGGATGCTGAAGCCTTCTTCGGCAGAGGTGTCTTCCTTGGAGCCGACGGCGATGGAGGCGTATTGTCCGCCGGCGGGAGCGTCGGTGGGGACGACGATACGGTAGGGGACAGTTTCTGAGGAGTTGGGAGCGACGACGCCTTCGGTTTTAGGTAGCTCAATCCATTCGGCCATGTCGGTGTAGTGGCCGTTTTTGGTGGCAGTGATGTTTTGGTTGCCGTCTTCGGTGAAGGGGTCAATGCGTAGAGTGTAGTAAAAGTTGGATGTGTTGCCGGCGGGGTTGACGATGGTGAAGGAGGATTCGAAGATTTCTCCAGGGGTGAGAGTGATGAGGTCATACATGGGCGAGAGGGAGAAGGATTCGGAGGCGGAGGCGTTGTTGCGGATGAGCGAGAGTGCAGAGAGGAAGCTGGTGGCGAGTGTTAAGGCGGCGAGGGCGAGAGATTTGATTTTTGAGAGTGGGGTTGTGGTTTTTAGCATGGTGGTTATTCCTGTTGAGGGTTGTTATTGTCGAAGTTGGTGCGGCAGGTGAAGCCTTGGGATTCGTAGGCTTGTTGGAAGTCGGAGAGGGTGGATGGAGTGGTTGCGGAGGAGCCAAGCATGAAGTAGTTTTTGGAGAATTCGTCGAATTCTTTGCCTTTGACCGTGAGGTTGATGAGGAGTTTGTTGCTGACGATGGAGAATTTGTTGTCGAATTTTTCCGTGCCGTAGTTGTAGGTGCGGAGGCCGATGTTGAAGGTGGCGTGAGTGCGGGCTTCGGCGACGACGGCTTCGGAATTATTTTCGAAGGCAAGAAGGTTTTTGAGACTGAGGGAGTTTAGGGAGTCTTCGCCGGAGAAGATGGCGGTGATAGTGAGGCTAGTTTCTGTGGGGGCTGGGGAGACCGTGCCGAGTTTATCGTAGGTGAGCGATATTGAGATACATTCAAGCGATTTGTTTTTGACGTTGGCTGGGTATTGGCCGGTGGTGGTGGTTTGGCCGCGAAGTAGATAGAGGATGATGAGGATGAGGAAAAGTAAAAAGAGCAGGAGGCAGATGAGTTTGAGCGTTTTATGGTTGTTTGATGTAGCGTTCTTTTCCACCCTTTGCTCCGTTTGCTGGTTTTTTGGTTTTGGTTTTTTAGTTCCCTTGCCGTAGTCGGCTGGTTTGAAGTATAGTTTTTCTTCCAAGGTTGTTCCTTTGCCGCCCTTCATGATTGTTTACAGGAGAAATCCCCCTTGCGGGGGATTCCTGTTTGCCAGCCAGAGATTAAGCGTTGTCGTCTGCGCCGTTCAAACCTTTGTAGAGCTTGTAAACGACGGTGCCAGCGTAAGTGTCGGCTTTTTGGGAGCCAGCAACTCCTACGCCGTAGGTGACAGTGATGGAGTCACCAGCTTCGTCAGAAACACCGGAGTGTTTAGCAAGGAGGGTTTCCGTGTCGGCAGTTGGAGCGACGTCCGCAACGGCGCCAGTGCTAGACCAAGTGGTGCCACCATCGTCGGTTAAGTCCATGGCAGTGCCAGCGGAAGCGGAAGATACGGCTTTCAGGGCATAGCCGGAAGCAGTGGTGGAGTAGTTAGCGGAGACAGGGATATCTTCACCAGCTGTACCGTTGGTCAACGCGCTAGCGGTGACTGAGATAGAATAGCCACCACGGTTGTTGCAAACGACATTCATGGTCGTTTGGGCGAAGGTGTCAGTCGTGGTGCCGGCAAGCATAGAGCGGTGGACGGTGTGTTCGGAAGCGTTGGCGAGATTACTATGGTTGATTAAGGTTAAGCCGCCTTCGCCGTCGAGGATACCGTAGCCAGTAGAGGCGACGTCAGCATTGTTGTGGTCGACTTCACCGGCACTAGCGCCAGTTCCACCGACAGTGTGGTTGGTGCCAGTAGTTTCAGCAGTGCCACCAGTGGTGTTCCAAGAAGTGGCAGTGATGGTGGCGGCAGTAGAAGCGTCGCCATCAGCACCATAGCCAGCGGCGTAGTTGGTAGCATTGGTGTCGGCGCCAGCATCATGGGTGATGCCGCCGGGATATGGAGCGGTGCCCTTTTGCCAGGAGCCGAAGGTGCAAGACGGAAGAACCGTCAAGACGAGCTGATCAGTGTGTTGATCAGAGGCGCTCATAGTGGCGTAGGTTGCGAGCGGGGCGAGAGCAACTGCGAGAGAGGCGACAACGCCGGCGC
>CAZDTL010000005.1:0-27415 GCA_964508335.1 uncultured Candidatus Saccharibacteria bacterium
CGCGTTCGCCGGTGGCGATGCCGTGTTTGATGCCGAGGCGGACGAGGTTGACGGTGGTGAAGCTGAGGTTGCCACGGCCGGTGACGATGCCGTCAGATTCGGGGAAGACAGAGGCGAAGACGCGAGTGCGACAGCCCATGGTGGCGATTTCGGTGCGGTAGTCGCCCGGTTTGTAGTATTTGAGGTTGTAAGGCGCGTCGATGAAGCAGAAGTTCGGGAAGAGGCGTTTGGCGGAGACTTCCATACTGCGCTTGAAGAGGTCGTAGTTGGGGTCGGACGGGTTGTAGTTGATACCCTCTTTGACTTTGAAAATAGAGATTGGGAAGATGGGGGTTTCGCCCTTGCCGAGACCTTTGTCGGTAGCTTCTAAGAGCATTTTGGAGACGAGACGGCCGGCGGGGGAGGTGTCGGTGCCGAAGTTAATGGAAGTGAAGGGGACTTGAGCGCCGGCGCGGGAGTGCATGGTGTTGAGATTGTGGATGAAGCCTTCCATGGCTTGCTGAGTTTGTTCTTCGGTGTCTTTGACGGAGGCTTTGATGACGGCCTTGGGGACTTTCATGCGGGCGAGTTTGTCATCGTCGCCAAATTCGATGTAGTCACCGATTTGGACGTCAATTTTGTTCTTTTTGTCGACGAAGTCGTTGTATTTTTCGATGTTACGGCGGAGAGATTTGCGGAAGGTCTTGTCGACGCCGGGAGCCATAGCATAGTCGAAGTTAGGGATGGATTGGCCGCCGTGTTGCTCGTTTTGATTGGCTTGGAGGATGATGGCGGCGAGGGCGGCGTAAGAGCCGATGGATTGCGGGGTGCGGAGGTGGCCGTGGCCGGTGTTAAAGCCGTTTTTGAAAAGACGCAGCGGGTCGGTTTGGCAGCAGGTGAGGGTGCCGGTGGCGTAGAAGTCGAGGTCGTGGACGTGAATGTCGCCGTTGTTGTGGGCGTAGGCATATTCGGGCTTCATGAGTGAGGTCTTGGCGAAGACTTTGGAGCCTTCGGCGCCGAATTGGAGCATTTTGCCCATGGCGGAGTTGCCGTCAACGTTGGCGTTGCCGCGTTTGACGTCGGAGTCTTCGGAGGCGTCGGCGATGGCGATGGTGCGGTAGATGTTCATGAGGTCGGATTTGGCGATGCGGATGTCGGAACGTTGGGCGCGGTAATCAGCATAAGCACGGGCGGTGCGTTTGAAGCCGGCGTCTTTGAGGGTTTTCTCGACGGCGTCTTGGACTTGTTCGACGGAGGGGATGCGAGATTTGATGAGGGCTTTGGCGTTGGTGTCGAATTCGATGGCGAGTTCTTTGGCGCGTTCGCGGTCAAATTCGCCGGTGGCGTGGCCAGCCTTGGCGATGGCGTCTTCGATTTTTTCGAGTTTGAAGTCGACGATTTTGCCGTCGCGCTTGATGATTTTTTTGAACATAAAAATACCTCTCTTGTGGGCCGCCCTTTCTTGCGACCGATTTTTATATTATCACCCCCATATTTAGTGTCTGGTATTATTTTAGGACACTAGATATAGTGTGTCAAGCTGGTTTTGGTTAACGATAGGAGTAAACGTGGAAAAGTGGGCGGTAAAAATTACAACAATGCGGCAAGCCTAGTGGCGGCCGGTGTTGGGGGCCTTAGGAGTGGAGGTTTCTGGTTCGGTGGGGTTTTCGGGTTGCTCTGGCTCTGTAGGTCCTTCAGGCTCTTCAGGTTCTTCAGGTTCGGTGCCGCCTTGGCCGTCGTCGACAATGACAGAGACGATAGTGGTTTGGAGGTAGCTTACCGGTGTAGCTTCGTCGGGGTCTTTGTTAATGAAGGTGGAGCCAGTGGCGACGGCGATGGGGTCGCTGGCGGAGCGGAGGTTGGTGGTGACGTTGACGAATTTGCGGCCAGCGGGGAGGTAGTTAGCGATGATGGTTTCGGCGTCAGTGGGGGTGACGGGGTTGAAGCTGAGGAGACAGACCGGCGAGGGGGCGGCGGCGCTATTGGCGGTTTCGACGGTGGCTTCGAATACGCCAGAGTTGATGGTGAAAGTAGTGTCGGGAACGTAAGTAGCGGGAGTGGTGCGGTTGTCGTATTGAATCCAGACGATGCAGTTGGGCGAGGTATAGTGGCCACCGTCGATGGTGAGCTGGGCGCCGTCGCGCATGAAGAAGACGGCATTAGGCTTGGTGAAGGTGAGGTTGAGGTTTTGGAGCGTGAGGTTGTCGGAAATATAGAGAGCGCGGTCGATAGTGGCAGAAGTTTGAGTTTTGGAGTAGATGGTGCAATCGTTGGTGGGGTTAAAGCTGTAACCGTGCGATAGGATATTTTGACAGAGGTCGAGGACATTATCGATGACGAGAGGTTGGTTAGTAGTAGCTTGAGCTGGGGTGCCAGAAAGGTTGGAAAAGTTAGTGACGGCAAAGGCGAGGGTAAAAAGCCCGGCAGATATTTGTTTTAACATAAGCTCCTCTGTTAAAATTACTTATTGCAAGTAATATAACAGAGATTTTATTTTTTGGCAAGTTTCTTGTGTAATTCGGTTATGATTATTGGCACAGCAAAGGCGACAAGGGTGGTGAGGGTGAGAGCGAGCGGTTGGACGGGGACAGTTTTGGCGAAAATCGAGAGCGGACCGAAGAGGACGAGAGCTTGGAGAGTGATGGCGGCGAGTAGGGCGAGGAGGAAAAGTGGGTTTTTGACGCGGAGCCGTTTGAAGGCGGATTCGTAGGTGCCGCGAACGCAGAAGGCATTAGACCATTGGACGACGACCATGGCGGTGAAGGCAAGAGTGTTGGCTTCTTCGTGGGATAAGTGAGCGAGAGCGAGGTAGTAGGTGCCGAGGCCGACTAGAGCCATGGCGACGGCGCTGATAATCATGCGGTGGACGAGGATTTTGGAGAGGATGGGGGCGTCTTTAGGCTCGGGCTTTTGAGACATGAATTTGGCTTCGGGTGGCTCGAGGCCAATCGGGACGACCATGAGCGAGTCGGTAACCATGTTAATCCAGAGGATTTGGATGGGGTAGAGGAGCTGTGAGCCGGAGACGAAGAGGGCGCCGAGGGTGGCGAGGACTTCGCCAGCGTTAGTAGTGAGGAGATAGATGAGCATACGGCGGATGTTGGCGAGAATGACGCGACCTTCCTTCATGGCAGAGACGATGTTGGCGAAGTTGTTGTCGAGGAGGACGATGTCGCCGGCGTCTTGGACGATAGACGAAGAGTCGCCCATGGCGATGCCGACGTGAGCATTGGTGAGAGCGGGGACGTCGTTGACACCGTCGCCGGTCATAGCGACGATTTCGGACTTTTTGATGAGGTTTAAGATGCGGAATTTGTCTTCGGGGGTGACACGAGCGAAGATGGTGGCGGTCTTGACGCGATCTTCGAGGTCGGAGTCGGGGAGGTCGCCGAGCTTGGAGCAGTCGAGGACTTCGGAGAAGTCGGTAACCAGGCCGAGTTCACGGCCGATGGCGAAGGCGGTTTGGGCGTGGTCCCCCGTGACCATTTTAACTTTGACGCCGGCGGTGGCGGCGGCTTCGATGGCCTCGACGACGCCGGGGCGGACGGTGTCGGCGATAGCGATGAGGCCTTCGAATCTGAAATGGTCGGTTTTAGTGAGCCGGCTGAGCTCGTTGATTTCGTGGTTGAGGTTGGCGGAGGCGAGAGCGATGACTTTGTAGCCACGGCCAGAGAAAGTTTCGAGGCGGGTTTCGGCGGCTTCGCGAGCTTTGGCGGACATGTTGGGGCATTTGGCGAAGATGGTCTCGGGGGCGCCCTTAATGAAAAGTTTGAGGCGGCCGCGCTTGTCTTCGAAAAGGTTGCCGGAGGTTTTGAGGTCTTGGTCGAAAGCGTAGGTTTTGAGGGGCTTGAGGTCGGCGAGGTAAGGGGCTTCGGTTTTGATGTAGTGCCAGATGGCGAGGTCGAGCGGGTCGGTGGCGCTTTCTTGGGGGATAGCAGTGCCAGCGACGACGCCGAGGAAGGCTTCGTTGTTTTTAAGGGTCTTTTTGGTTTCGGGATTCCAGAGGTCTTTGACGGCGAGCTGGTTTTCGGTGAGGGTGCCAGTTTTGTCGCTGGCGATAGTGGTGACGATACCAATAGATTGGATGGCGCGGAGTTCTTTGATGAGGGCTTTTTTCTTGGCGAGGCGAACGGCGCCGATAGCGAGGATGATGGCGGTGACGATAGGCAAATCTTCAGGAACGGCGGAGACAATCATGGCGAGGGTGAATTCGATAGCGTTGTAGAAGGGGATGCCGTCGATGAGCTGGACGGCAAGGACGATGGCGGCGAGAGCGAGGATGACGGCGGCGATTTTGACGACGAGTTGGTTGATTTTGTCTTGGATGGGCGAGGAGATGTTGGTGCCGGAAGCGAGAGAGGCGATTTTGCCATATTCGGTGTGGTTGCCGGTGGCGGTGACGACGAATTTAGAGCTACCAGTGATGACGAACGAGCCAGCGAAAACCATGTTGCGCTGTTCGTAAACTTTTTTCTTGCCAGAGATGGCCTTGGCGTCCTTGGCGATGGCGTCGGATTCACCGGTGAGCATGGATTCGTTGGTGAGAAGCCCAGATTCGCTGATGATGCGGCCGTCGGCAGGGATGCGGTCGCCTTCGTGGAGGACGACGATGTCGCCGGGGACGAGTTCGCTACTATCGAGCTCAACTTCGACGCCGTTTCTGATAGCGGTGATTTTTTGGACGGTTTTTTCTTTGAGCGAGTTAAGGACGCGTTCGGTGGAGAAGCGCTGGATGTAAAAGACGGCGACGTCGAGGACGATGTCGAGAGCGATGACGGCAACTTCCGGCCAAGATTGTTGTAAAATTGACAACAACAAGGCGATGATAAGGATAATCATGAAAAGGTCGGCGAAAGGTTCAAGGAGTTTTTGGAGGAGAGGTGTGGTTTTGAGGTCGAGAGCGTTAGTGCCGAATTTGGTGCGGCGTTTTTTGATTTCTTTGGTCGTGAGGCCGGTGGAGGCGTCGGTGCGTTGGTCGATGAGGGTGTCTTTGGCGGAGCGGTTATAATATAGCATAAGTATATTATAGCATAGCTCGCTTGCGGTCGATAGCTCGTTCGCTGGCACAGGTCGCGCCAACCCGCCGTTGCGGGTGTCGCGCCTTCTTGCTCGGTCGTAACCTGCGCACGGCCAGCGAGACGAGACTATCTCCCCGCTCGCACTATGCTACCATCGTGCGGTTCCTGATTGTGTTGTAAATGATGTATTTTGGTTCTTGGGCAACTAAGACTTCGTCGGTCTGTTCAAATTGGAGGTCGGTGCGGACTTCTGTCTCACCGAAGGCGAGTCGTTCTTCCGGGTGGTAGTTGGCGAGGTAGTTGAGGCCGTCGATGAGGTCGAGCGTGGCGATGACGTCGTCTTTAGTCATGCCAGAGTAGCGAGCGAGGATGCCTTCATAGGAGTTGTCGAGTGGGTGTTCTTCATAGTAGTCGTTGAGGTAGGCGGCGACTGGATTGTCTGTGGTTTGGCCGCTGTCGTCGGCGTAGAGGCGTTGGTCTTCGATGAAGCGTTGGTGGATTCGGTTTTCGCGCCAATAGTCGTTAGTTTCGCTGGCGACGCAAGCAGAGCCAGTAATCCAAGGGATGTTTTTCTGGTCGTCGAGTGCAGAAAGGGCGTTGTCGATATCTGGCGCTATCCAAGAAAGGATAGACGAGCTCCCTCGTTGGGTTTTAATATCTTCAGCGATGTTAGCGTCGGCGACGCCCCAGCTAGACGAGCGCTGACCGCAATAGGTGATGTATTTTGCGAGGTTGCTTTTAGGGTTGATGGTAATTTTTCCGTTTGAGTCTTTTGAGATATATCCCATCCTGAGTTCTTCGTCGACGATGTCTTCGTCTGGTCGTATGTTGGCTCCGGCGGTGCTATTGTCGGTGATGTAAATCGGGTTGCAATACATATCACCTTGAATGTCTAAGGTGTCGAGGACAGGACAGTCGCCGGGCTTTGCAATGTTTACCATGTTGGTCTCGGCGATAGCGGAGGCAGTTGGAAGGATGTTCGAGACGGCGTTAGTTATAACGCTACTAACATTCTTGAGCGTTGAGCCGACACTGGTAGAGTTAGCCATTGGTATGAGACTATAGACCATACTGCCGAGCATCGTGTATTGCGAAGAAGTGTCGAATGGCGACCGAATTGAGCGCTGATATTCTGCTTCCTCTGCAATGACCGTTGCTTGCGATTGCTTGAATATGCCAACTTTTGCAGGACTGCCCGGAGAGCCGCCGCCGATTTGGTGATTTGAGGAAAGCAATGAATTGCCGCCCGATACAAGGGCGTTGCCTAAATCTTCGCCGACCCATTCGGTTGCCATGTCGCTAATAAGTTTGTTGCCAAGCGTAAGAATGGCACCCTTGATTAGCGTCGGAGCGAGAGTCTTAATAACGGCGAAGAGAACCGCCTTGGCGATTTTCTTCCAGCCAAGAGAAATAAGCCCAGTCAGGCCACCAGTGAAGAAACTGGCGATGGTTAACCCTGCGCTGAGAAATGAGAGTGTAGCATTAGCGTAGTTGCAGACCGTGAGCGCCGTGAGTATTCCATTGACGTCTGAGAGTGTTCCAGCGAGAAAACTGCTGATGCCGGATGCTTCACTGCTGTTGTTTGGACTATATATGGTGGTTTCAACATTGACGGATTGAACGCTGGGGTCGGAGGCGCTAATGGGTTCGGCACTAAAGAGGGCGCCCATGCCGGCAGACATCATCGCGTTTTTGCCGGTGCTGGAATCATTTTCCACGAGGCGGTTGTTGTATTCGTGCATTGGGTCACCACCGGTGTTGTTGCTTGCGGCTTGGACGGATTGGACTGCCTCCATGTAGCCCGATACGAGGTTGAGTTTTTGGAGACGATTATAAGTAGACAGTAATGTCTGAACCCCCATTAGCCCATCGACGACGGCGCAGGTTAAGTTGACGCCAGTTTGAGCGTAACTCGTAAACTTTGCGACGAGACTGAGCTTGTCGGCCAACCCGCTTTCGCCACTGTAATGTTCAGAGGCGGGGTCGTCGAGGCCGGTTTCGTCGTTATGATGCGTTAATTGCCTCTGCGAGCCATCAGCGTCCTGAACTTTGTCGTAGTCTACATCCACGGTTCCGGTGCCGGAATACTTATCAATCATGGATTTGGCTATGTTGGCAAAATTGACGGTTGCGGAAGAAGCTTTTTTAGCGATGAAGTTTGCCCACCTTGAGCGAGAAAAGCCGTTGACCTTTTCTCCTAATGTTGCTAACTCATCATACCAGCCGGAGTTGCCGCCACGCCAAGTTTTACTGGCGGTGGTGTAGGGGATTTTGAATTTGGCGTCTTCCATAGCCTCGGAGACGGTAGTGACGGTGATTTTGTTGAAGTTGTAATCAGGATATTCGGTTTGGTATTTGGATAGTAGGCTGGCGGCAGTGGGATTAGAGGGGTTGGCACCGTGTGCGACTTTCCATTCGCCGTTGTCAGAGTCGACTTCGTAGGCGAGGACAGTGCCGGTGTTTTCGTATTCGAGCGGGAGGATGCGGTTTTCTGCGAGGCTGGCTTTTTGATAATTAGTAAGCCCGAAGGCGGTGCCTGGGCTCGACATTTGGTAGTCGAGAATGTTGTCGGCGCGGAGGACGGAAGAGATGCCGTTGGTATTGAATTCTTCGATAATACGATTAACGATAGCGAAGGGCATGACACTTTGAGCGACGAAGATAAGTCCAGCGAAAAGCGCTAGCAAGCCAAGGATGGCGATGAGGGGGCCGGTTTTCCTTAGGCTACCGTTAAACTTTCCCTGCGCAGAGACTTTGGTGCCGCGGCCGGAAACAAAGCTAGTAAACGAACCGAGGTCTTCAGACTCAGCACGGCGGGCGAGACTAACGGCTCCGTCTGCATCGGAAGTCCTGACTCCGTCCACGGAAGTGTTTTCAGCATTTTGCAAGAATGACTCTGGCATGAGCTTATTATAGCATAAGCGTCATGATTTGACGAGAAATCTTTGCGCGTGGTAGGGTCGTAGTTAGCGAGGTAGGTGAGGACGTCGAGCGTATCTTCGACGGCGACGACTTGGTCGCGCGTGAGGCCAGAGTAGCGAGCAATGATACCCTGTTCGCTGTTGTCGAGCGGGTTTTGAGTGTAGAAGTCTTCGAGTAGGGCGGTGACGGTGGATTTTTGGGTGAGGCCAGCGACTTCAGCCCAGCGGCTGAGGCTAATGAAAGCTTCGTAGTATTTGACTTCGCTGTCGTAGAGCGGGTTCTCTTCGGAGTTGACACCAGCGGCACCGGAAATCCAGGGGATGTTTTTAGCTTCGCCAGCGGCGGAGACGATTTGGGCAATATCGCCGACGAGCGGGAGGTTAGAGATAAGAGTGGAGGGCTGTTGGACGAGAATGTTGGCGGCGGAGGCGTCGGCCATGCCGAGGGGGGCGATGCGAGTGTTAATGATGGTGGCGGTTTTGCCGAGGTTGGAAGTGGGGTTGATGATTTTTTGGCCATCGGCGGTCTCGCCCTTGAAAGCGTTGGGGTCGATGGATTCGATTTTGGCGACAAGCTCGTCGTAGGTGAAACTGACGGTAGAGGTATCTTCGATGCGGTAAGGGTGGCCATCGGGGTAGCAGACGGCGCCAGCGGCTGTGTTGGTGACGGGGCAAGAGCCGAAGCTTTGAACGAGGCTGGTTTCGGCAATAGCGGAAGCGCTGGGGAGAATGTTAGTGAAGGAGGTCGTAAGGAGACTGCTGAGGCTTTTGGTAAGGGAGCCGAGGCCAGAGCTGGTGGCGATAGGAATGAGGCTATAAGCGATGGTGCCAAAGAAAGTGTTTTTAGAGGCAAGGTCGAAGGGACTACGGTTTTGGCGGTCGAGAGCGGCCGCTTCGGCAAGGACGACTTCTTTAGCGCGGTTGTAAGCGAGGACGGCGCTTTTAGAGGCGGCGGCGCCACCGCCGGTTTGGAAGTTATCACTGATGTATTTATCGGCACCGGAGAACATGGCGTTGAAGTAATCTTCGCCGACCCACTCGGTGGCGACGTTTTTAGCAACGTTTTTGAAGACTTGGTTGAGGATTTTGGGGATGATGAAGGCAGTAATGGAGCTGACGGCGACGCCGAGTGCGACGCGCCCGACGAGCCGGGCGATGATTTGGATAGCTTTGACGGTTTGACCGAGAACGGGAACGAAGCTCATGACGGTGCTGGCGAAGTTGGCGGCGGCGACTCCCATTTTGGCGTAAGCGCAGGCTTCAAAAGCCTGGGCGGTGAAGTTGATGTTGCCAGTGAGGGTGCCGAGGCTAGACATGAGGTTTTCGAAAGAGATGTTTTGGATGCTAGGGTCGGAGTTATCGACAGCTTCGCCGGAGAAAAGTGAGCGAGAGAGGGAAGCTTGCATGGGGGAGCGGCCGGTTTCGGGGTCGGTGGCGGTGAGGATTTGGTTGTAGTAGCTCATGGGTTCGCCGTTGTTTCTGCCAATCATGGTGTCTTGGACGGCTTCGAGATAACCGGTGGCAAGGTTGAGATATTGGCGGGCTTGCTGGGCGGCCATGTAGGTTTGGATGGCGCTCATGATTTCTACACCAGCACAGCCGACTGTGGCGAGAGTTTTGGTGATGGAAGTGATTTTAGAATCGAGAACTTTGCGGACGGATTCGAGAGTGGTGGCTCGGCTCATCGAGCTGGAGTCGGCCGTGCCGGAGGCAGAAGAGACAGTTTGATTGCCGTCGGCATCGGTGTCGACGACGGAGCCTTGGGCAGAGATGCCGCCGTCTCTGGCGGTGGCGTTGCCGGCGGCGAGGTTGCGCCAGGCCTCATCGGCATTAGAGATGGCGGCGGCAGTCCACGAGCCGAAACGGGTGCGGTTGATGGCAAGGCGGGCTTCGGTTAGATTTTCCATGGAGTCATACCAGCCAGCGTTGCCGCCGCGCCAAGTTTTGCTGGCGGTGGCGTATTGGTTTTTGAAGCCGCTGGTTTTGAGGGCGTCTTCGACCGAGAGGGGGTCGGCAGTGAGTTGGATGGCAGAATTGCCAAGGGCGGCGGAGATTTTAGAGTTAAGACCGACAGAGGTGGCGACGGCTTTAGGGACGGTGGCGCGCCAGTGGCCGGCGGACTCTTCGTAGACGAGGGCGGTGATAGTGGTGCCGTCAACCGAGAGGTCGACGGGGTAGATGTGGGCATCTTTGAAACTTTGGCGCTGGTGCTCGGAGAGGCCGAACCAAGTGCCGGTGGAGGAGAGCTGAACGTCGAGCAAGCTGTCAGAGCGGAGAGTAGAGGAGATGCCGGCGCCGTTGAATTCTTCGATGAAGCGGTTGACGAGGGCGAAGGGCATGAAAGATTGCGAGACGAAGACGAGCGCGACTGCAGTAAAGAGGAGGGAGAAAATCACTAAGAGCGGTGCATGTTTTTTAAGGAATTGTTTGGATTTTTTGCTACCAGTTTGACGAGTGCTGGAGCGGGAGTTTTGAGGGCGGCCGGAAACATGAGAGACAAAGGTTTCTTCCCTGTTGCGAGCTTCGGCAATTTCGTCAGACATACGGATATATTATATTATATATGGTGGATTTTGGCTAGGTTGAGCGGGACTACTGACGGCCAGTGTTGGGGGCTTTGGGAGTCTTAGTGGGGGTGGCGGGGGTAATGGCGGGAGTTTCGGGGGCGGGGTCTTGGTTAGAGGGGGCTGGAGAGAAGGAGTCGGTGGAGGCACAAGTGGCTTCGCCGCGGAAGCCGTTGCTTGAGGCGGAGGAGACACAGATAGTGATAGGGGCAGAGAAGTCGAGGTCGGTGATTTCTACCGATGTAGCCTCGGTGTAGCCAGCGGGAAAGTCGTTCATGGTAATGAAGTTAATGACGCCGTTGGTAATGAAGTCGAGATGGAGGGAGGTGGAGGAAGTTTGGGTGAGCTGGAGGTTGGAGATAGTGGCAAAGTCGGGAGCGGAGAGAGTGGCGGAAGTGTAGATGGCTGGGGTGTCGCGAGAGAGGATGTCGGATTCGATGTCGTCGAAGGCGGAGGCGAGATCGGTGGTATAAACGGCGCCGTCAGTGTGATTGGCGAGGTCGGCGTAAGTGGTGGCGAATTCGGGTTTAGTGAGAATGTAGAAGTTGACTGGGTCAATGCTTTGGGAGAGGGAGACGACGTCTTCAAGGGTGATGCCGTCGCGGTCGGGGTTGTGGTATTCGGCGTCGGTGAGGACGACGAGAGATTTGTTGGCGCCAATGTCCCATTTGAGTTCGCGCATGAGTGTATAGGAGGCCGAAAGGAGCGACTCTGGGTCGTCGCCACCGTCGGAGATTTCGATGTTTTTGATGAGCGAAGCGATGTTGGCTGCGGAGCAAGTGGAGAAGTCGCAAAGCTGGACGGGAACGGAGTCTTCGAGGTCGCCGTAAGTGTAGAGAGCGACTTTGCCGCCTTTTTTGAGAGTGCGGTTGGCGACGGCTATGGCTTCAGCTTGGAATTGGCCGAGGAGGGGTTGCATAGAGGAGGTATTGTCGAAGAGGATGGCGACATCTTGAGCGGGGCGGCTGTAGGCTTGGGGGACAAGCATATTGTAGACATCTTGAATGCCGCGGAGGTAAGTGCCTTGTTCAACGTAAGTGGCGTGGCCAGAGATAAGATGATCGAGGTCGATATAGGAGCTGCAGATAACGTCGTGGAATTGGCAGTAGGCCTTGAGCTTGCCGCTGTAGTCGCTGGAGGGTTGGTAGGGTTGGTAGCCGCCGAGGATGCCTTCGTAGGCGTAGCAGTCGGGGACGAAGGCGCGGTAGTCGGAGAAGTTTTCTCCACGGCAGGCGGCAGTGGTGCGAGTAAAGAGGTTAAGCTTGCCTTCGGGCAGGTAGAGTTTAGGGTCGCCAAAGGTAAGAGCGGCATAAATCCAGTTGGGCTTAATCATTTGGAGAGTTTTGGAGATGACTTGAGCACCTTGAGAATAGCCAGCGAGCACTAGTTTGGTGTTGGGGCAAACACTAGTCATTTCTAAAATGAAGGTGGTAGCTTCGATGGAACCGTCGTAGACCGAGTCGCCGTAGTCGTTCATTTCTCCGCCAGAGAAGAGGGCGCCAAGCGAAGTAGCAAAGCGGTCGAAAGTAGAGATGCCGATGCCCGGGGCGGGGTAGGATTTGCCGCTCCAACCTTCGGGGCGAGAGCCGAGTTCGTAAAAGCTGTAAGAATAACCGGAGTTGCCAAAAACTGTGTCGACGGCGGATTTGAAGGGTTGGAAGTCGCGAGCGGAGTTGACTGTGGCGCCAGAGCCGCGAGCGAAAACAAACATGAGGTCGGAGCAGATGAGATAGTCGGATTCGTTGGTGGAAGTGGCGGGCGCGACAAAGACAGTGTTAGAGAGAAGAAGCACGAGGGCGCTAGCGATGAGCTTGAAGTTGAAATTTTTGAAGTAGTGGCGACGCAGATGCATATTTTCTCCTTGAATTATCCCTAGGGTAGCGCAGAGCGAAGCTTTTCTCAAGCAACAGCATTATCGTGTGCTATAATGATGGCATGAAATGGGATGAGTATTTTATGGGGATTGCCGAGGAGGTGGCAAAGAAGTCGAAAGACCCTTCAAGCAAAAACGGGTGCGTGATTATTGATACGCGGCATCGGCCGGTATCGTTTGGGTATAACGGAACGATTCAGGGAGCAGACGAGTCTAAGATGACGCTTTCTGAGCGACCAATGAAGTATTATTTTTCGATTCACTCGGAGATGAACGCGGTGTTGTTTGCGGGGCGGGATTTGACTGGTTATACTATATACAATACGATTGCGACGTGCGAGAACTGCTTGAAGTATTGTTTGCAAGCTGGGATTAAGCGGTTTGTATATAAGGAATTACGAGTACATTCGCATAAGACCGACCGTAGCAAGTCAATGACAAATATAGATACGGACGAGGCGGTGATTAGGTTGTTGGCGGCGTGTCCGGATGTGGAGACGTTGAACATTACGAATGGCAAAACTTATACAGAAGATATTTTAGCGCAGTATCAGCCAGGTTCGCCAGAGCGAGAACGATTACTTAGGTGGGTGTCGTAGAAAGTTAGCTCCGGCTTTCTTACCAGACGATAGGCTTCAGGTTATTGCTTTTTAAGAAGTCATTGGTTTTGGTGAAGGGGCGGGAGCCGAAGAAGCCGCTATGTGCCGAGAGAGGCGAGGGGTGGGCAGATTCGAGGATGAGGTGTTTGGCGGGGTCGATGAGCGGTTTTTTGTTGCGAGCGTCGCGCCCCCAGAGAATGAAGACAAGGTGTGGGCGTGCGGTATTGAGATATTTGATGACGGCTTCGGTGAAGGTTTCCCAACCTTTCCCGCGGTGCGAGCCAGCGAGGTGAGCTTCGACCGTGAGAACGTTATTGAGGAGGAGCACGCCTTGCTCTGCCCAGTTCGATAGGTCGCCAGACGGATTGTGATGCTTGTAGTTGGCAGGGTCGAGAGCGAGGTTGGGGTTCATAGTTTTAAGGTCTTGGTAAAGTTGGCCGAGGTCATCGTCGATTTCTTTGTAGATGTTAATGAGGCTAGGCGGGATTTTTTCGGTAGCAGGAACAGAGAAAGCAAGCCCCATGGCGGCGCCAGGAGTATGATAGGGGTCTTGGCCAAGAATAACCACCTTGACTTCGTTGAGGTCGGTGGCGAAGGCGCGAAAAACTTGTTCGCGCTTAGGGAAGATGGTTTTGGTGGCGTAGGCCTGTTTGAGAAAACTAGAAAGCTCCTGGAAGTAAGGTTTCTCGAATTCTTGTTCTAGAAACGGTTTCCAGGAGCTGTGCATGGCGGTTATTTCTTGGCTTTGGCTGGTTGGCGGAAGAGTTTGTGGGCGAGGTAACCAAAGCCGAAGCAGACAGAGATGGCGCCAATGAGCGAGCCAACATAGGGGATGAGAGTGAGGAGTTCGATGAGAACGATGCCGAGCGCATATTGAAGGAAGATATGCATCTTTGGCTGCTTGAAGAGCTTTTCGGCGAGGAGGTGGCCAAGTACGCCGCCGGTGACAGAATTAGCAAGGTAGGCGAAGAGGATGTAGACGGCGAGACCGATAAAACCGAGAGGGAGGCCGATGATGGTAACCATGACGAAGATGCTGACGAGCGGAACCACGACGAGGAGAACAAGGCCAAGAGCGAGGTCTTTCCAAGAGTTTTTGAGGTCGAACTCGGCGAGGAGGCGCTTGGAGAATTTGGCGCAGAGTGCAACGGCGACGATGGTGACAAGTAGGCGGCCAAGGAGGAAGACAAGACGGTCGACGTAATCAAGATTGAAGGTGATGGCGCTGTTTTTGGTGCCAGTGTAGGTGACGGTTTGGCCGGCGGAAAGGTTTTCTAGGCCAGAGACTAGAGCATTGTCGTTATACTCGAAAGTGCCAGAGATAGCGGATTTACCTTTGATGACGATTTCGTCGAAGCCGACTTTAAGGTCGCCAGCGATGGTGACGTTTTCGAGGACGAGGCGCGAGCCGCTCAGGAAGGCGTTGCCATTGAGGTTGGTTTTGATGAGGATGGTGCTGCCGACGCCAAATACATCGCGACCGATGCTGGCTTCGTCGGTGAGTTCAATGGCACTACCGGCGACGAAAAGGTCGTTTTTAATGGAGCCGGAGACGATGATGGAGTTGCCGGCGAGGGTGGCATAGTCGGAAGCGCCAGAAAAAACGACACCGTTCCCTGCGAAGGCGGCGAGACCATGGATAATGTCGCTAGACTCGACTTGGTTACCAGCGAGGAAGAAGGAGTGGTTGACTTGGCGCTTGGACTGGACGGTGGGGGCGGCGTCGGAATAGAGGTCTTCTGGTTCGGAGACGAGTAGGCTTTCGGCGCCAGCAGGGACTTCGCTGGAAGTAACTTCGGCACAATCAGTTTCGCCACTGGTATCGTTTATGCAAGCCGAGGCGGGTTTAATGCTGACGGCATAGCCCAAGGTGAACGCGCTAGCAACTCCTAAAATTAGCTCGGAAAAAATTTTAATTTTTTTAGCCATAATACTCCTTACTCCACCCATTATAGACTAAAGAGCGAAAATTGTTAAGCCTATTTTAATTTGTTTTTGAGGATTTCTGAGACAGCGGCAGGGTTGGCCTTGCCACGGGATTCTTTCATGACCTGACCAACGAGGAAGCCGAGGACTTTTTCTTGGCCAGCTTTATAATCGTCTTGGGCCTTTTTAGTGGCGGGGTTAGCGAGGACGGCGTCGACGATGGCTTCGAGGGCGGCGGAGTCGTTTTCTTGAATGAGGTTGAGTTCTTTGGCGAGGTCGCGGGGGGATTTGCCGGAATGTTTGGCCTCGAAGAGCTTGACAAAGACTTCTTTGGCGGCGGTGGACGAGAGTTCCTTTTTGGCTTTCATTTCGGAAAGCTCGGAGAGTTGTGCAGCAGTCGGAAGTGAGTCGTTCAAAAGACTGTGGTTTTCTTCGGCAAGGAGGACGGAAGCGAAGAGGTTGGCAACGTAATCGATGGGCTGGCTTTGATTGTCGATTTCGGCGAGGCGAATCATGAGCTCAGGGTAGTCGAGCAGGACTTCGAGTGTGTCGGCGGGGATGACTTTGGCGAATTGCTTGCGATAGTCGGCGGGAAGGGCGGGACATTTGGCATATTCGGTTTTGATGAAGTCTTCTGCGAGATTGAGCGGCGGGAGGTCGGGCTCGGGCATGTAACGGTAGTCCTGAGCTTCTTCCTTACTACGCTGGGAAGTAGTCTTCCCTGTTGCGTCGGACCAACCACGGGTTTCTTGTTTGACTTTTTCACCCTTGTCGAGGATTTTGCTTTGGCGTTCGTATTCGTAGAGAACAGCGCGCTCGACAGAGCGGAAGCTGTTGAGGTTTTTGATTTCGGCGCGAGTGCCAAGTTGTTTGGCTTCTGGGAGCTTGAGGGAAATGTTGACATCGAAGCGCATATTGCCGTTGTAGAGGTCGCCTTCAGTGACGCCGGCGTAGCACATATTGCGCCAGAGTTCTTTGCAGTAATCGCGGGCTTCTTCGGCAGAGGAAATGTCAGGCATGGAAACGATTTCGAGAAGTGGAGTGTCGACACGGTTGAGGTCGACGAGAGAATAAGTGTCAAAATGGGAGAGCTTACCGGCGTCGCCTTCAAGATGGGCGTGTTCGATGCGGATGCGTTTGCCAGAGGGGAGTTCGATGTGGCCTTCGCCGACGATGGGGTGGTAGAATTGAGTGATTTGGTAGCCCTTGGGGGAGTCGGGGTAGAAGTAATGCTTGCGGTCGAAGCGGGAGGAGGGGTTGATTTTGGCGTTCATGGCGGCGCCAGCGCGGATGGCGAGCTTGATCGCTTCGCCGTTGAGACGCGGGAGCATACCCGGGAGAGCGTAGTCAACGGGCGAGACGCAAGAGTTGGGCGATTTGCCGCGGGCGTCATTGTCGACTTCGGAGAAAAGTTTGGTTTTGGTCTTGAGTTGGACGTGACATTCGATGCCGATGGTGATGGCGTATTTGTTCTTGGCGGTCATTAGATGGCTCCTAGGTCTTTTAAGGCTTGTTTGTAGATGGTGAGGGCGTGGCGGGCTTGGTGATATTCGAGTTTGAAGCCGGCCTCGTGGGCGATTTGGTTGCGAAGTTTGTGGGCGTTCCAGACGGCGTTAAGCTGGGAGTATTTTTCTTTCCCGCATTTTTTGAGACGTTCGCCCATGGTTTTGCCGGGGATGCCCATTTCCATCATGGCTTTGTCGAGGAGTTTGTCACCTTCGACGACGGCCATGTTGTAGCTTTGGGAATTGTCTTTAGTGAGGGAGTTTTCGATGGCGAGGAAGTCGGACTGGTATTCGAGTTTGTTGAAGGTGTAGCGTTTTTTGCCAGTGAGGACGATAGCAACAAAAACTAAGATGCCAACGACAGCAATAGAGCCGAACAAGGTATAAAATGACGCGTCATTCATTAGATAAGTTCCTCCGTGAGTTTAAGTAGGTTTTTGTCGCTACGGCGAGGGCCGATGAGTTGAAGCCCTAGCGGGAGACCAGCGCGATTGACGCCGACTGGGAAGGCGACGGCAGGGAGACCAGCAAGGTTGGCCGAGACCGACATGACGTCTTCGAGATACATGGCGACAGGGTCGCTAACTTTTTCGCCGAGCTTAAAAGCAGGGTTTGGCGAGACGGGGGTAAGCAGGGCGTCAACCTGTTTGAAGGCGCGGTCGAAATCTTGGATGACGAGCGTGCGAGCTTTGGCGGCCTTGAGGAAGTAAGCATCATAGAAACCGGAGCTTAACACGAAGTTGCCAATCATGATGCGGCGCTTGTTTTCGCGCATGAAACCTTCGGAGCGGGTGTTAGCAAAGAGAGCGTCGAGGTCTTGCGAGTTTTGCGAGCGGAAGGCATAACGAATGCCATCGTAGCGCGAGAGGTTGGAGGTGACTTCGGCGGGCTGGATGATGTAGTAGGCGGCGAGGGCGTATTCGAGGGTGGGGAGGGAAAGTTCGACGGTTTTATAGCCCTTGGCGTTAAGCTCGGAGAGCTTGGCTTCGAGCGCGGCTTTGATTTCTGGGTCAAGAGCGGGGCTGTTCATAAATTCTTTGACGTAACCGATGGATTTTTGGGTTAGTTCAACGTCGGCGGTGCCGTAAAAGTCTGGGAGGGTGGTCTGATCTTTAGGGTCTTGGCCAGCAGTAATAGACATGAGGAGGTCGAGGTCGGAAGCGGACTTAGCAAAGAAGCCGACGACATCGAGACTGGAGGCCATGGCGACAACGCCGTAGCGAGAGATGGTGCCGTAGGTGGGCTTGATGCCGAAGATACCATTGAAAGAAGCGGGTTGACGGATGGAACCGCCAGTGTCGGTGCCGGTGGCAAACTGGACACAGTCGAGAGCGACGGCGACGGCCGAGCCACCCGAAGAACCGCCAGCAACACGAGTGGGGTCGGCGGAGTTTTTGGTAGGGCCGTAGAAGGAGTTTTCCGTAGAGGAGCCGTGGGCGAAAGCGTCGAGGTTGACACAGCCGACACAGATGGCACCTTCGGCGTCGAGTTTGGCGGCGGTGGTGGAGTCGACGGGAGAGATGAATTCGGTGAGGATTTTGGCGGAAGCGTCGGCAGGAAGACCTTTGGAGAGGAAGTTGGCTTTGAGGGCGTAGGGGACGCCGGCGAGGCGACCGGGATTTTCGCCGTTTTTAATTTTGGCGTCGATGGCTTGGGCCTTTTTTAGTGCGCGGTCTCTATCGACGAAGGTGAAGATGTTGTAGCCTTTGGTGCCTTCGATGCGCTTCAAAGAGGCTTCGACTAGAGAGATGGCGGCGGTGGTCTGATTTGCGAGCTTCATAAATTATAATACTTTCGGGACTTTAATTTGATGGTCTTCGGTGGCTTTGGCGAGGGCGAGCAGAGCTTCGCGGTCGGCATCTTGGTCAAGGATTTCGTCGGGACGCCAAATGTTATCCATTTCGAAGACTTGGTAAGTGGGGTCGACGCCAGCGGTGTCGAGTTCGTCGAGCTTACTGATGTATTTGAAGATGTTTTTAAAGTCAACCTTGAGGTGAGCTTTTTCCTCGGCAGCAAGAGAAAGGTTGCTGAGCGTAGCGAGGTGTTCGATTGTGGTTTCTGTAACTTCCATTAACAGAAATTATAGCACTTATCAAGCAAATTAAAAACTACTAAGTGAGTTGACCTTGGTTTTGAGTTCTTGGATTAAGGATTCGTTGTCTTTAACTTCGGTTTCGAGAGCGGTGATGCGCTCGTTTTTGGAGATAAAGAGGATAAGAAAGAGGATATTGAGGGCGACGCTAACGATTAGGGCGGCGATAAGAATAAGGGTGCGCTCGGCTTTCTTTTTGTCACGCGGGGCGGACAAAATTGACGAAGGGTTAGGCTGCGCAGGAGCGGCAGACGAAATCTTTTTTAATCTCTCTTCACTCATATTTATTATGATTTTAGCATAAGCCGGACTTAAAAACAACGGTAATTATTTTTTGTTTTGTATTGTCGTTTGTATTGTTGCGATTTGGTCGCGGAGGAGGGCGGCGCGTTCGAATTCGAGGTTGGCGGCGGCAAGGCGCATTTCGGACTCGAGTTGCTTGACGAGGGAGGGGAGTTCTTCTTTGGGGATTTTTTTGATGTCGAGCTGGGATTTTTCGGCTTTTTCTGGAATGATGGCGCGGAGGCCGGCGGAGATTTCCTTTTTGATACCTTTGGGGGTGATGTGGTGTTCTTGATTGTATTTTTGCTGAAGGTCGCGACGACGGGCGGTTTCGCTGATGGCTTTTTCCATGCTTTCGGTGATGAAGTCGGCATACATGATGACTTTGCCCTCGACGTGGCGAGCGGCGCGGCCGATAGTTTGAATGAGGGCGGATTCGGAGCGGAGAAAACCTTCTTTGTCGGCGTCGAGAATGGCGACGAGGGAGACTTCGGGGAGGTCGAGACCTTCGCGCAGGAGATTGATGCCGACGAGGACGTCGTAAACGCCGGCGCGGAGGTCGCGCAAAATGTCGCCGCGCTCTAAAGTGTCGACGTCGGAATGGATGTAGGCGGTTTTAACGCCGCGTTCTTTGAGGTGGTCGGATAAATCTTCGGCCATGCGCTTAGTGAGGGTAGTGACAAGAGTGCGTTGGTTTTTGGCAATGCGGCGGTCGATTTCTTCCATGAGGTTGTCGATTTGACCAACGCTGGAGCGGACTTCGATTTCTGGGTCGAGGAGGCCGGTGGGGCGGATGAGTTGCTCGGCGGGCTTGGGGCAGTTGGCGAGCTCATAATCACCAGGAGTGGCAGAAACGTAGACGGCGTGGGAGATGTGGCGGTAGAACTCTGGGAAAGTGAGGGGGCGATTGTCGAGAGCAGAAGGGAGGCGAAAGCCGTAGTCGACGAGGGCGGTCTTGCGAGCGTGGTCGCCGTTATACATGCCGCGGACTTGGGGTAGAGTCATGTGGGATTCGTCGACAAGAAGGAGAAAATCTTTGGGGAAGAAGTCAAGGAGGGTAGCAGGAGGTTCGCCGGCTTTGCGGCCTTCGAGGTGGCGAGAGTAGTTTTCGATACCTTTAACGAAGCCGGTAGATTCGAGCATTTCGAGGTCGTATTTGGTGCGCTGAGTGAGGCGCTGAGCTTCGAGGTATTTTTGATGTTTTTCGAAAAAGGCTAGGCGGTCTTTGTATTCTTTCTCGATGGAAATGAGGGCGCGCTTAAGGTCGGATTCGGGAGTGGCGTAGTGAGTGTTAGGAAAGATGTGGATGTGGGCAGGTTTTTCGCGCAATTCACCGGTGAGAGGGTCGATGATTTTGGCAGATTCGAGGGTGTCGAAGCCAAATTCGAAACGATAAGCCCATTCGCCAGAGGCAGGGTAGAGGTCGATAGTGTCGCCCATGACGCGGAAGTTGCCGCGCTCGAAGGCGAGGTCGTTGCGGTGATATTGCATACCGACGAGAGCGCGAATGAAGTCGGTTTGGCCGGCGATAGGAGCATCGCCAGTGGTGACCCAGCCGGTGGGTTTTTGCCAAAGCGGGAAGGACATGGCTTGATAGTTGACAGGGGAGCCGATGCCGTAGATGCAGGAGACGGAGGCGACGATGACGACGTCGTCGCGGGTGAGGAGAGCTTCGGTGGCGCCGTGGCGAAGGCGGTCGATTTCTTCGTTGATGGCGCTGTCTTTTTCGATATAGGTGTCGGTGGAAGCAATGTAGGCTTCGGGCTGATAGTAATCGAAGTAGGAGACGAAGTAGTGGACTTCGTTTTTGGGGAAGAAATCGCGGAATTCGGAGTAAAGCTGGGCGGCGAGGGTCTTGTTGTGAGCGAGGACGAGCGTGGGTTTGCCAAAGTTTTGAATGAGGTTCGCCATGGTGAAGGTTTTGCCAGAGCCGGTGACGCCAAGTAAAGTCTGCTCTTTAATGCCCTCTTTAAGGCCTTTGGTGAGTTGAGCGATGGCGGCCGGCTGGTCGCCGGTGGGCTGGTATTTGGAGACAAGCTGGAAGTTCATGGGACTATTATATTATATACGGAGTTTGGAGTAGTCGATTTTTTGGTAATTGAGTTCGCACGGAGTGGAGATGATGTTGGAGGCGATGGTTTTAATGTAGAGGAAGTAGAGACCGTCGGTTTCGAGGGTGAATTCGCGGGAGTTTTCCCAGGCGCAAGTGTCGGGGTCTTTGACAGTGGTGACGCAATAAACGTATTCTTGGCTAGTATCGGTGGCTTCGATAGTGAGGAGGTTGCCGTCGAGCAAGGGCGTGGCGACTTCGGGGCGAGTGGGTTTGATGTTGACGGAGAGGAAGATGAGGCCAGCGAGCACAAATGCAGCTAGTAGAGAGTAAAAGATGAGTTCTTTGGTGGATTTTTTGAGATGTTTCATGGGCAGTTGGCTCCGGTGTTAAAGTTGTTTTCGGCAATGCAGAGGTATTTGGCGTAAGCGGCGTTGAGTCCAGAAGCCTGTGCGCCGAGCGTATCGCGGTGGTAGCCCCCGAAGATGTCGCGATAATAAGCAACGAAGGATTCGGCGAGGAATTCGAAAGCCTCAGAGTCGCTATAGGCGTAGGTACTGAGCGGGCGAGAGGCCGCAGGGAGTGCGATGCTAGAGTTCCAAGCAGTGACAAATTCGGGATATTCGTGGAGGTATTGGCCGGTAGCGTCAAGAAAGAGGGCGTCGAGGGCGTGGCCAAGTTCGTGAATCATGACATGTTTGTGGTCTTCGATACGCACAGTATTGGACTGCATGAGGATGTCGACGGGGGCGAAACGACCTATGAGGTTAGTAATGCCAGCAGAGCCTATATAGTCGCTAATGCCATTATAGGTAGAACTGGTCATAAAGCGCATTTTGCCATAAAGCAGTTTAAGAGCAGGGACGTTGTCGAAGGCATTGGAGAGATAGTCGACATAGTAACTATAAACGCTGGAATTGACGCCAGATTCGACTTCGATGGGGTAATAATCGTTATAAGCGGTGTTGAGGTCGATGCGACTTTCGGCAACATAATTGAAGGCGTGACCTAAAGCGCTATTGTAAGAGCGTGCATAAAGAGTAGTGCCATTGGTGTAGAGGTTACTAGATCTAGCAGTGGAGATAGGGGCGCCGTTGTAAGAGCTACTGAAACCATAGATTTCGTTGCCGGGGGAGTAGATATGAGGGATGTCGACAATGTTGCATCTGGGGTCGGTGCCGAAGGAGGCGCAAGAGGCCGAATAGAACGAAAGGTCGGAGACGGCGAGGTTGTTATTGAGAAAGTCGTGCGAGTTGCTGTTGACGACGAAAGTGGTATTTTTGTTGAAGGAAACAGTGACAGTGAAGCCAACGATAGAGTAATAGGCGGTGTCGGCAGAGATGGTGGTGGATTTGCCGGAGCCGAGCGAGGTGGAAGTGGTGCCCGTAGCGGAGGCGTTGGTATCCCAGCCGACGACGGTGTAGTTGGAGCTTTTAGGCGTGAGAGTGGGGGCGGTGATTTCGCAAGAAGCGGCGCCGTTGAAAAGATAGCAAGTGGCTTTGGTGGCCGAAGCGGTAGCGGAAGAAGAGTTTTGGACGGTGAAGGTGGCAGTGAGAGGCGAGGTGCGACGGGTGACGGAATAATAAGTGGTGGCGGAGGAGATGGGGAGACTGGCGCCAGCGGAGACAGATTGGGTGGTGGAGTTTTGAGTGGAATTCCAGCCGAGGAGGGTGTAGCCTGAGTTCATAGTGGGGTTAGGTGCAGTGACGGAGCAGGAGGTGGCGCCGTTAAAAAGATAGCAAGTGGCGGTTTGGGTGCCATAGCTAGAGGCGGCGGCGTCGGTAATAGTGAAAGCAGCAGAGAGGGATTTTTTGGTGATGGCGTAGTAGGTGGTGGCTTGGGTGGCGGTGACGGTGGCGCCAGGTTCAAACTCTTTGCCAGTGGTACCAGATTTAGTGGCCCAGCCGACTAAAGTGTAACCCGAGTTAAGACTGATGGTGGGCAGTGCGGTGGAGCAGGAAGCGGAGCCGCTGGCGAGAGCGCAACTGAAGGTGGTGCTACCGACGAGGGTGCCGGCGGCAGAATCTTGGAGGGTGAAGGTGAGATTGAAGCCCTTTTCGACGATGGCAAAGAATTGTTCGCCGCCAGAAATAGTGAGCTTAGCGCCGGAGCTGACGGAGGCGGAAGCGGCGGTGCGGTCGGAGTTCCAGCCGAGAGCAGTGTAGCCGTTGGTGCCGACGAGAGTGGGAGCGGTGATTTCACAAGAGGGTTCTTCGGCGGATTTGTAGCAAGAGGTGATGCCGCCAGACATAGTGGCAGTGGCAGGGTCGACGATAGTGAAAGAAGCGGAGATGAGTTCGAGCGGAGAATCGGGTTCGGTGGCGACGACGGCGTAGTAGGTGATATCGTCGGAGATGGCGGTGGTAGCACCAGGAGTGAGGTCGACGGTGGCGGAAGTTTCGGAGAGGAGCCAGCCAGAAACGGTGTAGCCAGGGTTGGCGGTGAGGGCGGGGGCGGTGATTTCGCAGGTGAGGTCGCGGTTGAAGAGATTGCAAGTGGAGCTGCCGCCAGACATAGTGGCGGAAGCGGGGTCTTTGATGGTGAAGGTGGCAGTGAGGGATTTTTTGGTGATGGCGTAGTAGGTGGTATCACCAGAGAGAGTGATGGATTCGCCGGCTTGATATTCGGCGGAGGTGTTGTTGGGGTTGGTAGACCAGCCGATGACGGTGTAGCCGGCGCGAGCGATGGCAGGGGCGGTGACGCGGCAGCTAGTGGAGGTGGACTGGCAGGTGAAGGAGCTGTTGCCGCCGGAAGCACCATTTTGGTTGAAGACGGCGATGTGGCGATAGATAGTTGCGGGTTCGGGTTCGGGCTGAGGTTGTGGTTGGGGTTGAGGTTGGGGTTGAGGAGTGGTTTGCGGAGTGGTTTGCGGAGTGGTGGGGGTAGTAGGGGTCGTAGTGGGGGTGGGAGTGGTAGGTGTAGTAGTAGTGGTAGGAGTGCTAGTGTTGGGGAGAGTGCTGGTGGAGTTGTTGGTGTCTTTTTCTTTGGCGGCGAGGTCGATGGTGATGTTTTTGGTGGCGGTGTTACCAGCGCGGTCGGTGACGACGACGGAGTAGTTGCCACTGGCGCGGACAGTGATGGCTTCGCTGACGGCGCCGGTGCTCCATTTGAGGGATTTAATGCCAGAGGCTTCGTCGGTGGCGACGGCAGTGAGGATGATTTCTTTATCGGTGACGGTTTCTTTGGAGATTTCTACGACGGGGGGGACGGAGTCGACCTTTTCGACTTTGATGGTTTTGATGTCGGAGAGGAAGCCGAAGTAGTCGCGGGCCTGGATGCGGTAGCTACCGTTTTCGAAAACGGTTTTGGTGGATTTGCTTTGCCAAGTTTTGCCGCCATCGAAAGAGTACTCGAGCTCTTTGACGGAGCCGGTGTTTTTAACGTTGACGACGAGAGTGGCCTCGGAAGCCCAGCTAGTAGGAACGCCGGTGACGCTGGCGATTGTGAGGGTGGTGTCTTTAGCCTCGAGGCGGGTGATGTTGAAGTTGTAAGTGTTGCTACCGACTTGGATTTCGTAAGTGGAATTGCCAGATTGAACGGCGACAGGAGTATCGCAACCGGCCGGAGGATTAACGAGAGAGCCGCCAGAGCAGTCGAAAGTGAGCGAAGGTTCGGAAGTGTAAATGGTGTAAGATGTGGTGGTGGGGGAGAACTCTGGATACATTTTGCCGTTGAGGAGAGAGACGGAGACGGGGTCTTGGCGCAGGAAGAGCCAATAGACGCCGAAGCCAATGCCGCCGAGGACGAGCAACAATAGAAAAATAAGCAAGATAATCTTTGATTTAGATCTTTTCACCTGCGGTTCCATTGTATTTAGTATAGCATAAGAAATTCAAAATGTTAAAGGCTTTTGTGTTTTTTAAGTTTAGGTTGGAGGAGAGTTATGGGGCGACGGCGGGTGGTTGTAGAGTGCTGGTGGGAAGAAGGACCAAAAAAGACCGGCGAGGCCGGTCTTTTGCTGATGCGCGCCCACCCTGGGGCACATTGTTTTGTTTTAATCCGCTGTGTTTGTTTTAATGTAGTCTCCACACTCCACTAAGAATCAGTGGAACCCCGTGAAGCGTATCAGCTTGAGTTTATTTTAATAAACTCAAGCGGGATTGTCAAGGGATTTTAGCGGGAAAATGTTGTGAAAATTACCAGTCTTCGACCAAGGTGAATTCGTGACCGGCGATACTGATGATTGAGTCGGCGACGGCGCCCTGAGAGGTGAGTTCGGCGCGGATGCCGAGTTTCTTCAGGATGTCGCGGAGGCGATTGACGGAGGCGTAGTTGGCGAAGTTGGTGCGGCGGGCGAATTTTTCGATTTTTTCACCGGTGACGATGAATTTGTCGTCGGTTTTTTCGATTTTCCAAGTGGTCTTAATCAATTCTGGATTTAGTGAGATAACTGGTAAATCATTATTTTTGACTTTTTCTTTTGTGATGGTCTTTTTGTTTTTTATGTTATTTTTTAATGCCCGTAGCAATTCATCGAGGCCCTGGTGGGCGGAGGAGGAGATGGCGAAGATTTTGGCCGCAGGGTTGATTTTTAAGATGGATTGTTTTTGCATGGCGATAAGGTCGGGGTCGAGGCCTTCGCATTTGGTTAAAGCGACGATTTCGGGGCGGTCTTTTAAATCGGAGTATTTTTCGAGTTCGTGGCGGATAATGGCGTAAGCCTTACCAGCGTCGTCGTTGTAGACGTCGACGAGATGGAGGAGAACCGCGGTGCGGTCGACGTGGCGCAAGAAAGCGTGGCCGAGCCCCTTGCCTTCGGCGGCACCTTCGATGAGGCCGGGGATGTCGGCGATGAGCAAATCTTGGTCGTTGATGGTGGCGACGCCAAGATTAGGGGTGATGGTAGTGAAGGGGTAGTCGGCAATTTCGGGCTTGGCGTTAGAAACAACGGAGAGGAAGGTGGATTTGCCGGCGTTGGGCAAGCCGACAAGACCAACGTCAGCGAGGAGTTTGAGTTCGAGTTCAGCCTCGAAGGCTTCGCCAGGTTCGCCAACTTCGGCGATGATAGGGGCTTGGCGAGTGCTAGATTTGAAGTGAGCGTTACCGAAGCCGCCGTCGCCACCTTTTGCGATGATTGCTTCTTCTTGGTCGTAAGTGAGGTCGGCGATAACTTGGCCGTCGCGTTTGACGACGGTGCCGATGGGAACTTCGACGATTAAATCCTTGCCGCTGCGGCCGGCGGAGCGGGTGCCGGAGCCGTTTTTGCCGTCTTCGGCCTTGAGTTCGGCGTTGTAGCGGAAGTCGAGGAGGGTGTTAGTATCTTTGTCGGCGCGGAAGATGATGGAGCCACCGCGGCCACCGTCGCCACCATCTGGGCCACCTTTGGGGATGTAGATTTCGTGGCGAAAAGAGACGGCGCCGTCGCCGCCTTTGCCGGCTTGGAGTTTTACTTTTGCGATGTCAACAAACATATCTTTATTATACCATATATATAATATATAAGCAAATGCTTAATAAACGAATTGCCAATAACCCCATTCTGAAGAGCTGACGGTCTTGGAACCGACGCGGCCCCAGCCGGCGACGCCGTTCATGTCGGTGATTTCGATAGTGCCGTCGCCATTGACGGCGGTGACGATACCGACGTGGCCGTAGTAGCCAGATTGAGAGACGAAGACGGCACCATAGGCCGGGTCGCGACCGACAGAGTAGCCCTTAGCGGCAAGCTGAGAAGCCCAGTAGCGAGCGTTGCCAAGGCCGCCAGGGAGGGCGCTGCCGTTTTCGTAGCGCCATTGCCAAGCATACCAAGTACACCAGCCGTAAGGCATGGGGTTGGAGCTGGTGGCATAGAGAGTGTAAGAGGGGACGTAAGTATAGGTGGGGGTGGGGGCGACATATTCGGGGCGCTCAGTTTCCGGAACGACGCCGCCAGGGATGACAATTTTAGTGCCAGCGGTGACGCCACGGGAGGCGAGATTGTTTTTGTCGATGATTTCGGCGGCGGAGGAGCCGTATTTGCTAGCGATAGAGTCGGCAGAATCGCCCTCTTTGATGGTGTAGACAATGCCGGCAACGTTGGGTAGGTAGATGGTTTGGCCAGCGGAGAGGTCGGTGGTTTTGAGGCCGTTAGACCAACGAATTTGGTCGGTGGTGAGGCCGAAGTTGGCGGCGATGTCGGCCATGGATTCGCCAGAGGCGACGTCGTATTCGATGACGCCTTTGACGAGAGAGGAGGTGTCGACAATGTTGGTTTTTTCGATGCGAGAGGAAGCGGTTTGGTTGATAGAGTATTGAGTGACGGCGGAGATGTAGTCCATATTAAGGTAGGACGAGGAGCTGAGGGAGACGTTGTTGGCGATTTCGGCGACGATGTAAAGCTCGGAGAGTTGGTCGACCGAGACGGAGTAGTTGTTATCGGAAATAGCCATCATGATAGGAACGCCGTTTTCTTCGGCGGTTTTATTTTGGGAGCCAAAATAAGCTAGACCGATGGCGACGGCGGCAGTTAAGACATAGCCAACAGCCCGAAGGAACGGGTTGTGAGCGGATTTTGGGGATTTTTTGGTAATCATAATTTAGCGTTACAGAGGACTTGGCAATGGACGGACGCATTCTGAAGATGCTCAGCCTCCGTGTTACTATAATACATCAAACCATCGTCTCCTG
>CAZDTL010000006.1:0-24370 GCA_964508335.1 uncultured Candidatus Saccharibacteria bacterium
ACGAGCAAGCCATCATGGACCTCGTCAAAGCTATGGACGAATACTTCGACATCCCTGAGCACGACCTCGAAAAGCCGTTCCTCATGCCAATCGAAGACGTCTTCTCCATTAAAGGCCGTGGCACCGTCGCCACTGGTCGTATCGAACAGGGCGTCGTAAAGTTGAACGACGAAGTCGAAATCGTCGGCCTCCGCGACACTCAAAAATCCGTCGTCACCGGCATCGAAGCCTTCCATAAGACTCTCGACCAAGGTCAAGCTGGCGACAACGCTGGCCTTCTCCTCCGCGGCATCGAACGCGAACAAATCGAGCGCGGTCAGGTCATCGCTAAACCCGGCACCATCACTCCTCACACCGAGTTTGAGGCCCAGGTTTACATCCTTAAGAAAGAGGAAGGCGGCCGCCACACTCCGTTCGCTAAGGGTTACAAGCCTCAGTTCTACTTCCGCACGACCGACGTCACTGGCGAAGTCGAACTCCCGGCCGACAAAGAAATCGTCATGCCTGGCGACCAAGTCACCTTCAATGTGAAACTCCTCGCCCCTGTCGCTATGAACAACAACGACCGCTTCGCTATCCGCGAAGGTGGCAAGACCGTCGGCTCTGGCGTCATCACCAAGGTTATCAAATAGCAAGTTTATGAGTGAAAACGGGAAAATCATTTCCCGTTTTCCGAATAAACGCAGCTATTTATCGATTTGCGAAGCAAATCGATAAAAGTCACAGTTTCGCGATAAAAATAGCTCTGCTTAGGGGCTATTTTTCTACATTAAGCTCTTGCATTTTATTACGCTTATTGCTATCATAAGACTAGGTTAAAAATCAGAAAGGACAAACCAACATGAATATCAAATCTAAGAAAGGCTTCACCATCATCGAGGTCGTCTTGGTGCTCGCTATCGCCGGTCTTATCTTCCTCATGGTCTTCATTGCGCTTCCTGCCCTGCAGCGCAGCCAGAGGGACACCGCTCGCCGCAACGATTACGCCACCCTAGCTGCCAATATCACCGGCTACATCACCAACAACAACGGTAAGCTCCCCTCCAATAGCACCTGGAGCACTAACACTAGCGTCTCCTCCAAGGGTCTCGACCCCAAAAAATACATCAACGATGATGGTGCTGACACTGCTGGGCACACTTATTACCTCGCCGTAATCGACTGTGACCAAACTGCTGCCGGCACCCAATGTACCAACACTGTCAACGGCGGCCTCGCCAGTGGCATCATGAAAGAAATGACCCAAAACTCCGACCCGCATGTTGTCATCGTTAAAAAAGCTCAATGTGGCAACGACCAAGGCACGGCCAAAGCTAGTAGTGGCAACCGCGACTACGCCCTCCTCGGTCAACTCGAATCTGGCGTCTACTGCCAAGACAACGTTTAGTCCTCTCTGGTGTAAAACTGCGAGAACTACAACGCCTCCCCGCGAACAAACGGGGAGGTTTGATGTATTTACATCCTTATTTCGAGCTCAAATGCCAATGGTCGCCAAACTCACACTTATAAACCGACAAACCAGACACATGATGGTCATGCTCCGCCACTCGCGCCGCCACCTCCGCCTCCTCGCGCGAATGATAAACAATCTTATGCGCTTCGCCCACCCAACACCGCTCCGGCTCAAACCCACTCAACCTGTTCACATCAAAACTTCTACTCATCCCCACATTATACCACACTTCCTTTTTCTCCCCGCTTATGCTAAACTAGAACTATGGAAAATAGGGTGCTGGTTCGACTAGAAAACATCACAGAAACTTTTGGTAACAAAACTGTCATCAAAAACCTCAGCCTCGACATCTACGACGGCGAATTTTTGACCCTCCTCGGCCCCTCTGGTTGCGGCAAAACCACCGTCCTCCGCCTCATCTCTGGCCTTAACCCCGCCACCTCTGGCCGCATCTTGCTCGACGGCCTCGACGTCACCGCCGTCCCCGCCGCCAAGCGCCCCGTCTCCACCATCTTCCAAAACTTCGCCCTCTTTCCGCACCTCAACGTCTGGAACAACGTCAACTTCGGCCTCAAAATCGCCAAAATCCCGAGGCGCGAGGCCGAAAAGCGCATCAAATCCGCCCTCCGCACCGTCCACCTCACTGGCTTCGAAGACCGCTTCCCCTCGCAGCTCTCCGGCGGTCAGCAACAGCGCGTCGCCATCGCCCGCGCCATAGTCATGAACCACAAGCTCCTCCTTCTCGACGAATCCCTCGCCAGCCTCGACTTAAAACTCAAAAGGGAAATGCAAACCGAACTCAAAAAACTCCAACAATCCCTCGCCATGACTTTCGTCTACGTCACCCACGACCAAGACGAAGCCCTCACTATGTCGGATCGGTTAGCCATCATGAACAACGGCCGCATCGTCCAGCTCGGCACCCCCGAAGAAATCTACGCCCACCCTAAAAACGACTTCGTCAAATCTTTCATTAGCGACATCGACCTCATCAACTTCCGCCGCACTCGCATGCAAAGGTACAAAAAGTGAAAAGTTTCAAGGCCATCTTCACCATCCCTGTCATCCTCTACACTCTCTCCCTCATCGCCCTCCCGCTCGCCTACATCTTCCTCCTCTCCTTCCTCAAGTCCGACAACTACGGCGGCTACCTCTTCGAGTTCAACTTAGAAAACTACGGCGAAGTCCTCGACAGCACCTACCTCTCCATCTTCCTCAAGTCCACCCTCATCGGCCTCGCCACCACCTTCATCTGCCTCATCATCTCTTACCCCTTCGCCATCTTCCTCCGCGGCAAGCCCGAAAAACGCCGCAACCTCATCATGAAACTCGTCATGGTGCCATTCCTCACTAACTCCCTCATCCGCACCTACGGCCTCATCACCCTCCTCCGCAAAAACGGCGTCATCAACCGCACCCTCCTTGGCCTCGGGCTCATCGGCGCCCCGCTCGACCTCATGTATAACAACCTTGGCATCCTCATCGGCATGGTTTACACCCTCCTCCCCTTCATGCTCATGCCTGTCTGCTCCGCCGTCGCCAAAGTCGACCAAAACCTCCTCGACGCCGCCTCCGACCTCGGCGCCGGCAAAATCGCCAAATTCCTCAAAGTTTACCTCCCGCTCACTCTCCAGGGCGCCTTCAGCGGCTCACTCATGGTCTTCACCCCCGCCATCGGCTACTTCTTCATTGCCGACGTCCTCGGTGGCGGCAAAGCCATGATCATCGGCAACCTCATCAAAAACCAATTCCTCACCGCTCGCAACTGGCCGCTCGGCGCCGCCCTCTCTATCGCCCTCCTCGCCATCACCCTCCTCCTCGTTAAACTCTACCAAAAATCCGGCGGCAATCTCGACGAATTAGGAGGCGGCTAAAATGCTCAAATCCCACCCATCGACAGGGGCCAGACGCCGATTAAAGCGCGGTCAAAAGTTCCGCAACTTTTACATCTACCTCGTCCTCTTCTTCCTCTTCCTCCCCATCTTCATCCTCGTTTTCTTCAGCTTCAACGAATCCAAACTCAACGTCATCTTTACCGGCTTCACCTTCGACTGGTATAAAAACCTCTTCCAAAACACCGACCTCATCGACGCCTTCAAAAACACCCTCCTCATCGCCATCACCAGCACTGCCATCTCTACCGTCCTCGGCACGCTCGGCGCCGTCGGCCTCAAAAAATTCAACTTCCCCGGCAAAAACGCCATCGACAAACTCCTCTACATCCCCATCGTCATCCCAGAAATCGTCCTTGGCATCGCCCTCCTCTCCGTCTTCACTCTCGCCCAAATCGAACTCAGCCTCTGGACTGTCCTCCTCGCCCACATCTCCTTCTCCGTCCCCTTCGTCGTCACCAGCGTCCGCTCGACTCTCTACGCCCTCCCCAAAAACCTCGAAGAAGCCGCCGAAGACCTCGGCGCCTCCCGTTGGCAAACCTTCTTCCGCATCACCCTCCCGCTCATCCGCCCTGGCATCGTCTCTGGCGCCCTCCTCGCCTTCACCCTCAGCCTCGACGACGTTGTCATCAGCTACTTCGCCGCCGGCCCCGGCACCAACACCCTCCCGCTCTACATCTACGCCAACATCAAAACCGGCATCTCCCCCGACGTCAACGCCCTCACCACCATCATGCTCCTCATCACCATCGCCGCCCTCGCCACCAGCGCCCACTTCCAGTCCAAAGCCGCCCTTAAACGGAGCCTCGACTAATGCTCGCCCACCTCTCCTCCACCACAAAAACCATCCTCGGCTCCCTCCTCACCATCACTCTCCTAGTTTTTCTCATTCTTCTCATCTTCCACAAACCCCCAGAAAACCCAGAAGAACCCTCCAAAACCCTCAACGTCCTCAACTGGACTAGCTACATCCCCGCCGAAGTCATCGACGCCTTCGAACAAGAATATAACATCAAAGTCAACTACGGCACCTACTCCTCCAATGAAGAACTCCTCGCCAAACTCGTCAGCTCCGCCGCCGGCACTTACGACCTCGTCTTCCCCAGTGACTACATGGTCGACCTCATGTCCTCCCGCGACATGCTCGCTCCGCTCGACAAATCCAAACTCCAAAACCTCGAAAACCTCAACCCTCTCTTCCTCAACCAGCCCTACGACGAAACCAACCAATACTCCCTCCCCTTCCTCCTCGCCACCACCGTCTTCCTCTACGACAGCACCAAAATCGACCGTCTCACCTCCTATAAAGACCTCCAAAACCCCGCACTAAAAAACAACCTCGTCATGCTCGACGACCAACGCATCGTCATCGGCGCCATGCTTCAAGCCACCGGCCACCCCATGAACTCCATCCACGAAGACGACCTCGCCGCCAGCCTCGCCTTCTTCAATACTATTAAACCCAACATCAAGGCCTTCGACTCCGACTCGCCCAAAACCTTCTTCATCACCAAAGAAGTCGACGCCGGCCTCGTCTGGAACGCCGAAGCCCTCCTCGCCGCCGAAGAAAACCCCGACCTCAAAATCAGCTACCCCGCCGAAGGCTTCGCTCTCTCCATGGATAACTACTGCCTCGTCAAAAACGGCAAACACCCCGAAGAAGCCTACCTCTTCATCGACTACCTCCTCCGCCCCGACGTCGCCGCTGAGATTGTCGCCGAATACCCCTACATCTCCGCCGTCGGCGACATCGAAACCGTCCCCGCCTCCGAACTCACAGAAATCTTAGACCACGGCTCCTACGTCCAAAACGTCGGCGCCGACATCAAAAAATTCGACAAACTCTGGGCAGAATACAAATAATCGTATATAATATACAGTAATAAACGGAGGAATTATGAGCCGCTTTGATGAACAATATCTCGCGCTCTGCGACAAAATCTTACGCGAAGGCGAACGCGTCGTCAACTACAAAGACAAAACCGACACCGCCCGCTCCAAAAGGGCTTCACAAACCATGCCCAACCACCTCATTCAAGCCAAAGAGGCTTCCGCCACCATCCGCATCCCCCACTACACCCTCGAATTCGGCCTCGCCGAAGAATTCCCAATTCTAACCACCAAATTCGTCGCCTTCAAAACCGCCGTCCTCGAAATGCTCTGGATTTGGCAAGTGCAAAGCAACCAGGTCAAATGGCTCCACGACCGCGGCGTCAAAATCTGGAACGAATGGGAAGTCCCCGCCTCTGGCATCTACATGGGACGCGACTTCAAAAAACTCTACCAAGAAAAGGGAATTAAAGAAAACCCCGTCGGCACCATCGGCACCGCCTACGGCTGGATTGTCCACCGCTACCAGCTCACCCAAAGCCTCATCGAAACCCTCAAAACCGACCAAACCAACCGCCGCATGGTCATGTCTCTCTGGCAAAACGAATGGATTCCCACCGCCACGCTCCCTTCCTGCGTCTGGAGCAACGAATGGATTGTCTCCCACGGCCACCTCAACCTCATGGTACACTCCCGCAGTAACGACGCCCCGCTCGGCCTCCCCTTCAACATCACTCAATACGCCGTCCTCCTCGCCATGGTCGCCCAATCCGTCGGCCTCACCCCCGGCAAAATGACCTTCACAATAAACGACGCCCACATCTACGAAAACCAAATCCCCGGCATCAAAGAACAAATGACCAAATCTCCCCTCCCCGCCCCTAAGCTCTGGCTCAACCCCGAAATCACCGACTTCTTCGCCTTCGACAACAGCAAAGGCCTCAAAGACATCCGCCTAGAAAACTACCAGCACCAAGGCAAAATTAAAATGCCCATCACGGCCTAAGGAAAAACTATGTCCTTCTCTCTCATCGCCTGCATCGGCCAAAACCGCGAACTCGGCCGCCACAACGACCTCATCTTCCACTTCAAGGAAGACATGGCCTTCTTCCGCGAAACCACCAAACGCCACACCGTCGTCATGGGCTACAATACCTGGCTCTCCCTCGGCCAAAAACCTCTCCCCGGCCGCCAAAACCTCATCCTCTCCCACGACCCTCTCCCTGACCTCCCCGCAAACACCGCCCAAATCCCCAACCTCGAAAAATTCATCAAAGAACACGCCAACTCCCCCGAAGAAATCTTCATCATCGGCGGCGCCCAAATCTACGCCCTCTTCCTCCCCCACGCTACTACCCTCTACCTCACCGAAGTCGCCCAAACCGCAAAAGACGCTGACGCCTTCTTCCCCAAATTCAACCAGCACCACTTCTCCGCCGCCACACTAAAGTCCACTCACGACTTCAACATCATTAAATACACCAGAAAGGAAACCATCAAAACCATGCAAGACCCCGTCTTCACCCTCATCAGCCAAGAAGAAACCCGCCAACAAGAAGGCCTCGAACTCATCCCTAGCGAAAACTACGTCAGCAAAAACGTCCTAAGAACCGCCGGCTCCGTCCTCACCAACAAATACTCCGAGGGCTACCCCAGCTTCGAAGGTATCGAGGGCGACGCTAAAACTTTCTGGCCGGAAGACAAAATCGCCGCGGAAAAACTCAGCAACTTCCGCTACTACGGCGGCCAAGACAACATCGACAAAATCGAACGCCTCGCCATCGCCCGCGCCTGCCGGCTCTTCCACGCCGACCACGCCAACGTCCAGCCTCACTCTGGCGCCAACGCTAACGAAGCCGTCTACTGGGCTTGGTGCGAACCAGGCGACACCATCCTTGCCATGACCCTCCCCGCCGGTGGCCACCTCACCCACGGCGCCAAAGTCACTCGCTCTGCCCACATCTATAACTTCGTCGGCTACGGCGTCGACGACTCCGGCGACATTGACTACGCCGAACTCGAACGCATCGCCCTCGAAGAACAGCCCAAAATTATCCTCATCGGCTACTCCGCCTTCATGAAAATCCCCGACTTCGACCGCGTTGCCAAAATCGCCAAAAAACTCCCAAACTGCCTCCTCATGGCGGACATGGCGCACGTCGCTGGCCTCATCGCGGGTGGCGTCCACCCCAACCCCCTCGACCACGGCTTCCACGTCATGACCACCACTACGCATAAGACCCTCCGCGGCCCTCGCGGTGGCCTCATCCTGAGCCGTGGCACCGTCTCCTCTCCCCTCAAAAAACCGGAACACACCCTCGAAAACATCCCCACTTTAATCGACCGCGCCGTCTTCCCCGGCACTCAAGGCGGCCCGCTCGAGCACATCATCGCCGCCAAAGCCGTCGCTTTCGGCGAAGCTCTCCAACCCGAATTTAAAACCTACGCTAAAAACATCGTCAAAAACGCCAAAACTCTCGCCGAAGAACTCAAAAAACTCGGCTTCACCCTCCAAGGCGACGGGACGGAAAACCACCTCATCCTCATCAACATGCAAAAATCTTGCGGCATCGACGGCAAATTCTTCGAACGCGCCCTCGACCTCGTCGGCTTAAATCTCAACGCCAACTCCCTCCCGTCCGACAAAGGCGCCGCCTTCCGCCCCTCCGGCGTCCGCCTCGGTACTCCCGCCATCACCACCCGCGGCCTCGGCGCCACCGAAATGAAACAAATCGCCCTCTGGATGAAAAGCGTCGCCGACATCTGCGTCGGATTGGGTAGCGAGGAAAGATTAGATAATGCTAAAGAAGAATTAGAAACTATTAGAAAAGAAGTTAAAAAGTTAGCTTTAGCCTACCCCGTCCCAGGCATTTAAGAAAAATTGCGATAGCTCTTTCGAGACAATAAAAAACTTTTTCCAACAGTAAAAATAACCCGAATACCGTTTCTGAGCACGAGCTTGTCTCCGCGCGGAAGAAACAGGCTATTCAGGTTATTTTGACGATTGCGAAAAAAAGTTTCTGTCGAGAAAAGAAGCTACCGCAACTTTTCTTTCTATGATATAATCTACCTATTGGGGCGTTAGCTCAGCTGATAGAGCGCGGCATTCGCATTGCCGAGGTCGCGGGTTTGATTCCCGCACGCTCCACCATTTCGCCAAATCCGCCACCCCCTAGGGGTGGCTTTTTCTCCGTCTTTATGTTAAAATAATAAAACCCCATGCCGAAGGGTCTTCGGCAAGTATCTTAAAAAGGAGAGTAGAACCCATGAACGAAACCCTAAGCTTCGGCACAATCGGCTCCTGGAAAAACCTAAGCTGCAGCGCCCCGAAGGGTGCACCATTCTTGGCACCCCCGCGCGACCAAATTTACCGCATGGTAGATCGCCCGCTCGGCTACGCTGACGGCCGTCTCAAAGGCACCGTTCCCGACAGCTTCGGCTTCATCGACGGCAGAGACCAGGTTGAAAAAATCATGCAAGACATCGACAGCCTGTTCCTGCGCCACCTCAGCTACTACAACCGCGAATATCTCCAAGAAGGGGGATTCCGCCACCACTTCCTGACCAAAATCAAACAACAACCGGCCTTCCTTCACCACGTCGTTTTCTGGGGTGTCGCCAGCGACGTCGACTGTGTTACTTTTGAATGGTATCTCTTCCAGGCTCAAAAAATCCTGGAACAACACCGGCCCGACATCCAAGAACAACACCTACAAAAATGCCAGAACATGCTCCACGGTCTGAGCTACGACCTGTCCGGCCACCTCGCTATGGCCGACCCCAAAGGCTCCTGGTATGCCCTCATCCACACCTACGGTTGCCTCGCCGCCGAAAGCCGCATTCTGGAACTCCACCACGAACCAGACGCTTACTTCGTCGACTACGCCATCGACTACTCCGACTGCGCTGACAACATCGTCCGCACCGGCCGCGAACTGCTAGGCGTCCACTTTGGCTGGCCACTTTTAGTTCAGCCCGACCACGTTTGCCACAGCATCGCCGAACTCGCCGCCCGCACCGAAGCCGACGTCGAAGCTTACAACGCCGAACATCATGTCCCCGGCGAATTCTTCATTAAAGACCACTCGCTCATCGTCGAGATGGAAGCCTGGCACACCGTTCATGTCCGCGTTTACTATAAAAAGGTTCGAATCTTCTAACTCCTCGCCCCGCCCACAAGAGCGGGGCTTTTCCTTGACTTTTGCGCTCTAACAGGTTATCCTAGGGAACAAGAAGTCGGCTCTCGACCTCTGCACCTTCAAATCCAATCAAACGAAAGGGGGCGAAACCTTTGCCTAAACTCACTGGCTACCCGTCTATTGACCGCACTCACCTCCAAGGCATCCCCGAATCCAAGCTCCACCCCACGATTGCGTCGGCCAGCCTGTTCGGTGCCTTCGAAACCGTCAATGCCGCCTCCATGGACGACGGCAAAACCTTGATCGAACGCTCCGACCAATCTCTCACCAAGCGCCAGTTCGAAGCCGAAATCCTCGCGGTCTCCGCGGGTCTTCTCGGTCTTGGCTTCTCCGCTGGAGACAATCTGGTCATCTACACCCCAAACCTCATCGAAAGCCTGGTCATCACCTTTGCTGCCAATGCCGTCGGCCTCAAAATTGCCTACGCCAACTTCTACAAACCGCTTGACCACGCCATCGAAACCCTCAACGCCCACGGCGCCAAACTCTTAATCGCCGCCGGCCTCGCCGAAGTCGAACTCCGCACCGTCCTCAAACGAGCCAGCTCACTTAAACTGGTTCTCGACGTCGCCTCGGCCAACCTCAACGACGAACGCCCCGGCTACCTGACTTACGCCGCGCTCAAATGCGCCGCGGCCACCGTCCCGCCCGACCAAGTCAAGTCCGTCATTATGGAGCAAATGTCGTCCGAAGCTGAAGTTTTCTTCCTCCAGACCAGCGGCTCCACCGCCAACACGCCCAAAATCCTCCCGTTCACCAACCGCAACGTCATCGCGGCCCTCACCTACATGACCAACGGCACCAACCAAACCACCAACGACGAGGTTCTCAAAAAAGGCCTCTGCCTCTTCCCGTTCAACCACCCTTACGGCTGGATGATGATCGTCGCCAACCTCATCGGCGGCAACCACATCGAGCTTGTCCCTAGCGAAGCGTTCGACCACCTCGACACCTGGCACCAATACCGCGCCAACTACATATACGGCACGCCCCAAGTCCTGCGCGACCTCATCGCCAAGACCCCCCCAGGCGCCGACCTGTCTCCGCTCAAGGCCTTCTTCTCCGCCGGCCTCAAAACCGAGGAAGAACTCTTTGAACAAGCCGAACACTTCTTCCGCGCCCACGGCTCCACCGCCGAAGTTCGCAACAACTACGGCATGGGAGAAACCCTCTGCATTGGCACCACCTCCGACGGCGTCCCGCACCGCCCTGGCGCCTGCGGCAAGGTCTATCCTGGCCTCGAACTCTACATCGTCGACGAAGCCCTAAACGAAGTCCAATACGATCAGCCCGGCGAAATCCTCGTCTGGTCGGAATCCATGATCACTCACTACTTCGGCGACGACGAAGCTACCCAGGCCTCGTTCATCCCCTACCGCGGCAAGACCTTCTTCCGCACCGGCGACCTCGGCTCGCTCTCGCGCGACAACTACCTCACCCTGCTCGGCCGCAAAAAACGCTTCTACCAGCCCAAGGGTGCTCTCGACAAGGTCAACTGCGAAACTGTCGAAACTGCTCTCGACGCTCTCGACTTCATCAGCGCCAGCGCCGTCACCATCTACAAACTCCCCGACGGCTCCGAATCCGGCGCCGCCTTCGTCGTCCTCAAGGACGACGTGCCGCCGTCTGATCCCGACCTCCGTCGCAACCGCATCCTCGCCCTGCTCGGCAGACGCCTGCGCGCATTTGAGCTCCCCACGAAAATCGTCTTCGTGCGCCAGCTCCCGCTCCTCCCCGCCGGCAAAATCGACTACCCCAGCTTGACCGACCTCGCCAACCTCCTCGTTTGACCAACCAACCGCCCAAAATGGGCGGTTTTTCAACATTTTCTTTAGAATTATGCTAAAATAAAACTATAATTCACTGGAGGTTATATGCTTTTAATCACGATTTTGCTTTACGCAGTCGCCGCCCTCACTGTCCTCACCGGCATCTCAGTTCTCTGCGGCACCACCAAGCAGTCCAAGCTCAAGGGTGTCTGGTTCGCCCTCGCCACTTTAGGCACCGCGGTCTGGTCCGCGGCCATCGCTCTATTCCTCTCTCTCCCCGAGTCTAGCGCCAGCCTCGCCCCCGCCATCGTCGTCGGCATTATCACTGGCATCACCCTTACCGACATCTCCCTCCTCGGCTACGCCAGCTGGGAAAACGGTCGCTCCGGCAAGCTCATCACCTCTCTTGTCGCCCTCGGCGGAGTTTTTGTCGTCGCCGCTCTCGCTCTCCATCCCGAACTTTTTTACACCGACATCACCTTCGGCGAAGGCCTCAACACCATCCACACTGTCCACACATGGTATTTCTACTTCATCATCGGCTACTTCACTCTCGCCTCCGTCATCTACACCAACAGCATCACTAAGGGCGCCAAACACATCAAAGGCCGCGGCGCCAAGCTCGGCCTTAAAATCTTCCAAGCCGGCCTCTCGGTTGGCGGCATTCTCGCCCTCGTCTTCGACCTCCTCCTCCTCACCTCCCACCCCAACCTCGTCTGGATTGGCCCCATGGCGGTCTCCCTCACCATCACCATCTTCTACTACTCCGTCGTTAAATACCGCATCCTCGCCCTCACTGGCGACTCCATGAAACTCCTCTCCTACATCATCATCATCGCCATCGGCGCCATCGTCTACATCCTCCTCTTCTACCTCATCTTCACCGCCATCTTCCGCGTCGCCACCCCCTCCATGGAAATCTTAATCCTCAATCTCATCATGGTCGCCATCGTCTTCTGCCTCCTCCCCGCCATCTTCGAAATCACCTCCATGATTAAGGCCTCTCTCCCCACCAAACAAATCGACCTCGGCTACATCACTCAAAAACTCCGCCACCTCGACAAACAAAACGTCGACTACAAAGAACTCGCCGGCTTCCTCGCCCAACACTTAAAATTCGACTACGTCGGCTTCCTTATCAACGGCCGTCTCTACGGCTCCAAAACCATCACCCTCTCGCCCGAAGACTCCGCCGAATACAAAAAACTCAAAACCCCCAAAACCAGCATTTGGTACGAATTTGACCACGCCCGCACCGAAGAAGACGAAATCGCCCACGTCGCCCTCCTCCTCAACGCTAAAAACGAACCCTCCGGCCAAATCCTCCTCGGCCGCCCCAACTCTCGCCGCATCCTCACCAAGCGCGAACTTATCGAAATCGAAATGGTCTTAAAACTCGCCGGCGCCATCATCGACGGAGACCGCATCTAATGACCGCCGCTGCCGCCACCCTCAAACAAACCCGCATCACCATCCTCCTCTCGCTCAACGCGGCAGCCATTTTGATCGCCGGCATTCTCATCGCCCGCTCCATCTCTGGCGACGGGTTAGAGTTCCGCGCCGTCAACGAACGCTCCGACGAAGTCTCCGAATCCTTAGAAGAAGTCGAACTCTTAAAATCCGCCTCCGACAGCTCCTCTGGCAAAACCATCGTCAGTGCCGACGGCGAAACCTACCAAGTCGCCGCCAACGGCTGGATTTCTTCCGACCCCGTCGCCTCTGGCGAACTTTGGAACGAAACCTCCGTCACCATCTACCAAACCGCCGACATCGACCTCTGCGTCGGTGGCAACCTCTCTAATCTCGGCAGTATGTATTGGCAATCCTCCGACCAATCCGTCATCTCCGGCTTCTACTCCACCGCCCGCACTTGGCTCGGCTACTCCTCCGACATCTGCCGCTACCCCATCATCAAAGGCCCTGGCACCACCACTATCACCGCCGGCACTTACGACGGTCGCCGCCACGACTCCATCACCGTCACCGTCGTCGAAGTTCCTATCGAACAATGGAAGCGCGAAGTCCTCACCCTCGTCAACGCCGAACGCACCAAAAACGGCCTCGACAGCCTTGAATGGGGCACCACCTGCGAAGCCGCCGCCGCCGTCCGCGCCCGCGAACTCATGTCAAGCTACTCCCACACCCGCCCCGACGGCTCCTCATGGGAAACTGCTTGCCCCCTCCCCGACTCTGGCGGCAGCAACGGGGAAAACCTCATGGCCGGCAACGCAGCCGTCTCTCCCCAAACCGTCGTCGCCGCCTGGATGAACTCCCCCGACCACCGCGCCAACATCCTCAGCCCCAACTTCACCAAGCTCGCCGTTGGCTTTGTCTTTGACCCAGAGGCCCAATACAAAACCTACTGGTCGCAATTCTTCTCTACTTACTAATCCGCTCCAAAATCAGACTCGCCCCTCGCCGCTAATCGCCCCTCAGGCGCAACTATTAGTCCTCGTTCCGAATATGCGCCAGTATTACCTTCTCTAGCATCTCACCTAGCTTCCTAAACTCCGTCTGCGACGGAAATGTCTTCGCAACTAGCGCCACCGCAAAACTTCGCGTCTTGCTCTCGCTTACTTTCGCCTCCACAATCGCCGCATCGCGATAAGCCACATAAAAACTCCCGTTCGAATCCATATAATTCTCATTCATCACCTCCACCTGCTCACTCGCAAACCCCGCCGGCAACCCGTCGCGCACCTTGCAATATCCTCTGCATCGCTCCTCCGAATAAATCTCCTCTTGCGCCAACAGCCCTTGCCGTACCCCCGCCCACTCCTCCGCACTCATCCCCTCGTGCCGAAACGCCACTTTCAAAATCTCCACCAACTCCCGCGCCGAAGTCTGCCCCGCCACCGCCAATCCTCTGCCCACCTTCGCTCCTAGCTCGCTCGCAAAATGCCCCTCAAACGCCTCATCCGCCCCCAGCTCGCCCACCACCACATCATTGTCCAAATCATACACCTCCACGCTCGCCGTAAAATCCCGCGAAAACGTCCCCAACCAACTCGTTAGCGTCCTATCTAGCCACCTTTCTTCCGCTTCTTCGTCCTCATCCGCCTCGGTCAGCGTCTTCGCTACTACTTTCGGATTATTACTCTCTCGGTTCTCTGGCCGCACCATCGTCAGCTTAAATACCCCATATGTCGCCCCCGCCACCAACATTAGCACTACCGCATCCAACGCCGCCTTCAACGCCCCGCTCCGCTTGCGCCGCCCCGCTATCTTGCTTGGTTCAGTCGGTTGATAAACCATTCTATCTCCTCCGTATTCATTAACCTTGTTTGATAATCGCTTCCATAAACCGTGCCGAATCTCCTCGTCTGCAACAATTTCCCCTTCCAAAAATAATGCACCAGTCCCAAACTCCGCGTTGTCCCTGGCCACCAAATCTGGTCAAAAAACAAATTACCCAGCCCATAATAAATTTCGCCACCATTATACTGCTCAAACGTCTGCGTTTGATGCGCACTTGTCCCCACCACCACATCCGCCCCCATATCAATCAGCCCGCGAAACAGCCCCACTTGGTCGCCAGCCGCCGAATCCGCTCGGTCGCAATAAGTATTCTCGTTCACATCATCATAAAAAATACACTCATTAAACTGCACATCCACCACCACAAAATCCCCGCGCGCCTTCGCTTCCGCAATCCGCGCCCGCGCATTCTCCTCATAATACTGATTCGCCCCTGGCGTCTCACCATACGTCGCCCCACCGGTCGACTGGTTATAAGCCAACATCGTAATCGTCGTCCCCTTCAAACTCAGCTCCAGCGGCACCTCGGCCTCCGTCGCCGTTCGCCCGCCACCTACGGTCTTAATCCCCAACTCTTGATACTTCTCAAACGTCGCCACCGCATCCCCCGCCCCGCAATCCACATTATGATTCCCGGTCAACTCCACCACATCTAACCCAATATCGACTAGCGTATCTACAAACCGCCAATCCGAACAGATGTTCGTTGCACTCGCCCAGCCAGAAAAACTGCTCTCGTTGCTCGTGTGCGTCAAATCAAACTGCCGCAAAAACTCCGCAATATTCGCAGAAAAATACTTCCCATCCCCTCCCTGCGCCATCTTCGCATTCATCCCACGACTCAATGCCGTCACTCCCGTCTGCGCAAACGTCAACACTGTCTCGCGCGTCGGCCACTCCGGCAAAATCGCCTTCAGCCGCTCACGCACCAGCGTCACTTCCTCCTCCACCTCTCCATTCACTTCCAGCAGTGTAAACTTCGCTCCACTCGCCAAACCATCTAAATAATACTCCTCGCCCACCTTCAACAGCTTCTTGTTCTCGTCTAGCTCCGCCACCGAGACTACCCCCTCGCCCTTCTTCCGCCTCTCCTCAAATTCCTCCGGTGTAATTGCCTCCTGCGGCTCATCGAAATCCGCCACCGGCACCACCACGTCCACTAGCATCCCACCTTCATATCTCTCCACCACTCGCTCCGTCACCACTACGTCTTTTTCTAATTCCACCTCGCCCACCGCCTCAAGATACTTCGCTACTGCCGCTTCGCTCACCCCTTCAAACTTCAGCTCCCCCGGCACTTTGAATATGCCCGTCTTCAAATAAAACTGCACTCCAAAAAACGCTAACCCCGCCGCCAAAAGAAAACAAATTCCGCCAACCAGCAACTTCTTCATACAACTTCATCATACCATTTTCGCCCCCAAAAAACCATATAAAAACCTCACAAAACCTAGAAAAATCGCCCCACTTTATATATAATATGCTTATGGCTAACATCAAACAGCGCTTTTTGAACTGGCTCCACTCCAACAAGCTCCCCCGTTCCGACGCTGAAAAAACCCTCCTCTCTCCCGATGGCTCCCTCGCCGTCAAAATCTCCCTCCGTCAGGGTCACCTCTCTTACTCTGTCCTCCACGGCGAAACCACTCTCGTCCGCAGTTCTAAACTCGGCTTCAAATTCAAAAACTCCCCCGCCCTCGGCGACTACCTCTCTATCGTCCGCGCCACCGAAAAGTCCGTCGGCGAAACTTGGGAAACCGTCTGGGGCGAAGAACATTTCATCGCCGACAATTACAACGAACTCGCCCTCTACCTCTCCGAAACTTCCCGCACCAAACGCCTCTTTACTGTCCGTTTCCGCGCCTTCAACGACGGCATCGCCTTCCGTTATGAACTCCCGCCCCAGCCCGCTTTCTCCCGCGTCGAAGTCGAAGACGAACTCACCGAATTCAACATCGACCTCAACGCCGAAGCTTGGCAAATCCCCGCCTACCAGCCCGACCGCTACGAATACAACTACGAAAAAACCCCCATTTACTCCCTCGAAAAATCCGTCCACACCCCTCTCACTATCGCCCTCCCTAACAAATACTACCTCTCCATCCACGAGGCCGCCCTCTATGATTACGGCGAAATGACCCTCAAGCTCGACGAATGGAAGGCTCTCAAGTCCGACATCACCCCCCTATCAGACGGCATCAAGGCCCGCATCGAACTCCCGTTCAACACTCCTTGGCGCATGATTATGGTCGCCGGCTCCCCCATCGGCCTCACCAAAAATCACAATATGCTCAGCCTCAACGCTCCACCCTCCTCCGACTTCTCTTGGGTTAAACCCATCAAATTCCTCGGCATCTGGTGGGCCATGTATGTCGGTGAATGGACTTGGGCCAGCGGGGAACGCCATGGCGCCTCCACTCCGCACGCTCTCGAATACATCGACGCTTGCCGTCGCCTCGGTATCCCCGGCCTCCTCATGGAGGGTTGGAACGGTGGCTGGGATGGCGACTGGCTCCTCAACGGCCAAACCACCAACTTCATCCACGCCCAACCTGACTGCGACCTCCCCGGCATCACCGAATACGCCCGCCAAAACGGTGTCGAAATCATCGGCCACCACGAAACTGTCGGTTTCGTCGACAATTACGAAGCTCAACTCGAAGCCAGCTACAAATACTACTCCGACCTCGGCATCCACTACGTCAAACCTGGCTACGCCGGCTCCATGATGTATATCCAAGGCAAACGTGAATACCACCACTCTCAACTCGGCGTCCTCCACTACCAAAAATCCCTCGAGCTCGCCGCCAAATACCACATCTGCCTCGACGTCCACGAACCCATCAAAGGCACCGGCATCGAACGCACTTTCCCCAACCTCCTCACCCGCGAAGGTGCCCGCGGCCAAGAATACGAAGGCGGCGCCCTCTCTCCGTCCCACGCCTGCATCCTCCCCTTCACTCGCCTTCTCTCCGGCCCCATGGACTACACCCCTGGCATCTTCGACATCACCAACGCCACCAAACGCCTCTCCTCCACCCTCGCCCGCCAGCTCGCCCTCTTCGTCACCATCCCCTCCGGCATGCAAATGGCCGCCGATCGCCCCCGCTTCTACGAACAAGTCAACCCCGGCGCCTTCAAATTCATCCACGACGTCCCCGTCAACTGGGAAACTTCCGTCCCCATCATGGGTGCCATCGGCGAATACTTCGTCGTTGCCCGCAAAGAACGCAGCGGCAACAACTGGTTCGTTGGCGGCGTCACCAACGAAAGCGCCCACAAAGTCCGCGTCCCCCTCAACTACCTCGACGACGGCGAATACACCGCCGAAATCTACCGCGATCACGAAACCGCCCACTACCGCGACAACCCCCTCGCCATCTCCATCGAAACCACCACCGTCACCAAAACCAACTTCATCGACATCTGGATGGCCCCCGGTGGCGGCTTCGCCATCAGCCTCAAGAAAAACGCTTAGCTACTTCAGCTTCAAACTATCCACAATATCTGTAATCAACTTAATATCTTTCTTGACTTTCTCGATTTCGGCTTTTTCATCAATCTCCTTACGTATCGACGCCGCCTCAAACGAATTTTGAAAATTGTTCACCGCAATATGCAGTTCGCCGTCCACAAAGAAAAGCGCCACACGATTTTGATATGCTTCACCCAACTTCTCCGCTCGCACCAAAAACGCCGGGTCTAGCAAATAGAACGCCTCGAAACCATCCTGCGCATAAACATTGAAACGCCTATGAAACTCACCACTCTCTAATTTCACTTTTCTGAATTTATGCAACTTATCATTATTTCTCAAACTCACCACCTGAAAACTTTTGCCGACCACCGCCAGCTTAAACTTAAAATCCTTCTTAATATCAAAAACCACCCACCTTCCTCTAAACAACGTATCATAAGTAGTATGACCATCGCTATCCGTATCTCGCTCCTGAATTAAAACGTCCGCTTGCCGAAACTTCATCCCGCGATACTCTCCCGCCACTAAATCTTCCGACCTACACACGTCGCCAACATTAACCATACCGGTCTCTGCCAGCTCCGCCCTTTCAATTCCAGCCTCCGACCGATAACTACACCCAGGGAACGCTTCCTTCAAGGCTCTCTCCACAAAAACCGACTTATAAAGCGCACTATATTCCGCAAAGACCTTACGGTTCTTAAAAAGGAACACAATCATCACCACGATAAAAGGGAACAACGCCGAAAGCACACTCCCAATCAAAGAACCAATCCAATACATCACATACGGCACAAATGCGCCACCCGCAACAAGATAAAAAATCATACTCCCCACAACCCAAATCGCCGCCGCAACCAACGCCACTCTGAGCGCTTTCTTATACCTCTCGTGATACTCCGCCCGCAACTCCTCTAATCTCTTCATTTCCATAAGAACATTATAACACACTCGCCACTACCCACTGCAATATAGCAATCCTACGCAATTTATGCTAATATATACAATATACACGGGCGTAGCTCAGTTGGTAGAGCACTGGTCTCCAAAACCAGGTGTCGCGAGTTCAAGTCTTGCCGCCCGTGCCATTTTTTTCGCCTCCCTCATTGACATCCTCATCCCGCCTATGGTAAAATAGTAACAGTTAAGAGGTGTCATAATGAGAATAAAAATCAAACATTTTAAGAGACTATTACTCGCGGCTTTATCAATCATGTTCGTTGGGCTGGGAGCCGTATTTATCGTCCGCGCCACTGGCGGCACTACCCAAGTAGAAATCGTCAAAAAACACCTCGGAGAAACAATCAACGGCGTCTATGTAGACAAAAATTTCATCTACTTATGGTATGGTAGCCAGTATCCTAACGGCACCGGCGGGGTAGGGACTACCGACACCACTCTCAACCACAGCTACTATTTCTACGTCAACAACGACAGTTCCCAATACGACGCAGTTTGCCTCCAGCCGACCGTCTCATACACTACCATCAACAACGACACCGGCACAGAAACCGCCACCGCCACCGCTTATAGTTCGGCCGACGGCGCAGATTACGAAAAACTCAAGCTCGTTTTGATGGCTACCACCTCGCCCGCTTTCAACACCAGAACCTACGGTAGCTACTCCTGGAGCGACCTCGTGGGAATGGTCGCACCTCCAGCTTCCGGCGATTTTTACACCGTCTACGGCGGCATGGGCTACAAACACCCCAGTGTCTACGGCTTAGAATCCTACTTAGTCGGGCACATCTTGGGCGCACGCCTTTTCTCCGCCAACTCCACCAACAGCGGCTACTACTACATCCCAACTAGCGCCACCGCCGCCTTCGATGCCACCTTAAACGCCATTTTGAGCGACTCCACTCTCCTAGCCCAAGCCCAAAACTACACCCTCTACATCACACCCAACGGCACCGACAGGCAGAGCCTCGGGTTCGTTAAACAAACTTCCAGCACGCCGGTCTACGAACAGTCCGCCATAGAAATCTGCAAGGTTGACGAATCGCAAAACCCAATTCTAGACGCCGGCACCGCCACCTTCTCCATCAGCGGCACTTGGGGCGGCACCGCCTTTTCCGACATCGTCTCAACCACAATCTCCAACGGTCGCAACTGCACGGCCCAGTATGTGGTCGACACCGGCACCACCTTCACCTACACAGAAACCGTCGCTCCCACCGGCTACGACCTAGACAGCACCACGCACACCACAACTTCCTCCACCACCGCATCAACCACAAAAACCATCTCCTTCATCAACACAAAAACCTCTACCCCCGCAACCCAGCGCGGCGACTTGGAATTCTACAAATACCGCTACATCGTCAACGCTTCCAACCCAGACAGTGGGTGGACAATAACGCCTTGGGTGGGCAAACAATTCACCATCTCAAACGGCACCCAAACCGCCACACTAACGGCAGACGCCAGCGGCAAAATTAGCACCTGCGACAACACCTCAATTTGGTTCGGCGCGGGTAGCAGACCATCCGGCTCTGGTTGCCAGGGCGCATTACCAGTAGGCCAATACACAATCACCGAAATCTCCGGCAACAACGCCTACAACGACAACCTATCCTACACCGCAACGGTCACCGCCGGCTCGGTCGTTTCTCTCGACACCGTCCAAAACTCATTCAACCACCCCAAAGACGAACTGCTCACTCTCACCACCACCGCCAAAGATTTCTACGCCACCGACGATTCCGACCGCACCATCGAGGCCGCCGCAGGTCAATCCATCATCGACCACGTCTGCTACACGGGTCTAGACTCATCTGCCTCCTACCAGCTTTGGGGCTTCGTCTACGAAGTCGGCTCGTCCCTACGCCCCGACGCGGCCGAAGCCACCCAAGTCTCCAGTGGCCGAGCCAACGCTATCGCCTACGGCACTCAGCAATTCTCTGGCAGCGCAAACGGTTGCGTCGACGTTACTTTCAGCTCATTCGACGCCACATCCTATGCCGGAAAGAGCCTCAGTATCATCCAATACCTCTATCGTACTGATAGCGAGTTCAACAACACAGCCTTCGGAATCCTAGAAAAAATCCACAACTACACTTTAACCGACGCAAACGAAACCGTCACGGTCGCCCAAGCCGCCGCCACCCCCAGCATCTCTTCCACCTCCGCCGCGCCCGTTCTCGGATATGGAAATTTAACAGAAAACAAATTGTTCGTCGGCAAAACCAAAATCGCAGACACCGTCGTCATCAACTCCGCCACCAGTGGCACCACCTACTACCTCGAAGCCGAACTGGTCGACGCCTCTGGCGCACAAGTCGCCCTCAGCAACGCCAGCTCCACCGCCAAAATCAGCGGCGCCCACCGCGAATCTTGCGTCGCCGCCAGCTCCACTGCCACCTGCAACGTAGAACTCGAATTTGACTCCGTAGCTTACCAGGGGCAGACGCTCACCGTCTACGAATCACTTTTCGTGGGAGACGCTACCACCCCAATCTCCACCCACAAAGTTCTCGGTGACAGCGCGCAAAGTCTCGATGTCTACACCGCCATCATGTCTACCTCCGCTCAAAACCCAGCCGACAACACTCAAACCGTCGGAGTCGGCACAGTCACCATTGAAGACACCGCACATTACTACAACTTAATACCCCAAGAAACTTACCGCATCACCGGCGAACTCAGAACTCTCTCCGGGCAACAACTCGTCAGCACCACCGACACATCAGCGCACGATTTTACCGCCAGCGCCGCCACCGGCAGCGAAACCGTCTCCTTCGTCTTCGATAGTTCCGCCTACGCTGGCCAAACCTTAGTTGTTTTCGAAACTATCACTAGAACCTCCGACGGCGTAGAGGTCGCCAGCCACAAAGCCACCAACGTCGCCAGCCAACAAATTCAAGTCCACGAACCTTCGATTGCTTCCTCTACGGCCACATTCGCTGGTGGCGCCAAAACCATCGCCCCAGCCACCGGTAGCATCGCCATCGCCGACGATTTTGTCTACACTGGGCTAGTAGCCGGCCAAAACTACTCCGTCGTCGCCAAACTCTACACGCTCAATAACGGCATCGCCGATACCACTAACGCCCTCCTCACCAAAACCGCGACGCTAACTCCCGCCGCCGACTCTGGCTCCTTCACCATCAACCTCGGCTCGGTCGACGTTTCCAGCCACGCCGGAGAACAGTTCGTCGTCTACGACTACCTCTACTTCGGTAGCACCCTCATCGCCTCACACGAACAAACCATCGCCGACCAAATCATCACCGTCGACACCCTCGCCCCCGCTCTCACCGCCACCGTCGCCTCAGCAGACGACGCCGCCAAAATCTCCGGCGCACTACGCATTGGCAACCTCACCATCAACGACGTCGTAAACTACTCCAACCTCGACACCAGCAAGTCATACGTTCTCAAAGGCTCTCTTTACCACCAAGCCTCCGCCTCCGCCACGCCCGCTCTCGTTCCAGATAGCGAGGTCACTAAAACCTTCACCCCGCAAGCCGAACAAGGCTCCGAGTCCATGACTTTCGCCATCAACACCGCTGGCTATATCGGAGAAACCATCATCGTCTACGAATATCTCTACGCCGCCGACGGCACCACTTTACTCTCCTCTCACGCCGACGCTACTGACCCCAACCAGTCATTAACCGTCGCCACTCCCACCATCCAAACCACCGCCACCAACCCAGCTAATGGCGCAAGCACCACCATCCCGGTCGCCGTCAGCGCTGGCGTCAACGACGCTATCGTAGTAGACGGGTTCGTTCCGAACGATACCAACCAATACACCCTCACCGGCGCCATCTATAAACTCAGCGACTCCACCACCCCCCTGACTACACCCATCACCCAAACCAACCAATCGCCCAACGCTGCCGGCAAAATCACCGCCAGCATGGACTTCTCGCTTGACACTTCCGCTCTCCAGGGCCAAAAGCTCGTCGTCTGGCAAGACGTCGCCTATAACGACGCAACTATCATCAGCGAACACTTCACCGACGCCACCAGCAGCCAAGTAGTAACGGTCGCAACTTTAGACCCCACCATCACCACCCGCGCCTACTACGGCCAGACCGCCACCACTAAAGACGCCCCAGCCGATATTGACATCACCATCCACGACGAAGTCTCACTCAGTGGCCTAGTGCTTGGCGCTGACGATTACACCCTCACCACAGAGCTAGTCCAATCCGACGGCACTCTCATACCACTAATAAACGCCAACTCTGGCGAGCGCGCCATCGTCACTGCACTCGGCCCCATCAGCGGCTCGACTACGGAAACAACCATCGACATCCGTTTTAGCTCCCTCGACTACACAGAAGAAACCCTCACGGTCTTCCAAACTCTCAAAAAAGGCGACGAGACAATCGTCTCGCACGCCGTCGCCACTGACCGCGACCAACAAATCGACATCGCCGAAGCGCCCGCCATCGTCAAAACCACCGCTACCGACGCCCATGATGGCGACAAGACTCTCGCCGCCAACACCACCGCCAAAATCACCGACAAAATCGAATACTCCGGCCTCGTGCCCGGTCAAACTTACGCTATGTCTGGCCGGCTCATGGACAAATCCACACAAAGTCTTTTGACGGCAGAAGGTGTCGTCGAGGCCACAATCTACTTCACTCCCGAAGAAAGCGATGGCTTCCTCGAAATGGAGTTCTCCGTAAACACCGCCGGGCTATCAGGCAAGAGCATAGTAGTTTTCGAACAATTATCGCGCGAATCCAAAACCACCGACGGCGAAACGGAAAGCCACATAATCGCCAAGCACGAAGCCATAGACTCCGAAGACCAAACCGTCTCCGTCAGCATCGCCATCCCTAACACTGGCTTATCAGAAAAAGATAACAGCAGAGCAACCTCTTCTCGCGCCACCATCGCCGCGATAGCTGGCGCCATTGCCTCCGTCGGAGCCGTCATCTTCCTCAAGCGCCGCCATAGTCTATAAAGTAAAAAGAAAATCTTTCCAAAAATCCCATTGCATTCGCATTCTCGTTGTGCTATTATAGATGCATAAGCCTTAACCATATGCAAAAGTTAGCAATAACTTAGCCGCACATTTTTGCAAAAACGCAGCATAAATCAATGCTTGTCAAACCAATTCAAACATAGAACTGGCATCATGAGGATACCAACTGTGTTTGAGTTGCGTTTGCGGCTTGATTGCAAGTGGTTAAGGCGCCTCGTGGTGCCAGTTTTGTTATTAGTAACAAGACGAACTCAAGGCTGGCCTACCGAGGTGCAAATAACCAAGGAGGACTAATGCCGAAACAAGACAAACCGCTGAGTCAAAGGAGCTTGAGCGCCACCGTGTCTAGCCGCGCCACGTCTAGCCACACCGCTTCCAGCTCCCTCAGCAACATCAAATCAAGGATTTTCATCCACCGGATGCTCAGCACCTCCGCACTCAGCCTCGCTGTCTTTGTCCTCGGCTTCATTTTCCTCCCCGTTCTCCTGGCCGAGGCCAACGCCACCAACATCGTCAATGCCGACATCCGCTGGAGCGTGAT
>CAZDTL010000007.1:0-22873 GCA_964508335.1 uncultured Candidatus Saccharibacteria bacterium
TCCAAATCTGGGACGGCAACAAATTCATCGCCAAAGTCCTCGAACAGCAGGGAATTATCTATAAAATCGAATACATCAAGCACGAATACCCGTTTAATCCTCGCTCAAAATCACGCATCATCTACCGCGCCTTCCCGTCCTGGTTCTTCGACGTCCAAAACCTCAAGCCCGACCTCATCGCCCACAACCAATCTATCAACTGGTTCCCCGAATACATCAAAGAGGGTAGGTTTAAGAAAAACATCGAAGCCGCGCCCGATTGGAATCTCTCGCGTGACCGCTTCTGGGCCACTGCCATGCCCGTCTGGAAGGGCGACAAAGGCAGCGTCAAAGTCGTTGGCTCTTACCAAGAACTCAAAGAGCTCTCTGGCGTCGAACTCGAAGATTATCACCGCCCATGGGTCGACGCCATCGAATTCGACATCGACGACGAACATTTCAAACGCGTCGATAAAGTCCTCGACTGCTGGTTTGAGTCCGGCTCCATGCCCTTCGCCCAGCTCCACTACCCCTTCGAAAACAAGGCCAAATTCGAACAAAACTACCCTGCCGACTTCATCGTCGAATACATCGGCCAGGTCCGTGCCTGGTTCTATTACGTCCATGTCGTCAACACCGCCCTCTTTGGCAAAAACGCCTACAAAAACGTCATCGTCACCGGCACCCTCGCCGGCAACGACGGCCGCAAAATGTCCAAATCTCTCGGCAACTACACCGACCCGAACGAACTCATGGACAAATTCTCCGCCGACTCGCTCCGCTTCCTCCTCCTCTCCAGCCCCGTCACCGCTGGCGAAGACTTCGCCCTCCTCGACAAAGATGTCTCCGATGTCGCCAGAAAACTCAGCATGATTTGGAACGTCTATGATTTCTTTACCACTTACGCCACCGTTGACGGCTTCGACTCCGAGCGCCATTGGGAACCCAAGCTCGACCAAGCTGGCTTCCCCCAGCTCCAAAACCCCCTCGACCGTTGGATTATCTCCCGCCTCCACCAACTCAAGGGAGAAATCATCACCGGCATGGACGAATACAATCTCCCGAAAGCTCTCGCCGGCATCCTCCCGTTCGTCGACGACCTCTCCAACTGGTTCGTTCGCCGCTCTCGCCGCCGCTTCTGGAAGTCCGAAGACGACGCCGACAAATCCGCCGCCTACTGGACTCTCTACACCGTCCTCGTCAAGCTCGCCGTCATGCTCGCCCCCTTCACTCCCTTCCTTGCCGAAGAACTCTATCAGAACATGACCGGCTCTGGTTCCTCCGTCCACCTTCTCGACTACCCACAAAACACCTCCGTCGACCAACCCGTCCTCGACCTCATGGCTCGCACCCGCGAGATTATTGCCGAAGGCCTCATGCTCCGCATGCAAAAATCCGACCTTGAAGCCCAAATCAAAATCCGCCAGCCTCTCGCCAGCTTCATCTACGCCGGTGAGAAGCTCCCCGGCTTCTACGAACAAATCATCAAAGACGAACTCAACGTCAAATCCGTCAAACACGGAAAAACAACCGCACTCGACAAAACCCTCACTCAAGACCTCAAAGACGAAGGCTTCACCCGCGAGCTCATCCGCGTCGTCCAATCCGCCCGCAAAAAGGCCGGCCTCCAGGTCGACGACCGTATCAAACTCAGCGTCAGCTTCGACGTCCCCGCGGACTATCTCGACCTCCTTAAACAAGAAACCCTCACCACCGACTTCGCCAAAGACGCCAACTTCGCCTACGACGAAATCGTCACCATCGACGGACAAAAAGGTGTTATTAGCTTGGAGCTCGCGGGGAGATAGTCTCGTCTCGCCGACAACACAGAGGTTACGACCGAGTATTAAGGCGCGGCGCCCGTAACGACGGGCCGTCGCAACCTGTGTCGGCGAACGAGCTATCGACCTCAGCGAGCGACGCTGCTATAAAAGACAGCACCGGCATAAGTCAAATAATCATACCCGCCATCCTCACGCTTCACCGTAAAATAATTATTATAAAAACTACCGGCGCTCACTTCGCGCGCCACCACCTGCCCCGTCGCCACATCTATCACATCCGACTTCCCGCTATCTAGCTTCAGCGACCAAATCTCGTGGTCGGGCGTCGACTCATGATAGGCTTCTTTATAGATAAAATCCGCCACCATCTCGCCGTTCGGCGCCAAAATCGCCCGTTTGCCATCGGCATCCACCACTAAATAACTCTTCTCGTAGCTATAAATCTTTGTAAAAGTTTTCTCGCCAATCCGCTTGCCATTCGAGTCAATCAAATAATAATTATCGCCATCTTCCGACACCGCCACATGATGATTGCGGTCATAGACCGACTTCACATCTTTATACTCGCCAAACGCCAGCGACCCGTCCAAACGGTAAATCCCCGTCTTGCCCGCATCCTCTATCACATAAAAATCATCATAAGTCAACACACCACTTGCCAAATCCGCATCTTCGCTAAACTTCTTCGCCAACTGCCCGCGGTAATATACTTCCACCTCGCCATCATCATTCATCACGGCATAATTATCCAAATCCTTAATCGCCAAATCCGCGCCTAGCCGCTTCGTCACCTTATAATCTTTGTCCAAAAATGCAATTTGTTCATAATCGTCATAGCCAACCACGATATTCGTATTACGCACCATACCATAATACTTCATCTCGTTCAATTCATACAACTTGCCATTCGCAATCAAGCGATAATCTTCGTCATCTTCATATTCCGATAGTAAAATCGTCTGCCGGTCGTCAGAAACATCCTCAAAACTATAACGTTTACCTTCCCACGATGCTAGCTCTTTACCCGTGCGGTTATCAAACACTATATTAAACCCATCGCAATAAGCATAACCAAAATCATCGTAGCCAGAAAGATACAATTCATCCTCTGCGTCGCCAGCATATTGCGCCATCAACACCCCAGCATAATTATAAAACGCATAATTATCGCCCACTCTCACCGCTGCAAACGTCGCCGTCGCACTGCTAGAAGTTTTCAAGCCAAGCTCCTCGCCCGTCGCCAACACTCTGCCGTCGCCCAACAACACGCGATACGCACCATCGTTGCCCTTCACTAAATACAAACCACCGCCATCATCCACCATCTCAGAAATCTGCCCAAACTCCACCGTCGTTTTACCGCGGTCGCTGATCAACGCATACTCACCACCCTTACGCACATACGCATAACCGCCAATAAAAGTCGACTTGCTATCGTATTCGTCTTCGGTCAAACGCTCGCCACTCGCATTCCACAGTGTATATTTATTATTGTCATAAATAAAGAACGCTTGCGTATAAGCCGGGCTTGCCTTCGGGTCATTTGGCGCCGAACCGGGCTCCAACAACAAAAACGCCGCTACTAGCAACGCCAACGCTAACACGCCACCCACAATCCCGAAAATTAACCCTTTTTTACTTTTTGGTTTTGTCTTGGTAGATGAATCACCTTCTGCCATAAAAACTCCGTTTACTATGAACTCATTATAACACAGCCCGCCATCCCCAGCCAACACCAAAAGCACTCTCCCGCCCCTTGACTTCCGCCAAAAACATATATATTATATATAGATAGCCTTATGTTAAAACTGTTCAAATACCTCAAGCCCTATTGGTGGCAAGTCATCTTTCTCATCCTCGGGATCGGCGGTCAAACTTATTTGACGCTCCAGCTTCCAGCTCTCATGGCCAACATCGTCAATGACGGCATCGTCGCCGGCAACCAAAACTACATCTTCACTACCGGCCTCAAAATGCTCGCCTTCGCCCTCGCCGCCTCGCTCTTCGCCGTCGTCGCCCACTTCTTCTCCGCCCGCGTTGGCGCCGCCTTCTCACGCGACCTCCGTGCCGACTTTTATCAAAAAGTCCTCAGCCTTTCCATCACCGAAATCGACGATTTCTCCACCGCCTCGCTCATCACCCGTACCACCAACGACATTGGTCAAGTCCAACAAGCTATCATGATGATGCTCACCATGCTTCTCCGCGCCCCGATGATGGGCCTCGGCGCCGTTTTCCAAGCCTACCAAACCGCTCCCGATTTAACCTGGACTATCGCCGCCGGCGTCGGTGCCATCATCTTTTTCAGCGTGCTCATCCTCGGCCTCTCCCTCCCAAAGTTCAAAATCTACCAAAAACTCGTCGATAAAACCACTCTCCTCGCTCGCGAAAACCTCACCGGCCTCCGCGTCATTCGCGCCTTCAACAACGAAGCTCACGAACAACACAAATTCGACACCGCCAACAAAGAACTCACCACAACCGGCCTCTTTATCGACCGCCTCATGGCCCTTCAAGACCCGCTCATCTACCTCGTTTTCAACGGCGTTACCCTCCTTGTGGTTTGGCTCTCGCTCCGGCAACTCGAAACCGACCTCTCCTACCTTGGCAACATGATTGCCTTCACTCAATATGCCACCCACGTTCTCGTCTCCTTCTTAATCCTCACCATGCTGTTCGTCGTCCTCCCGCGCGCCAACGTCTCCGCCAGCCGCCTTAACGAAGTCATGAAACTCAAACCCAAAATCCACTGGAAGCCCCAGACCACCGGTACCCCCGCCAAAACTCCTTCCGTCGAATTCAAAAATGTCAACTTCGCCTACGCTGGGGCCGAGTCTAACGTCCTCCAAAACATCTCCTTCAAGGCCAACGCCGGCGAAACTACCGCCTTCATCGGCTCCACCGGCTCTGGCAAGTCCACGCTCATCTCTCTCGTTCCACGCTTCTACGAAGCCACTTCTGGCGAAATCCTCATCGACGGCCTCGACATCAAAAACTACTCGCGCGACGACCTCATGCGTCGCATCGGCTACGTCCCCCAAAAAGGTATTCTCTTTTCCGGCAATGTCAAAGACAACATCAAATTCGGCGTCAACGATTTGAGCGACAAAGACCTCAAAAAATCCGCTCGCGTCGCCCAGGCCGAAAACTTCATCGAAAAACTCGAACAAAAATACGATTCCCACATCGCCGAAAAAGGCACCAACGTCAGTGGCGGCCAAAAGCAACGCCTCTCCATCGCCCGCGCCATCGCCAAGCACCCAGAAATCTACATTTTTGACGACAGCTTCTCCGCCCTCGACATGAAAACCGACAAAAAACTCCGCGAAGCCCTAAAGCCAGAAACTAAAGACAGCGTCGTCCTCATCGTCGCCCAACGCGTCAGCACCATCAAAGACGCCGACCAAATCGTCGTCCTCGACAACGGCAAAATCGTCGGTCTTGGCCGCCACCAAGCCCTCATCAAATCTTGCCCCGTCTACTGCGAAATCGTCAAAAGCCAAATTTCCGAAGCCGAATTCAAAAAGGAGGTCGCCCATGCCTAAAATGACTGCCGAGCGCGCCAAAGACTCCAAAAAATCTCTCCAAATGTTCCTTGCCTCCCTCAAAAACTTCCGCTTCATCATCACGCTCTCACTCTTCTTCGCCGTCGTCTCTGGCGTCCTCGGCCTCTTCAGCCCCAAAATCCTCGGCAACATGACCAACTCCGCCGTCGAAAGCATCAGTTCAACTGGCTCGCTCGACTTCGCGCCAATCCAAACCGGCATCATCCAGCTCCTCGTCATCTACGCCATCGCCGCCGTCTTGAGCTACCTAGAAAACTACCTCCTCGCCCGCGCCACCATTTATTACACCGAGCGCCTCCGCACCCAAATTGTCACCAAAATCTCTCGCCTCCCCATCTCCTATTTCGATAAAACCCCCTTCGGCGACACCTTGAGTATCCTTTCAAACGACGTCGACATCCTCTGGTCTGCTCTCTCCGAAGGTCTCGCCCAAATCATCACTAACCTCACCACCATCATCGGCTGTCTCATTATGATGTTCGTCATCTCGCCACTCCTCGCCGTCATCGCCGTCGTCGTTGTCCCGCTCTCGACTTTCGCCATCGCCAAAGTCGCTAAACGCGCCCAAAAGCACTTCGTCTCTCAACGCAAAGTCCTCGGCGAACTCAACTCTCACGTCGAAGAAGATTACTCTGGTCAAATCATTATCAAATCCAACTCTCACGAAGCCAAATCTTTTGCCGCCTTCCAAAAAGCCAACGAAAAGCTCTATTCCGACTCCTGGAAGGCTCAATTCCTCGGCTCGCTCGCCTTCCCGCTCGTCCATATGTTCACCAACGTCGGCTACGTCGCCATCTGTATGCTCGGCGGCAACATGGTTCTCGCTGGCACGCTCCTCATTGGCAACATCCAAGCCTTCATCCAATACCTCTCCCGTTTCAATCAACCACTCTCTAACCTCTCGGAAATCGTCGCCACCATTCAGCAAACCCTCGCCGCTTCCGAACGCGTCTTCAACTTCCTGAGCGAACCAGAAGAAACTCCCGACCCCTCCCCATCAAAAACCATCAACAAAATCCAAGGCGCTATCGAATTCCACGACGTCTGCTTCTCCTACGATAAAAAGACCCCCATCATCAAACACTTCTCCGCCAAAATCGCCCCTGGCGCCCAAGTCGCCATCGTCGGCCCCACTGGCGCCGGCAAAACCACCATCATCAACCTCCTCATGCGTTTTTACGACCCCGACTCCGGCTACATCACTATCGACGGCATTCCTACTTCCGAAATGAGGCGCTCCGACGTCCGCGCGCTCTTCGGCATGGTGCTTCAAGACACTTGGCTCTTCTCTGGAACCATCAAAGAAAACCTCAAATATGGCCGCACCGCTGCCAAGCTCTCTGAAATCAAAACCGCCACCAAAGCCGCCGGCATCGACCACCTCATCGAATCCATGAAAGGCGGCTACTCTGCCAAAATCAGCGAAGATTCCGACAACATCTCCGCCGGCGAAAAACAGCTCCTCACCATCGCCCGCGCCATGATCGAAAACCCACCCATGATGATCCTCGACGAAGCGACCAGCAACGTCGACACTCGCGCCGAAGCCAAAATCCAAAGCGCTTTCGAGCAACTCACTCGCGGCCGCACCTCCTTCGTCATCGCCCATCGCCTCTCCACCATCCGCAATGCCGACCTCATTCTCGTCATGAAAGACGGCAACATCGTCGAACAGGGAAACCACGACCAACTCCTCAAACAAAACGGCTTCTACGCCGAACTTTACAACTCTCAATTCGCCGACGCACAAGAATAAAGCAAAACCCCTATGCTTGTAGTGATGTCAAGTATATGTTAAGCTTTTGCCATGAAAAAATCTCCCATTGCCATTTTTCTATCACTCGTGTTAGTTTTAGCTCTCGCCCCACTCAATGCTTTTAGCTGGTCGCTTGACGACCCATACGTCGGCCTCGGCTTCGAAGCCAACGACCTCGCCCTCACCGCCGAAACCCCTTACTTAAAAAACAACATTCCGGTCAAATCTTGCGATCTCGCCACCGACCCCACCTGCACCGCCTTCTTCGACCTCTCAAATTACTGGTTCCCTAAACTCCATCTTAACAACTACGCCGGCGACTCCCTCTACATCCGCGGCTATGGCTTCCAAGCCGTCCACCTCGTCCTCACCGGCGACAACCAAATCACCACCGCCAACGAATACGGCCTCAACGTCAGTGCCAACTATCTCTACATCGAAACTCCCGACGCCACCACCGATTACGCCACCCTCGCCATCAACGTCAACTCCATCACTGCCCGCGCCAACGGCATCGTCAACGAAGCCGGTCATATTATTTTCAACGGCCACATTAACACTAACCTCTCTATTTCCTCAACTCTCCCCGCCACCACCAATAGCACCAGCGAAGTCACCGGCCTCACCACACCACTCGACAAAAGCGTCCAAGTCCGCGTCGACAGCCAATATACCATCAGCAACCCCACCGGTAGCTTCGGCATCTACACCGGCACTTTCCGCGCCTCGCAAGGCCTCATTGGTCTCGCCGACTACGGCTACCACCCATATATCACCATCACTCACAAACTCAACTCTGGCTACGGCGACGCCTTCTTCTACAACGACTTCGAAGATACCACCATCCCCCTCGACCCCAAAGTCATCTCCACTCAACCCGAATACACCTTCACCCACGAAAAAACCACTACACTCGGCACCTTCCGCTTTATGCCCGCCGCTCAAGGCTACTCTGCTAACTTCGAAGACACCCTCACCGCCGGCGAAGAATTCGCCAACGCCCAAACCCGCTTACTCGCCTCGCTCACCAAAGAACTCAATCCCTCCGATTTCACTGATTTTAGTTGCTACTACGCTCCCGATGGTCTCTGCCCCTACAACCCCGACTTGTTCGAAATCGACCACGCCCGCTCAGAACTCGTCATCGCCGACGACGTCCACACCGGCCTCTACCACGAAAACACCCTCGCCACCATCTCCGCCTCCGAATCCTACGCCCTTAAAATCTTCTTCACTATTAAAGACCAAGACAAATTCGCTTTCTCCAAACTCGACGAAGTCGGCCCCGTCTCCACCGGTCTCCTCAACGGCGTCGAAACTCTCGACCTCCACCTCTACGGCCCCACTCGCGTCTACCTCTCCCCCACGGAAATCTACGTGCTCGCCCCACTCACTGTCATCGCCACCGACCTGCCCGAACCCGAGCCAGAGCCAGAACCAGAACCCAAAAACCAAGAAATCATCATTCCCAAAGCTCCAAACACTGGCATTGTGCTATAATGCATATATGGCAAAACTCTATTTTCGCTACGGCGCCATGGGCTGCGGCAAAACCATGCAACTCCTCCAGGTCGCTTTCAACTACGAAGAACGCGGCCACCAAGTCTGCGTCATGAAACCCAAAACAGACACCAAAAACGGTCAAAAACTCCTCACTCGCATCGGCCCCGAACGCGAAACCGACCTCTGCTTCAACAAACAAACCGACCTCTTCCGCGAAGTCGCAGAAAACTTCGCTGGCGTTGCCTGCGTCTTAGTCGACGAAGCTCAATTCCTCACCAAAGACCAAGCCGACCAGCTCATGCAAATCACCATCCAGCTTGACATCCCCGTCATGGCCTATGGTCTCCGCCTCAACTTCCGCCAAGAAGACGGCGGTTTCGAAGGCGCCACTCGCCTCCTCCAGATCGCCCACGACGTCGAAGAGCTCAAAACCATCTGCGAATGTGGGCACAAAGCCACTATGAACTGCCGCTTCCTCAACGACCAACTCGTCACCGAAGGCCCCGACGTTCTCATCGACGACGGCACCAGCAAAATTGAATATCGCGCCCTCTGCCCGGCGTGTTTTTATAAATATCTCCGAGGACAAAAATCATGCTAATTTTCATCGAAGGTCAAGACGCCACCGGCAAAGACACCCAAGCCGAGCTACTCAAGGATTACTTTGAAGCAAAAGGGCAAACCGTCGTCCATTACAGCGAATCTGGTACCGCCTCGCCAGACCCTTTCACCTCCGCCATTGCCAACCTCAACTACCAAAAAGATTTCGGCATCGACAAAAAAACTCGCGTCCTTCTCTATCTCGTCAATCGCTACGAGCAATGGAAACGCTTCGCCGAACCAGCTCTCAAGGCCGGCAAAGTCGTCATCATCACCCGCTCGTGGTTCTCAACCTTAATTTACGAAGGTTACGGCACCGGGGTCTCCAAAAGTTTCATCGCTCGCATCCACAAAGAACTTATGCCAAAGGAATACTTCGCCTACGACAAATATGTCATCTTCACCTTAAGTGACGCCGAACGTCAAAAACGTCTCATCTCCCAAGGCAAGCGCAGCGAAGAGTTTTTCAAGAGTAAAGACGCCGAATTCCAAGCTCGACTCAACCGCGCCTATCTAGAAGTCGCCAAAAAATACGAAGTCCCCACGCTCGACGCCTCCGGCACCCCCACAGAGGTCTTCGAAAAGCTCAAAAAGCTCTTCCAAATTTAGCAAAAGCAGAATATAATAATACATATGTCTATATTTGGTGGGCAAAATTGTGAATAAAATCGCGGTTTATTTGAATCGCCATCTCACCGGCAACGTCTTCGACAAAGACGCTATTCTTGAAGCTTACTCCACCGACCGCTCCATGCTCAAAATCACTCCTCGCTTCGTCGCCCTCCCAGAAACCACTTCCGACATCCGCAAAATCGTCCGCTTCGCTTCCCAGCTCTCCGAAAAAGACTATCGCCTCCCCATCGCCGTCCGCGGCTCCGGCCTCTCTAAAACCGGTGCCGACCTCACCGACGGCCTCGTCATCTCCATGGAAAAAATGAACCACATCCGCGAGCTCGACGCTCACGACCGCCTCGTCCACGTCCAGGCTGGCATCACCCTCGGCAAGCTCAATGCCACTCTCGCCCCGCACGGCCTCACCCTCCCCGTCGACGCCGACCCGCGCGAAACCATCGGTAGCCTCATCGCCAACGCCCCGCGCGACAAATTCTCCCAAAAATACGGTGGCATCATGAACTACATCGACCGCATCGAGCTCGTCCTTGCCAACGGTGATCTCATCCAAACCTCCCGCCTCACCAACGGCAAGCTCGCCCTCAAAAAATCCCAAAAAACTTTCGAGGCTGAAATCTACGACCAAGTCGACCGCCTACTTACCGACCGCTCTGAACTCATTTCCGACCTCCCCAAGCACTCCCGCCTCGGCTACTCCGGCCTCAAACATATCCGCCGCAACCACGGTCGCACCTTCGATCTCTTGCCAATTGTCTTCGGTAGCGAAGGCACCCTTGGCATCATCACCGAAGTCATCCTCCGCGCCGACGTTCTCCCGCCGCGCCCCCACCGCCTCTTCGCCGTTTTCAACACTCTCAAATCCGCCACCGAGTTTGCCGACAACGTCGCTAAGCTCGACCCGCTCACCGTCGAACTCTTCGACACCCGTATCTTCAAAGCCGTCGAAGACCTCGGCAAAACTCCCGACCTCCTCACCCGCAAATTCGACTCCGGCTACCTCACGCTCGTTTCCTTCAACGACAAGCCCTCGCGCTCTCGTCGCAAAGTCCGCCACGCCCTCAAGCTCCTCCCCAAATCCGCCTACGTCGTCGCCGAAACCATCCAAAACTCCCTCGACTTCGACGATTTCGCCACCAGCCTCTCTGGCTTCCTCAACAACTCGTCCAAGGGCGAACGCCCCAACCTCCTCCACGATTTCTACGTTCCCGCCAACCATCTCGACGCCTTCACTAAAGACCTCGCCAAGCTCGAAAAATCCCACAAAACCAAACTCGCCCTCTTCGGCTGTTATTCTACTGGCGTCTACTCCCTCCGCCCCGAATTCGACCTCAAAAAAGTCGACGACCGCCGCACCGCCCTCACTCTCCTGCGCGACTTCAACGAACTGCTCCTTGCTCACGACGGTTCACTCGCTGGCGGCCTTCCCGAAGGCGCGCTCAAGCCCATCGTCATCTACCCCGACCTCGACTCCGCCCACAAACAACTCATCGCCGACGTCAAACAAATCTTCGACCAACAAAACATCTTCGCCCCCCGAGTCAAAACCGGCTACGACACCCGCACCGCCGTCCGCCACCTCCGCGCCGAACCTCTGCAAGGTATCATAGATTATTAGCTCGTCTTTTAATCTATAAAATATGATATAATATAGACCATGAAAGTTAAATCAAAGAAATTATCCGACACCCGTATTTTAATTACGGTCACCTTAGACAAAAACGACCTCGCTTCGGCCAAGGAAAAAGCCGTCAACCGCCTAGTTAAAGAAGTCAAGCTCGAAGGCTTCCGCAAGGGCAAAGCCCCGCGCGACCTCGCGGAAAAAGTCCTCGACCAAAACCTCGTCTCTCAAGAGACCATCGACCTCGCCGTCCGCACCACCGTTCCTACCGCCTTCCAGCAAGTCGAAAAATCCCCTCTCGTCGTTCCACGCGTCAACGTCACTAAATACGTCCCTGGCGAATCCGCCGAATACACCGCCGAAGCCGACATCTTACCCGAAATCAAACTCGGCGACTACAAAAACCTCAAAGTCAAAAAACAAGACCTCAAAGTCGCCCAAAAAGACATCGACGAAATCGTCGCCAACATCCGCAAGGCTTACGCCGAAAAGAAAGCCATGAAAAAGTCCGCCGCACTCGGCGACGAAGTCATCATCGACTTCGTTGGCAAAAAAGATGGCGAACCGTTCCAAGGCGGCACCGCCAAGGATTACCATCTCGAACTTGGCTCACACTCCTTCATCCCAGGTTTCGAAGAGGGAATTGTCGGCCATGCCTCCGGCGACAAATTTGAGCTTCCACTCACCTTCCCCAAAGATTACCAAGAAAAATCCCTCGCCGGCCAAAAAACCGTCTTCGAAGTCCTCGTCAAACAAGTCAACGCCATCGAACTCCCCAAGCTCGACGAAGCCTTCGCTAAAAAATGCGGCCCCTTCAAATCCATGGACGAACTCCGTGCCGACATCGAGAAAAACCTCAAGGCCCAAAACGAACACCGCATCAACGAAAAATTCAAAGACGACCTCGTTGAAGCCCTAGTCAAAGCCTCAACCGTCTCCGCCCCCGAAATCCTCATCGAAGACCAAGTCCGCCTCGTCAAAAACGACGTCGAGCGCAACGCCGCCTCCACCGGCCAAACTCTCGACGCTTATCTCAAGGCCAACCATGTCACCGAAGAAGAATGGCAAAAACAAACCCGCGAAGTCGCAGAAAAGCGTGTCAAAGCCTCACTCATTTTGCAAACTCTCGCCCGCGACGCCAAAATCACCGTCGAAGACGACGAAGTCATCGCCAAAATCGCCGAGCTCCGCGACGTCTACCAAAAATCCCCCGAGGCTCTAAAAAACCTCAAAGACCCGCACGTCAAAATGGACGTCAAAAACCGCATGACCATCGAGAAAACCCTCGACTTCCTCGTCCACTCCAACTCATAACTCGGCACAATTTAGGCTTTACCTTTTTCAAAGATGCATATATAATATATAATATATATGCATGAGCAAAATAGCCTTTCTAACTTAAACACCCCCACAGCAAAAGACACCATCATCTCCAGCGGCGCCGTCCCCGCCTTCAACCCCGTCTCGTCTCCAGCTCCTAAAGCCAAACGCCATTTGGACATTAAAACCATCCTCATCGCTCTCGTCGGTGCCTTACTTGGTGCTGGCGTCACTCTCGGGATAATTTTCCTCGTTAACAAAATCAAAGACAACAGCTCCCGCGTCGAAGTCTACGATGCCGACACCGTTAGCGACGGCACCAAAACCGTCGAAGAAACCGTCTCCAAGTTCGACGACCAAATCTCCGCTGCCAAAGACCAAACCGAAGAACTCGATGCCCTCCTCGGCAAAATCGGCTACTACATCATCATGGAAAATTACGACCAAGCCCTCGCCGACCTCAGCACCATCAGTCTCAACTCTCTCAGCGACTATGACCAATACCGAGTCTATAGCAACTTTGCCAACGTCTACGCCGGTCTCGGCAACGCCGCCAAGAGCGCCGAATACAAGCAACTCGCCGAAGCTGCCAGCTCCCGCGACTTCGACAGCCAAGCCGAATAGCCTTCAAAAGAAAATCCCGCAAAACTAACTTTACGGGATTTTTTGTGCGTGATATAATAATAAGCAGTATGGAAGGTAATACTCAGCCGGCCCCCAAAAAGCCACTTGCGTTTCACAGCGACAACATCGCCGATACAAAATCCAAAACCAAGCGCGAAGTTTTCGTCAACGTCGAACAAAAAAAGACCATCAAGCAAAGCGCCGCCGAATTTCAGAAAAAGTTCGCCGAAGCCAAGGCGCACGCCGCCGAATCTCGCGCCAAAATCGAAAACCCCAGCGCCGACGAAAACGGCGTCATCCGCTCCCGCACCCCCTTCGTCTTTCCATGGAAAGCTACCATCATTTGCCTTGTTATCATTGGTCTTGGCATCGGTATCTACCTTGCTTATCCCACAATTGCATATCATCTTATGCCTTCCGAACAACGCGGTTTCGAAATCCTTCTACAAGACAAAACCGCCGGCATCGAATATCTCACTAAGCTAGCCGACCGTCAAACCACCGCCAATGCTAAGGCCACTATCTTAGTCAACACCGGCGAATACCTTCTAGAAAAATACGACGATGCTGGCGAAGATATCCGTCAATTAGCTTACAAAGCCGAAAAGCTAGCCCCGTCCATTGACACTGCCGTGCTAATTTGGCGCTATCAGCAAACATACGGCACTGAAGAAGAAGCTACCAACTGGCTTCAAATCATCGAAGAACGCGGCGGCAACATTTATGGAGGAAACGGCTAATGAACATCAAGCCTCAAATCAAATTACTCTACGGACTACTCTTCGCTATCGTCCTAACTGTAATTAGCTATCGCTCAGCCCAAGCTTATGACCAAAGCCAATGTCAAAACGAAGCATACGCCTTCGATCCGACCGGCGCCGCCGCCGCCGTTTGTCCTTCAAGATGCTCTTCCGGGAATCACTATGGCGCCATGTATTTTAAGAGTTCCGAATATGGCTACCCCGAATATGACGGTATCGCCTCTAATATCACCGCCGCTCTATATGGCCGAGTTTACAACTGCGACGGAAAGATTGACAAATTCAACGCCGTCTATATCAAGTTTCCCGACCCTGCTCGCATGAGTGGAACCGAAGGTCTAAAACAAGTCGGCTGGGACGCCTACGACATTAGCGGCGGCTGGAACCCTCTAGTAACCAACAGCTATGACTTTGCGCATGGCCCAGGTAATACCGGCGCAACATTAACCCGCCCATCCAACAATGTAACGTCTGGCTGGAACTACGAAAGTGAAGGTTCACTCACGGCCATCCTAAGAGGGGATTTAGTCAAGCAATTTCAATGCAATAGCACAAACAATGGTTTATGCGTTAGCAACAATGCCATCTGGATTTATCGTTGCACCGACATGTCGTATCGCGGGCTAACCGAAAGTTCGTGCAAGGCCAACCCCAGCAACTTCGGCTATTATAAAATCACCAACATTATCCATAGCACTTCTAGCGATTACAACGTAGCTGACCGTCCAACCATTATTTATGGCGGGAAAACCTATTACAACGGCGATACTATTAGTGTCGATTCCGCCAACGACACTATCACATTTGAACACAAACTTAAACGTAGCGACGGTTGGGGTGGTTTCGAAAACATAGACAACCTCTACGCGCTCAATGGCAGCAACACCTACTCTTCACTTAACAATATGACCACCACTAGTTATTCAACTGTCAAAGACTATAAATCTGGCCCCTGGTCTTCCTCCGAACAAACCGTTTGCTCCACTCTCGATCACTACACTGTCAAAGGTCTCTACAACTATAATGCTCCGCACTACGAAAAAAGTCAGAGCCGAATCTGTGTCAAAGTCAAAATCGACGCTCTCAGCGCCAAATCCTACTCCGCCGTCAGCACCGGCATCAGCACCGCCAAAGTTTACAGCACCAACGCCCCCAACATCGCCTCCGTCAGCAATACTGGCGGCTCGCAACAGTCCAGCTACACCTTTAACTTCTACCACGGACTCAACGTCTCCGGCAACAGCCTCAAATCCGCCAGCTTCAACTACACCATCTACACCAGCAACAGCTCCGCTGGCCCATGGACACCTATTTCTGGCGCCAGCGGTCAACAAATAATCAGCGGTGACTCCGGCGACATCCAAGTCCGCTCCAGCAGCCAACCTGTCACCATCAACTTCGGAGAAAGCCGCACTATCTGCGAAAAAATCGAATTCAGCCCCACTTATATTAGCGGCTCTGGCAATGCCTCCGGTAGCGGCTCCTCCATCGCCTGCGCCACCATCGTCCGAGAAAAACCCGACTCTCGCACCATCACCGCCACTACCGACGTCATCGCCGACAACGACGGCGACAAAAACCCCACCGCCCCCAAATTCAGCACCAGCGCCACCCGCGATGTCACCTTCTACCACTCCTTCAAAAACGACCACACCTCCACTCTCAATACCAACTACACCATCGAATTCCAACAAGACGGCGGCCCCATCATCGAATACAATCGCAATACCTCTATCAGTACCCCCACTTCTAGCCCCGTCATTCATACCGTTAAAAACATCCAAGTCTCCGAGGCCGGCCAAACCACAGTCTGCGAACGCGTCCGCTTCACCTCTGCCAACTTCTTCGTCCATACCGACGGTTCCACACAACCATTCGGCGACACCGGCTACTCCGACTGGCGTTGCATCACCCTCGTCCGCCCCGGTAAAAAAATCATCGATGACGGCGAATTCACCATCTACGGCACTTCCACCGGCTCGCTCAAAGACCCTAGCCAAACTGGCGGTTTCAGTACCGCACTCAACGCCTGGCTCATGAAAGGCCCCTCTGCCGACATCACCTTTGAACACACCCTCACCCGCGACAACGTCACCCACCAAAACGACCCCTCCGTTCCCGCCGAAGACGTCACCGTTAAATATCGCTTCGGCGACCCCTCCAACAGCTTCAGCACTGCCTACATGCAAACCACCGGGGGTCTCGGCTCCACCACCGTCCGCAACAACTCTACCGCCGGCCCCTTCCTCAGCGACCCCACCGACCCGCTCTTCAACGCCAACACCAAAGCCACTGCCGAAATCGTCGGCCAGCGCTACTCTTACTGTCAATCCATCTTCTTCCACTCCGAACGCTACGCCTTGCGCGGCCAATACTGGATCGTTGGCGACCAAATCTACGACAAATCCCCTGGCATGATTAGCGCCGCCGCCCCAGAAATGCTTCCTCGGCCCAACGGCTCCGTTGGCTCCAGCGCCGCCGAGCGCCTTACCTGCGTCGACGTCATCCGCCCTTATAACTTCCACGTCACAGACATCCACATCACCGACCAACAGTCCACCGCCCAAAATGTCGCCATCGTCGGCACCAATTACGAAACCCAATTCATCGCCACCGTCAATAAAAACGACCCCGACTACCTCATTACCGACATCCCCAACGCCACCATTCGCTACGTCGGCTTCGTCATCGACGGCAACGCCGCCACCTATAACTTCAAAGGCGCCGCCGACTCCGCTTCTGACCCATGCTCGTTCTTCACTTTCGGCACCAGCTGCCAAGTCATCAAAGAAGACACCCAAAATCTCGGCCCCAGTGACGCCGCTCCCACCGGTAAAAAATTCTACACCAACCGCAATCAATACTCCACCGCCAATCTCAAAGTCAGCTACACCATCCCCAACCTCGCCACTTCAGAAAAATACTGCGTCGCGGTCGGTATCCTCCCCTCCAACAGCGGCGACGGCCTCAACTTCAGCAACCACTGGACTATCTCCAACGCCTCCTGCGTCAACGTTGGCAAATATCCCAACTTCCAAGTTTGGGGCGGCTCAGTCTTTACCAACGGCGGCACCAAAACATCCCTCACTAAAAACAACGACCGCACCTTCGGCTCCTGGAGCGACTTCGCCATCATCGCCAACCAAACCATCAGTAAAACTGCCTCCGGCGCCACCCTCATCTCCGGCCTCGCCGGCCGCACCAACTGCAACTCTTCGCCCCTCACCATCGCCAACGACAACTGCTCTGCTAGCGATAACACTCGCCCCGCCATCGGCGGCGCTGGCATCGTCACCGACAGCGCCGGCTACGCCCAAAAACTCTTCGACCGCTACATAACCGACCCCAGCCACTACATCGACATCACTGCCAACCCCGTCGTCAACAATTCCACCCTCACCAGCGGCCGCAACCCTTACGTCATCTACAACTCCGACCCTTCCAAAAGCATCTACATCACCTACAACGTCACCGTCGGTACCGCTTCGCGTAGCTACGCCAATAAAAACATCCCCCAAGTCATCATTTACTCCAAAGGCAACATCGTCATCGACCAAGTCGTCTCCAAAGTCAACGCCTGGCTTATCGCCGAAGGCGACCTCAACACCTGCGTCGACTCCTCCCTCACTACCCCCTCCCTTAGCGCCAGTACCTGCAACAACGACCTCGTCATCTCTGGTCCCGTCCTCGCCAACCACGTCTATTTCAACCGCACTTTCGGCGCCGACGCCAACAAAAACACCCTCCCCAACCCCGCCGAAATCGTCGACCTCAACCCCGCCGTCTACCTCTTCTCGGCCAATGAAGCCTCCGGTGCCCAACCCATCACCACCTACCTCCAAAAGCTCCCGCCGAGATACTAGAGGCAAGAAAAGCTCTGTTTGCTGACATTGCGCAGCTCGCTAGCGTCCCGCCCCTTGGGACGCGGCGAGGGCAAAGCCCGACGCGATAGGGCAAGACACCCGTGAAGACGGGATGGCTTGACCCGTGTCAGCAAACTGAGTTTTCTTGCTTTATGTAGCACTTTGGTGTATAATTACACAAAGAGTTTCCTACCGTGAAGTGATGCTGAAACTGTCACGGTAAACAATAATTAATCTAAAAGGATATTTTAACTGTGCCAACTATCAATCAGTTAATCCGCAAGCCTCGCAAAAAGGCTGCCAAAAAGTCGAAGTCTCCGGCTCTCGGCTCTATCGTCAACACCCTCAAAACCCGTTACTACGACCAAGCCGCCCCGCTCAAACGCGGCGTCTGCATCAAAGTCACAACCAAGACCCCGAAAAAACCAAACTCCGCCCTCCGCAAAGTCGCCCGCGTCCGCCTCACTAACGGCCAAGAAGTCTGGGCCTACATCGGTGGCGAAGGTCACAACCTCCAAGAGCACGCCGTCGTGCTCGTCCGCGGTGGCCGCGTCCCCGACCTCCCAGGTGTCCGCTACCACATCGTCCGCGGCACCCTCGACCTCCAAGGCGTCGAAGGCCGCAAACAAGGCCGCTCCAAATACGGCGCTAAGAAAGGAGACAAATAACCATGCCTCGCAAAACCACTAAATCCCTCGAGCGCAAAGTCTCTCCCGACCGCCGCTACCAAAGCATCCTCGTCCAACGCTTAATCAACAAGTCCATGCTCGACGGCAAAAAACAAGCCGCCGAACGCGCCGTTTACGCCGCGCTCGAAGGTGCCGCCAAAAAACTCAAAAGCGAAGACCCCGTAGCCGTCTTTGAAAAGGCCCTCGCCAACATCTCGCCGGATTTCGAAGTCAAATCCCGCCGCGTTGGTGGCGCCAACTACCAAATCCCGTTCCCAATCTCTGGCCACCGCCAACAACACTTCGCCTTCACTTGGCTCGTCCAAGCCGCCCGCGCCCGCGGCGGCATGCCCTACGCCAAGCGTCTCGAGGCCGAAATTGTCGACGCCTACAACGAAACCGGTGCCGCCTTCAAAAAGAAAGAAGATTGCCACCGCATGGCCGAGGCCAACCGCGCCTTCGCGCACTTCGCCCGCGCCTAAAAAAACATAAACAAGGCGAGGTAATAGTATTTCTTGCGTCATTAAAGCGGCGCGAGCCTGCGAGCCCGGCGAGCCCAAGTCCGAACAGGCTGTGGGTGTGGGGTGCCCACACCTGTGAGGACATGACGGCGAGCATGACGCAAAAATACTGTTACCGTCAGCCTTGTTTTTTATGCCTGTTTGGTGTATATTATATATAAGCATTATTAGGAGGTATATTTCATGGTAAAATTAGCCATCAACGGCTTCGGCAGAATCGGCCGCAACGCCTTCAAAATCGCACTCGAACGTCGCGACATCGAAATCGTCGCTATCAACGACCTAACCGACACTAAAACTCTCGCCAAACTTCTCCAATACGACTCGTCCTACGGCATCTACGACGAAGAAGTCAAGTTCGACGAAACCGCCCTCATCGTCAAGGGTCAACGCATCCGCGTTTTAAGCGAAAAAGACCCCGTCGCTCTCCCCTGGAAAGACCTTGGCGTTGATGTCGTCATCGAATCCACCGGCCTCTTTACCGACCCCGAAAAAGCCAAGGCCCACCTCGACGCCGGCGCCCGCAAAGTCGTCATCTCTGCCCCCGCCAAGGGGGAAGGCGCCAAGACCATCGTCATCGGCGTCAACGAAGACACCCTCGACAAAGACGACATCATCATCAGCAACGCCTCCTGTACTACCAACTGCATCGCCCCCGTCATGAAAATCCTCGAAGACAACTTCGGCATCGACAAGGCCATGATGACCACCGTCCACTCTTACACCGCCTCCCAGCGCCTCCAAGACGCCCCGGCCAAAGATCTCCGCGAAGCTCGCGCCGCCGCCGAAAACATTGTCCCGACCACCACTGGCGCCAGCAAAGCCGCCGCCCTCACCATCCCGTCCCTCACCGGCCGCTTCAACGGTCTCTCCATCCGCGTCCCCACCCCCGTCGTCTCCCTCGCCGACATCACCGCCGTCCTCAAACGCAACGTCACCAAAGAAGAACTCATTAAAACCCTCAAAAAAGCCGTCGCCGAGCCTTACTACGAAGGCATCGTCGACGCCACCGAAGAAGAACTCGTCTCCACCGACTTCCGCGGCAACGCTCACTCCGCCATCATCGACCTGCCCTTAACCGACGTCGTCGGCGGCAACCTAATCAAAGTCGTCGCTTGGTACGACAACGAATGGGGCTACTCCAACCGCCTCGTCGAACTCGCTGCCGACTTTGGAAAGGACTAGCCACCGTGCAAATCTTCCTCGCTTCCGACCACCGCGGCTTCCAAATCAAGCAACAACTTTGCGCAGATTTATCACGCGCTTCAATCTCCTCCTCCACCCCTGTTAAGGTCGTCGACCTCGGCCCTAAAACCTACGACCCCGACGACGACTTTAACGACGCCGCTATCGCCGTCGCCGAAGCCCTCCTCAAAGCTGAGCAATCCACCCGCGCCGACGAATCCGTCTTTGGCATTCTCATCTGCGGCTCCGCCATCGGCATCTCCATCCAAGCCAACCGCTTCCGCGGTATCCGCGCCGCCATCGTCCAAGACCTCGAAACCGCCGAATCCGCTCGCGCCCACAACGACGCCAACGTCATCTGCCTCTCCGCCGACCGCCTCAATCGCACCGCCGACCCCCTCGAAACCGAAAAAGCCTACGAAGATTTGTTCGCCATCGTCGAAAAATTCTTAAACACTCCCTTCTCTGGCGAGCCGCGCTACGTTCGCCGCAATCAACGTTTAGATGAGGAAAATTAATGGCCACTATTGTTCCAACCATCACCACCAACGATAAAAACCTCTACCTCCGCCAATACGAACTCTACTCCAAGTTCGCCAAGCGCGTCCAAGTCGACATCTGCGACGGCATCTTCGCCCCCGTCCTCCTCATGGACGAATCCAACGCTTGGCGCCAGCCCACCTGGGCCGCTATGGACTTGCACATGATGGTCATGAACCCCTCCCAGCACCTCCCCATCATCCTCAAAATCAAACCTTCCCTCTGCATCTTCCACGCCGAAGCCAATGAAAACCTCCTCCCCATCTTCGCCACGCTCAAACAAGCCGGCATCAAAACCGGCGTCGCCATCCTCAAACAAACCTACCCTGGCAAAATCGCCCCCTACATCCAAGCCGTCGACCACGTTCTCATCTTCGCCGGCCGCCTCGGCCAACAAGGCGGCATCGCCGACATGATGCAAACCGAAAAAATCCCCATCATCCGCCAAATTAAGTCCGAAGTTGAAATCGGCTGGGACGGTGGCGCCAACCTCAAAAACGTCCGCGCTCTCGCCCACTCCAATATCGACGTCATCAACGTCGGCTCTGCCATCGCCACCTCTCCCGACCCCGCCAAAACCTTCACCGAACTCACCGCCGACCTCGAAAAACCCGGAGTTATCATCTAATGGCTCGCATCGTCTCACTCGGCTCCGCCCTTGAGGACATCTACCTCATCGACCGCGACGATTTCGGCTCCATCGAATTCGGCAACGTCTCCATGTTCAAAAACCTCGAAATCGGTTCCAAATACGACATCGAAAAACTCAGCTTCTTCATCGGCGGCGGTGGCACCAACAGCGCCGTCACCTTCGCTCGCCACGGCCACGAAGCCATCTACCTCGGCAACCTCGGCCACGACCCCGCCGGCGAAGCCGTCCTCAAAACCCTCGACGAAGAAGGCATCGACACCAGCTTCATCTCCTTCCCGCCCCGCGCCAAAACCGGCTGCTCCATCATCCTCCTCGACAGCAAATCTGGCGAACGCACCGTCCTCACCTTCCGTGGCGCTTCCGCCCGCTTCGACAACCTCAACGAAAACGACCTCGACCTCATCCAACCCGACTGGCTCTACGTCACCACACTAAGAGGCGACATGGGCACCCTCCTCCGCTTCTTCGAAAAAGCCAAATCCCTCGGCGCCAAAATCATGTTCAACCCCGGCGTCCTCGAACTCGCCAACCCCAAACAAGTCCTCGGCCTTCTCCAAGACGTGGACGTCCTCCTTGTCAACAAACGCGAAGCCTCCCAGCTAGTCGGCGGCGACCTCCTCGAAGAACTCTTAAATAAGCTTAAAAACTACTGCCCCACCGTCATCATCACCGCTGGCGCCATGGGCGGCATCGCCACCACCCAGACCCCAGCTACCGCTCAAGCTCCCGCCAGCTCTAAAACCTACCGCTTCGGCATCTACGAAGACGTCAAAATCAAAGACACCACCGGCGCCGGCGATGCCTTCGGCTCCGGCTTCCTTGCTTCTCTCGCCGCTGGCGACTCCTTCCGCACCGCCCTCATCTTCGCCAGCGCCAACTCCACCTCCGTCGTCCAACGCCGCGGCGCCAAAAACGGCCTCCTCGGCTCCGACGTCGCTCTCCACCCCATGCCAATCCAACTAATCAAATAGGAACCCCATGAAAGACACATCTCAAGACACCGCTCAAAACATCGCCGCCTTCCAAAAATCCCTCGCCGAGCTCGAATCGGCCGACTTCGACCGCGCCCAAGCCTACGCCAAAGACCTCTTAAACGGCCTCAAAATCGTCCGCACCTACCCCCAAGGCGTCACCATCTACGGCTCCGCCCGCATCAAAGAATCCAACAAATACTACAAAGAGGCCCGCAAACTCGGCGCCCTCCTTGCCGAAAACGGCCACGCCGTCATCACCGGCGGCGGCCCCGGCATCATGGAAGCCGCCAACCGCGGCGCCTACGAATACGGCGGCCGCTCCATCG
>CAZDTL010000008.1:0-22053 GCA_964508335.1 uncultured Candidatus Saccharibacteria bacterium
GACACCGGGCTTAAAAGGCCCGTGCTCTAACCAACTGAGCTACCGGCCCAGAAATCTATATAATTATATCACGGTTTATAGAAAAATAAAATACCAAAATAGAAAATCGGGCGCCCTCGCAGTTATGAGCGCCCGATTGAGTGAGTTATGCTTTATTTTCTAGCTCGAAGGTTTTTGCGATAGTCTTTTTTCTTGCGGCTAGTCAAGAAGAAGGCAAGGACAGCACAACCAGCAAAGGCGACAATAGAAGTGATGATAATGTCGGACTGAGCGAGGTTGAGGTTGCCGAGGAAGCGACCAGTGTCAGGAATGTTGGGGGCGGGAGGTTGGACGTAGTCGACTTGATAAATTGGCCAGGGCGATTCGATGCGAGTGTATTCTATCGTATCTTCGCCGGGGAGACCAGTATCTGGGTCAATTTCTCCAGGAGTAGTAGTTGCGGAGTAAGTTGTAAGGAGAACATCGTAGTCGCCGCTACCTAAGCCGTAGCTTGCAAAAGGCAAGGTGGTAGAAGTGGAGCCGGTGGGGTATTTACCGGTTTCGTCAGGCTCTAGAACGATGACGACAGGTTCGTCGAAGAGCGGGTTGCCATCTTCGTCGATGGGCATGACTTCGATTTTGGCGACACCTTCGTCGTAGAAGATATCGACGATGGGGTCGTTCGTGCCTTCGGCGGAGCCAGTTTGGACGAGGTAGGCCGGAACGTAGTAGAATTCGATATAGTCTTCGTCGTAGCCGATGGGACTATGAGATTCGACGTGGAGGATGTATTTATTGTAGACGAGTTTGTCATTGTCGGCAGGGGGCTGGAAGCCCATGAGACGAAGGCCGCCGGAACGAGTGGCGACACAGCCGGGGATATTGAAGACATCTTCGTCAATGCCGATTTTGCAGGTGGCAAGGTTAATGCTATAAAGTTGGCTACCGGAGGCATAGTTGAAGCTTGGGTCTAGCTCGTCTGGTTCGAAGCGCTTGAGCGGTAGCTCTTTTTGGATGACTTCGCCGGTTTCTTCGTCTGTGGCGTCATAAATGAGCGTGACGTCGACGTAGGATGAGTTTTCGTAGTCGAACTGGAAGTCGAACAGTGGATTAGCCTGGACGTAGCCATCGACCGGACTGGTGAATTTAATACTAGGGTATTGGTCGTAAACTACGACCCGAATAACTTCGGTATGCGAATCGGAAGCGCCTTCAGCATAGGCGTCATTCGCAGGCAGAAGGTAGGCAAAAACGGTCATAGCGGCGACAAATGCTAAACCGAGTAGCCCAAGGAGTTTTTTCTTGTTTTTTTGCATAACTCTACACTCGCTTGTTTATTTTTAGTGTTTGTTTGGACTCGCAGTTTGTCCGCGGCTTTCTACACAACAAGCCTAGACGAACGTTCTCTACGTTTCCTGAATAGGATTATAGTCCAAATAATAATGCTTGTCAATAGCACAAGCGCAATAACGACTACGAAGGCGGGGAGAATGAGAATAAGGTGCGATTCGGTGCGGGTTTGGTCGAGGGCGCTGACGGAGAAGCTAACGCTAAAGACGCCAAAGAGCGGAGCTTCGGCCCAGCTAGTAGTGAACTTGCGCTCAGTGCCAGGGAGGACGATGAAGTTGTCGTTATTAGCGTAGAGCGGGGTACCGAAGATAGATTTGACGGTAAGGTCGTAGACGGCGAGGAAGTCGGTGTTGCCAGTGTTTTTGACTTTGGTCATGGCGTCGATGTTTTTGGCGGAGAACATGCCAGTGAGAGAGAAGTCGGTGATTTCGGCGGTGTCGCGGGTGTCGCCGTCGCCATGGCCGAGGAGAATGAGAGAGACGCGCGAGACAGAGCCGATGCCGGCGGAGGTACCAGTGCCAGAGAAGTCGTCTGAATCGACGGATTCGGCGAAGATGATACAGTATTGGCCGCCTTCGGGGATGTCTTCGGGGACAGAGACGCGGTAGACGATAGAACGCTTTTCGCCGGCCTTGATGGTATAGACGGGATTTTTGACGAAGGAGCCGGATTCGTCTTCGAAGGTGACCCAGCGCATAACTTGGTTGAAGCTGGTCTCTGTGACGAAGTCGGCGTCGTAATCTTCGTTGGTGACGGAGTATGGGGCGGTGTAGAGTTTGAATTTGTAGTCTTTTTTGCTGAGATTTTCGAGAGTGAACTGGTAGTTTTGGCTTTGGCCGGCTTTAATGTTGATAGCGTTGGCAACAGGGGAGATTTTGACAGCTGCGGCCTCGGCGAAGACGTCAGCCTTGGCGAGGGTGGCAATAGTGAGGCTGAGACAGATGGCGAGGAGAGATAGTAGCTTTTTCATGGATGCTCCTATAGGTTAAATTTTTCTTCGCTCCCTTGGCGATTGCGTGAGTTGGCGCGAGTGCGGAGGTTGTCGCGACGCTTGGCGAGGACGCGGGCGACGATGGTAAGGATGAGCAAGAGAATGACGGCGATGAGCCAAATGGGACAAATGAGGATGAGACGAGTGGTGATTTCGGCGTCGTTCATGTATTCGGTGGTGAGGGTAGCTTTGAAGACACCGAGGCGCGGGACATCGTTGACGACGAGAGTGATGGTGCGGGTGGTGTCTGGGAGCATAGTGTTGGTTTGAGGAGTGGTATCTTCGTAGATGACTCTGTTGGAAAAGTAGTCTTTAATTTCTAGGCTGTTTTTGACTTCTTCGTCGATGTTGCCTTTATTTTCGAGTTTGACAGTGGCGGTGACTGGCGGATTTAAGAGGAAGCTGGGGATGTTAGTGGAGAGAATTTGACCTTCTTCGCGAGTTTCGCCGTTGATGTGGGCGAGGAGGACGGTGCCGACGCTAGCATTGTATTTAACGGATTGACCGGCGTCGTTAGTTTCGGCGAAGATTGCGGCGAACTGCCCGCCGCCAGGAGCGTCAAGTGGAACGGTGATTTCGTAAGCAACATTTTTGACTTCGCCGGGGTTGATAGTGCCAGTACCTTCGGAGAAAGAGACCCAGTTAGTGATTTGGGTGTAGCCGTTATGGACGTCAAAAATGGCTTGATAATCCTCGCCGGAGACGTGATAAGGCTTGACCGACATGGAAAATCCGAGACTAGAAGAACCAGTATTGACGAGAGTGACGTGACCTTCGTAGTGAGCGCCGGGATCGAGTGTGACGCGCTGAACCGTGGGCGAAAGTTGGATGCTAAGATTATCGGCGGCAAAGGCCTGCTGATTGAAACTGGCCAAAAATAGAGCGCCGAGAACGATTACGAGTAGTTTCGTGATTCTAAACTTTCTCAAAATTACCTCCTGAGTTACTATGTGTTATTATATATGAATCGAGAGCAAAAAACAACCGCCTTTTGGCGGTTGTTTTGGGTTATTGGGGGAAAATTAGATAGCGTTGGTGACAGCTTGGTAGACGATGGTCGCTTCGTAAGCGCCAGCCATCTGATTATTAGCCGGGACGATACCAAAGTTGACACTATAAGTATCAGTGTAAGCACCGGTGACGGCGCCAGTGCCAGTCGTAGCAGGAGCGGCTTTAGTTTTGATAGTAGCGGCGCCACTTGCCGGAACGCCCTTGAAATTGCCGGAGAAATCGGCTTCTGCGACGGTGCCATCAGCGATGCGGTAGCCCCAAGCACCGGCAGTTTCATCATTCTCGGCTTTATCGTCTAGAGCGACGCCGCTAGTGGAAGCAGCGGGGATGACGATCTCTTCACTATAGGATGCGGCTACATCTTCGTAAGTGTCGTCATAACCGGTGATGTAGCGAAGAGCGTTTTTGCCGTCTTTAGCACTGAGCTTGAGGTCGTAGCCGCCTTTGGCATTGGTCTTGACCGTAACGGTGTGGATGAGTGAAGTGTTAAGCTTGCCCGGAGTGAGATTAACGAGGGAGATTTCTTTGGTGGTATCCTGGCCGATAGTGATGTTTGAACCTTTGTTGGTAGTAAGAGAGATAGAGATGACATCACCAACGACGCCGCGAACGGTGTGTTCAACAGCGTTGGATTCGACACCGCCGATTTGCCCGTCAGTAGCGAAGGCGCCGAGAGGGAGGAGAGCCATGCCGAGGCCAGCAACGACACCAAGCCCAGCAATGATATTTTTGGATTTAACCATTTTTATGTTCCTTTTTGTGTTAAATGTTTATTTATGACCTTTTTGTGGTTTTTATTATACGCTTATGTTTTTGAAAGTCAAGGACTTTTTATGGCGTTTCTAAGTTTTCGTGGTCGGCGACGGCGAGTGTGGTCGAAAAGGAAGTAAAAAACTGAGGCGAGAAAAAGCGTCGCGAGAATTACGAACCAAGTGGGGGCGACGAGGGTGATAGTTTCTTGGGTGCTGAGTTGGCCGTTGAAGTCGATTTCCTGCTGAACGCGAAAGAGGCCAAGGAGAGGGGTGTCACTCCAGACTTTTTCGCTGTAGAGAGTAGTGTCGGGGATGACGGTGTTGACGACTGGCGATTCTTCGTTGGTATAGAGTTCTTCGTCGCTAAATAGTGGGTAGACGCGGAGAGTGTATCTGGCTTTGATGTGGACGTTGCCGGTGTTTGTGATGAGGGAGCTAGTTTTGATGGGCTGATTGAAGAAAACGCCGGGGACGTTGTTTTCTAGGACGGCGCCTTCTTCGCGAGTTTGGCCGGAAACAGTGCTATATAATAAAATAGCAATGCGCGAGCGGGCGGCGACGGCGATGCCGCTAGTTTGGTCGGAGGCGGAAGGGTCTTCGCTAGAGACGAGCAAGCTGGCGTATTGGCCGCCGGCAGGGGCGTCTGCAGGGACGGTGATTTTGAACTTGATAGCGCGTTTATCTTGAGGAGCGAGTTCGCCTTTGGGGCTTTCGATAGAAATCCAGTCGACAATTTGGTTGTAGTCACTAAAGTCGTTGAAGTCGGGCGAGTAGGAGGCGTCGTTGTAGGCGAGCGAGCCGACGGAAACTAAATAATGCGAGGTGGTATTATCGACAGCGGGGTTAAGAATTAAAAATTCGCCCTCGTAGGTTTGCCCTGGCGTAAGTGCAACCTCAATAAACCCAGGCGAGACGGCGAGGGGAGAGGAACTAGCTGGCAGCATTGATGGAGAGCGTGTAGGTTATGATGCCGGTGTAAGTGTCGGCGGTGGCAAAGCCGGCAGAGAAGCCGTAGGTGACGTCAAAGTCCTGCGTGCCGTTGTAGGAGCAAGAGACTGGGTTGCCCGAGCAAGTGAAGGTGTTACCCTCAGCGACAGCTGAGGAAGAGGCGTTGTTGTAAGGGATGGCTTCGAAATGGTCGTCGTAGTTGCGAACGATATTATTGTGGGCGGTGTCGGTGTAGGCAGCACCGGAGGGGGCGGTGGTGTTGCCGTTGTAGGTGCGAGAGACGCCGGTGACTTTCATCAGCCAGTTGGAATTGGCGCCGGTGAGGCCGTTGGCAGTGATGCTTTTGATGGTGTAGGCGTTGGCTTGGATGGCGCCGCGCATTTCGGCTTCGTCAGTGGTGGCGTCGTAATAAGTGGAGGTAGCGGTGACGGTCCAACCATGTTGGCAGGTGTTCGGAGTGAAATCGTTGTCGGCGAGAAAGTTGCAGGAGACTTGATAGCGGGTGGTACCGAAGGCTTCGGTGTGGCCGCCGACGTCGAAGGTGCCGACGTATTTATTGTTCGTAGAATCATAGGTAGAGACATCGGTGGTGGGGGTGTGGGAGACGGCAGCAAAAGAAACATAGCCGTCAATGATGGCGCTGACGGTATCGGTGGACCGGATGATAGTGACGGCGTGACTACCGAGCGGCAAGAGGGCGACAGAAAGCCCGAGTAGGCATCCAGTGATGGCGACAAGTCGTGATGACTTTAGCATTCTAACTAACCTCTTTTTATTTTGCTTATCTTTTATTATATGTGAGTGGGGCGATAAAGTCAATGGTTTTTGGTGAAAAAGGCGAGCGTTTTTACTCTGTTCGGAGGGCCTCGACGGGATCTTTTTTGGCGGCGGAGCGAGCGGGGATGAGGCCACCGATGAGAGTTAAGATAATGCTGAGGATGACGAGACTGATGGCGTTAATGACTGGCAAAGTGGCGCGGATGTCGACGTCGCCAGTGAAGTGAGCGAGAATGCTATTGATGACGGGGATGAGGGCGTAAGAGACGCCGATGCCGATGAGCCCGCTGAGAAGGCCTATGATGGCGGTTTCCGCGTTGAAGATGCTGGAGATGTTGCGTTTGGAGGCGCCGATGGCACGGAGGATACCGATTTCTTTGGTGCGTTCGAAGACGGAGATGTAGGTGATGACGCCAATCATAATAGAGGAGACGACGAGCGAGATAGAGACGAAGGCGATGAGGACGTAGCTGACGGCGTCGACGATGACTTTAACGCTGTTCATGAGGATGCCAGTGGCGTCGGAAAAGTTGATGATTTGGTCTTTCTTCCCTGCCGCTTCCATTTGGTCGTTGTAGTGGTTGATGAAGGAGATGAAGTTTTCTTTGCCTTCGAAGCTGGAGAAATAGACGGAGATATAGCTGGGGTCGTCGCGGTCTTGGTAGCCGAGTTTGAGGAGGTTGCTTTTGGCGGTGGAATCGGTTTTATTGAGCATGCTAGAGACAACACGCATAAGTTCGTCTTCAGTGAAGTTGAGTTTGAAGGCGGAAGTGATGGCGGAAGGGTCGAGGTTGAAGCCTTGGGCGAAAGCGTCTGAGACAGTAGCGACGATGTTGGCGACTTTTTCGGCGGTTTCAACTTTGAGCTTAGCTTCGGTCATAAGGTTGGCGAAGCCCTCGCGAACGACAAGGATTTCTGCGGAGTCGAGGTCGGTGCCAGCAATGACGGCGAGGGCGAGGCCTTTGTAAACTGATTTGAAGTTGTCTTTAGGAATTTTGTAGGTGGTTTCTAGGGCAGAGAGGCGTTCGCCTGGCTCGTAAGTGTTAAGGTAATCATCGAGATGCTCGTCGATTTTATTCATGGGGTTAAAAGTGTAATCGCCTCGCGCCATGGCCTCGATAACGAGATTGGTGAGATAATCGCGGAAGCCGTCGGCGAGGAAGTTGAGCGTATCGTCAAAGGCGGTGAGGGCGGGGGTGGTATCGACCGAGATGTTGTTGACGATGTCAGCGATTTGGTCGGTGACGGAGTTTTGGAGGGCGGTTTGGTCGACAGTGATGTTGAAAGCGGATTGGAGTTTGGCTTCGTCAACCGTGACAAGGTCTTCGAAGCCGTAGTCGAAACGGTCGGATTTTTGGTCGAAGCGAGCGCCGGAGAAGACGTCGATGCCTTCGTTTTGGAGTTGCTGCTGGACAATGGGCGAGTCTTTAGCGGAGTTAATGATGAAATCGATGAGACTAGACTTGTAGCCGACGCCAGGTTGGAGCATGGCGGACATGGTGCCGTTTTTAGGGTAGACGACGCCGGAGATTTTGAGCTTGAGGGCGTGGTCGTAGGCCTGTTGTAAAAATTCTTTGTCGCCAGACATGTCTTCGTAGACGTTGTATTTGTCGTTGTATCTGTAGAGGTTGTAGGGGAGGATGAGGCGAAGGTCGAGCGAGAGGAAATCTTCGTAATTTAGGGTGAGAGGGTCAGATTGGATGTCGACTGATTCGCCAGACATGAGCTTAGTCACCATGGTTGTGAGTTCGGAGCTGTCTTTGAGGCCAATGGAGTAGGCGAGGAGGTCAGTGATGGCGTGTTCGGAGGAAAGGACGAGCACCATTTCGTTGTAGCTTTCTGGCCAATGGCCGGCCTTGAGGACATATTGCTCGTTGAGGGCGGCTTGGTCGTCGGACATTTGCGAGAAGATGGAAGAGTAACTAGAGAAGCTGGACATGAGTTGGCTGCCACCGAACATGGAGGAGAAAAGGCTGGAGGGGTTGAGCTTGGCGAGAGTATTAGAGCCGTCGATAGTGTAGATGAGTGGGTCGATGGAGTAGTTGTATTCGACGGAGGTGACGTCGTCGCGATAGTCGGGGGCGTGGTCTTCGAGGTAGTGCTTGAAACTCTTGAGGTCGTTGGTGGCGACAGAGCGGAGGGTGTTGGCGAGGAATTGGTATTCGACAACATCTTTGCCAGTTTCTTCGAGGAGGCTGGAGCTGTTTTTGAGCCCTTCTTCGGGGGCGACGAGGAGAGATTCTAACGAGAAGGATTCATCACGAATCATGAGGGGGTAAGAGCTGAGGGTGTCTTCTTGAACGCCGTCGATGTAGTTTTGGAAGCCGGTCGAGACGGCCATGATGAGAGCGATGCCAATGATGCCGATAGAGGCGGCGACTGAGACGAGAAGAGTGCGCTTTTTCTTGGTGAGGAGGTTGTCGGCAGAGAGGGCGAAAGCCGTGAACGTAGACATGGAGGTGCGGCGGTGCTTTTTGGCGCTAACTGCGAGAGGCTCGGCTTCGGCAGCGTTGCCGGAGAAAGGTTTGGTGTCGGAGAGGATTTTGCCATCCTTGAGGTCGATGATGCGAGTGGAGTATTTTTTGGCGAGTTCGGGGTTGTGCGTAACCATGATGACGAGGCGATTCTTAGAGATGCGCTTGAGGATTTCCATGATTTGGACGCTGGTTTCTGAGTCGAGCGCGCCGGTTGGCTCGTCGGCTAAGATGATTTCTGGGTCGTTGACGAGGGCGCGAGCGATAGCGACGCGTTGCATTTGGCCGCCGGAGAGCTGGGCGGGGCGTTTGCGGATGTGGTCGCCAAGACCGACGTCTTCGAGGGCTTTTTTGGCGTGGCGGAGACCTTCTGTTTTGGAGATACCAGAGACGGTAAGGGCGAGGCGGACGTTGCTCAAGATGGTTTGGTGAGGGATGAGGTTGTAGCTTTGGAAGACGAAGCCAATGCGGTGGTTTCTATAAGAATCCCAGGCGGCGTCGCGGTAGCTTTTGGTCGAGATGCCATTGACGAGCAGGTCGCCGGAGGTGTAGCTGTCGAGGCCGCCGATGATATTGAGAAGGGTGGTTTTGCCGGAGCCGGAAGGGCCGAGGATGCTGGCGAATTCACTTTTGCGGAAGTTGAGCGAGACAGAATTGAGCGCCTTCTGTTTGAAGCCGCCAGCGTCATAGACCTTGGTGATTTTTCTTAGCTCTAACACTCTCTCCTTTGTTTTTTATTATATATGTTTATGCTAAGAAAAGCAATAAAAAAAATAATGCCAGAGAGGCATTATCGGTGGTGCCCGAGATGGGACTTGAACCCATATGGTGAGAACCATTCGATTTTAAGTCGAACGCGTATACCAATTCCGCCACTCGGGCGTTTGGAGGTGCCGTTCTGCGAAGCAGTCAAGGCGCCGAACTAGCAAATGCGAGCTTGCTCGCGATTTGCTTGGAGGTGCCGACCGGAATTGAACCGGTGTACGCGGTTTTGCAGACCGCTGCGTAACCACTCCGCCACAGCACCGTGCTACTTTATTATATCATAGATTTTTTGAATTATAAAAATGCGTCCGGCGAGACGCATTTTTGGTTTGTTTTTGGATTTCTAGGTGAATGGGTTTAGCCCCACCTCCCGAAACTCGAACGCCTCTCAACGTTTAGACTCGTTCGAATTTCTTACTTTGATTTTATCACAAGCACAATTCTTGTCAACGTTGATTTTTCTTGTGGCTTATTGTTTAGTTTTGATTCTTCCCTGTTCGGTTTGTTCGGTTATTATGACATATATATTATATATGTAAAAAGCCCGTCTGTGGCGGGCATAGTGGTGGGGAAATTAGGGGCGGTAGAAGCAGTGCGGGATGCGGCGACGTTCTTCGCAGAGTGGGGCGGAGTAGCGACTAAGCGCGGGGTGCCGCGAGTGGTCGATCCCGAAGCCGTAGGAGATGGGAACCAAATATGGGCTGAACACGCGCGCGACATTATAGGTGGCGCCTGGGACAGAGAGCCAGCAAACGGTGAGGTTGAGCTTGACGGCTAAATCGTAGAAGCTACCGATTGTGCGTCGGAATGGACTGGATTGCTCTTTGCGTTCGGTGAGAAAGTCGAGCTTGGCGGCGTTTTTAGGTTGCGCATAGTAGAGGCCGTGGTCGAGCGGAGCAACAATGCTGAATTGAGAGAAGCTTTCGTAGCCATTGCAAAACCCGGCGTAAAGGTCGAAATTGGCTTCGGCGTTAGCTAGGGCTTCGAGAATGGCTTGATTGGTGTCGCCGTAGAGGGTGGCGCCAAAGCCACAGGCGAAGCAAGGGTAGGCGGAGCCGCGGATGGTTGCTAGATAGACTTCGCAGATTTCGGTATCGAGCTGGCTGATAGTGAGCGTATAGCCCATAGAGGCCCAAGCGCCGATGCTGTTTTGGGCGTGCTCGGGGATGGACTTAGGGTCAAGGACGTAGGGCGGGAGCGTTTTGTACCAGGTGCGCATGGCAGCATCAGCCTTGAGGCGACTGGCGATGGCGAGTTCGACCGCTTGAAGCGGGTTGGGATGAGCGGCTAGACCAGAGTCATTGGAGCAGTAGAGATAGTCGCGGTGGTTGGGGTGGTAGACAAAATCTTCGGGAATGTAGCGCGGGTGACCGGCGTAAGAAGTGCCGAGACACCAGTTGTAGCGCCGGTCGATTGAGAAGGGCCGCAGAAAACGCTCGTTGGTATGAGATTCTTCTATGGCAAGGTATTCTCTTGGGTCGAGGTAAGGGTAGGGGAGACTTTCGGCTTTTTTGCGAATAGTGTGGTTGAAGCGATCAAGCAGAGCGCGCTCGGCTACGGCCTTCATGAGGGCACCGAACTGGGCGTCGTCGCGATTGAAGCTGGCAGTGGGGTTGTAGTAGCTAGCCTGATTGCCGTTGGTAGTGATGGCAACATAGAGGGATTTGTCGTGTGGCGAGGTGGCAAGCTGAACCGAGGAGACACAGGAGCGGTAGCCGACGAGGCTATCTTTAGCGACGGTTAGGGCGGCTGGTTCGAGGAATGCTTTTTCGCTCATTATCAGATTCACCTCCATCTAATTTCCAATTTGTAATGAGCGTGCGCAAAATGCGCGATAATAGGTAAATTATATCACGGAATTATGAGGACAACAATTAAAGCTAGAAATCGTCGGAATCTTCAGTGGATTCGATGTAGCGGCGATGGGTGCGGCGAGTGACGGCGATGAAGACGCCGACAATGAAGAAGGTAGTGAGCGCCCACCAGAATACGTCGAGGGTTTCGAAAGCGTAGAGGAGTGGAGAGCCTTCTAGATAGGCACGGTAAGCGTCGAGGACGGCGCGATAGCGGGCGAGAAGGCTCGGTCCGACGAGGGTACGGCCGTATTCGGAGAGGGCGTTGTACATGCCTTCGGCGGCTTTGACGAGGAGGCGGGAGTTGTAGTCGACATCTTCAGGGTTGGGGAGGCGAGAAATCATGGCTTCGAATTCGGCAACTTGGTCGAGAACATCGAGGGCGGAGTTGATGATAGAGATGCGGTTGTTGATGTCGAAGAGGTCAGAGAGGGAGAGGTTAGTATCGAAGACGCCAAGGGCTTCGGCGTAGGCGTTGGCGGCGTCTTCGAGGGTGGTTTGGTCCTCGGGAGTGACGTTGCCGGAGTTGATGCCGCCGGCGTTGTCTTGGTCTTTGGCTTCTTCGAGGGCTTTTTCGACTTCTTCGATGCGTTGTTGCAGTTCTTCGATTTCTTCGAGGAGGTCGTCGAGATGTTCGCGTTCTTCGTCGGTGAGGTGAGTGCTGTCTTTAAGGTCGTTAATTTGGTCTTGCAAGTCTTCGAGGGCAGGGAGGTCGTCTTTAGTGATAGTGCTGAGGTCATACTGGCTGATTTCGTCGTCAATAGTTTCGAGGGCGGAGTTGGTTTGTTCGATGAGTTCGAGTTTTTGGTTAAGGTCATCGAGCATAGCGTCGAGTTCTTGCTTTTCTTCGGGAGTGAGGTGGTTACCATTGGTGGCTTCGGTTTCTTCGATGGCCTCGATAAGGGCTTCGACAGCGGCTTCGTCACGGGAGGTGATGGAGTCGAGCGGGGGGATAGTAGCGTAGGAGTCTTCGATGATGGTGACTTTTTCTTCAGTGTCGGCGATTTCCGCGATGGTGTTTTGATAGTCGGAGAGGAGGCTGGCGACGACGTTGGTGGAGCCGTCGGTATGGGTTTCGAGGAACTGCTTGAGTTCGTCTTCGGCGGCATTGAGAGCGGGGAGGTTGATTTTGTTGGTGTGCTCGAGGTCGGAGATGACAGGAACGGTGCCAGAGCCAGTGATGATGGAAGTGTAGCCAGAGGTTTGATTTTCTAAGGCGACGTCAACGTTAGAGAGACCGGGCAGGTCGAAGACGATACCGTTTTGGCTGACGACGGCGACGTTGCCAGCTTGGTCGGCGAGGCGATAGTAGACGTTGACGGCTTGGTCGGGTGCGACAGAGACAGTGCCGCTGGTAGTAGTCCATTCAGTCGAGGCTTTGAGTTGGTCGACAGAAAGTTCAGTATCGGAGACGAGGTATTCGATAGTGCTGATGCCAGAGCGGTCGTCGGAAGCGGACATTTCAAAAGTCTTGGTTTCGTTGAAGAGGAGACCGAAGGTGATGGCGTTAAGAACGGAGTTGAGAGAGTTCTCGCCGGTGGAGATGGTGCCAGTGGGAACGACGGCGTCTTTTTTAACTTCGGTGGCGATAATTTCGCTTTCGAGGCCAGTGGCGGCGACGGCTTTGAACTCGTAGACCTGCGAGCTGGTGTCTTCGGTGACGAGGACGGCGTTGAGATAAGTATTCCAGGTGTCGGCGCCCTGTTCGCGGACATAGAGGATGACAGGGCTGAGGTTGGCGGCGGTGTTTTTGGCGGTGAGAGTGACGGGTTGATTAGTCCAGGAACCGAGGGTGTAGCCGTGAGCATCAACTGCGACTACAGGTTGCACTGGATCGATATTGTGGTAGGTAATGGTTTGTTCCTTAGTGTTGCCGAAGCTGTTGGTAGCGCGGAAGATATAGGTGCCGTTTTCGGTGATGTCGAGAGTAGCAGATTCCAGCTCGGTAACGAGTGACCAAGTGGCGCCGCCGTCGCGAGAGACTTCGATTTTGGCGATGCCGTAATCATCGGTGGCGGAGACGCCGGCGATGTCTTGAGTGCGCCACTGAGTAGTTTCGCCGGTGACAGTGAGGCTGGGAAAGGTAGTGTTGACGATTTCTTGCCAAAGTTGGTCTTCGATGTCGGCGAGGGCTTGGTTGATTTGGTCGAGTTTTTCTTCGAGGTCGGATTTTTCTTCGGCGGTATAGTTGGAGCCGTAATCTTCTAGTGCGGTTTCGAGGTCGGATTTAGCTTCTTCAAGGTCGGTTTTGTCGCCAACGGTGTAGCCAGTGGGGATGATGGTGTCAACGTCGTGGATGTCAGGGGTGTTTTCGGCGGCGACAGCGTCGGAAATTTGGTCGAGGAGGTCGTTGATTTTGGCGAGTTCAGCTTCGACCTCGGTGCGTTCGGGCTCGGTGAGGTTGGTGCCATCTAGCAAATCTTCGGCGGTTTGTTTGAGCTCCTCAAGCTCGGATTGGTCGCTGGTTTTGATGATGTCGATGCCAGTATTGTTGACGATAGTGAGATCTTCAAGTGCGGCTGCAGTTTCGTCAAGGCGATGAAGTTTTTCTTCAAGGTCGTGTTGTTCGATGAGGAGCTGGTTGGTTTCTTCAACGGTGAGGTGAAGGCCGTCTTCTTCTAGCGTGGTTTTGATGTCTTCGATGATTTGCTCGATGGTTTCGCGGTCGGCGGAGGTGACGTGGTTAATATCGGGAGTGGCGGCACCACGGTCGGCTTCGTCCTTAATTTCGGCTTCGAGGGCGGCGATTTGGTCGAGGAGGTCGTCGTATCTTTGGACGAGGTCGTCGATGATTTGGAGTTCTTCGGCGGAGGCGTGGTCGCCTTCGGAAGCTTTGATTTCTTCGAGCTTGGATTGGGCGGTTTCGAGGGTGGCTTGGTCGCTAGTCTTAAAGTTGTCATCAGTGAGATTGAGGTTGTAATCGTTGAGCGAACCGGTTTTGATGGTGAGGTTGGTGATGTTGCCAGCCTTGTCTTGGGCGACGATATGGTAAGTTTGGTTGGCTGAGAGAGAGATAAGATTGTTGGCCGGGTCGATAGAGGAGCCGTTGAGAGTGATGGAATCGAGAGCGCGGTCGTCGGTGACGATGATTTTTTGAGTGAGGTAGTAAGTTTTGCCATCTTCGAGGGCGTAAGTGTGGTCGGCGTCGATATAACCACGGATGAGGGCATTAGTAGTGTCAAGGATGATGCCGTCAGTATTGATGATGGAGACGTTACCGACGTTGTCGGTGAGTTTGAAGTAGAGGATAAAGTCGCCTTCTGGATTGAGCGCGACAGCAGAGTCGTAAGTCTGCCAACCGTCGGCGGCGAGGGCGGCTTCCTTAGAGGCGAAAGCCTCTTTGGTGGTTAAGTATTCGATGGAGGCGACGCCGGAGAGATCGTCGGTGGCAGAGACTTCGAAGTTTTTGGTTTGGTTGAAGAAGAGGCCGAAGGTGATGGTGTTTAAGAATTGGTTCCAGCCGTTATCAGAGCTGGAGATTTCGCCAGTGGGGGCGGTGATGTCGCGGCGCACGAGCGCAGAGACGACGTCGCTTTCGATGCCGGCTTGGCTGATGGCTTTAAAATAGTAGACTTTGCCGTCGAGGCCGGTTTCTTCGGCGACGACCACGCCGCCGTTGTAGGGTTGCCAAGTGGCGCCGTCTTCGGAGTAGTAGTATTTGGTTTCGCCGACGTTGATAGTGAGGCTTTCGATAGTAAGAGTGACGAGGTCGCTAGTCCAGGAGCCTTCAGTGTAGCCGTTGGTATTGACGCGGATGACAGGCTTGGCGGTGTCGAGATTAGAGTAGGTGATACAAGTGGGGTCGCTGATGTTGTTGTAGTTGTCGATGGCGCGGTAGCAGTAGGTGCCGTTTTCGGTGATGGTGCGCTCGGCGCGGTCGCCGTCGACGAGTTTAGTCCAGGTTTCTCCGCCGTCGAGGCTTTCGTCGAGTTCTTTGACGCCAGAAGCGTCAACGCCGATGATGACGGCATCGTCTTGGATTTGGATGAGGCCGGGGTTGGCAATGACGGAGATGGTGGGCGGAGTGGTTTCTGGGTCGGTAAGGAAGCTGACGACGTTGCTACTGATGCTTTGACCTTCGGAGTTTTCGGCGCGGACGCGGGTGTAGTAAACGGTATCGCCGGTGAGTCCGGTGGCGACGAGAGAGGTGTCTTGGACGAAGAGGTTGTTGTAAGCGGGCAAGATGTTTTTGAAGTCGGGGTCGAGCGCGATGTCGAGACGGTAGCTAGTAGCGCGGGGGACAGGCTCCCAGTGGATGTCGGCGGTGGTTTCGGTGACGGCGTCGACATAGATGACCTCAACGGGGTTGGGCGCGGAGATGTTGACCATGCCGGTAATGGCGTAGATGCCACAGTAAATGCCCTCGGTACTAGATTGACCGTTGCGACCAGTGAGGACGAGGTCGATGGAGGAGACGAGTTTTTTAGGGTTGACGTCGATAGTGGCGGATTGGAGGTAGGGGGCGGAGGTGGTGGAGCCTTCGTAGTTGTAGGTGGTGGTTTTGTTACTGCCATAGCCAGAAGTGGAGCCGACGATGACGCGGCGAGCGGCGCCAGGCCACTTGTAGACGCCGGAGACAGCAGTGGCATCATACCAGTCGTAGAGACGGTAATCGGTTTCGTCGGAGGTGCCGTCAGTATAGTGGACGAGGACGGCGAAGTTGGCGTAGTTGCCCTCACCAGGGCCGCCAGCGGTGCCGAGGACGTAGAGTTTTTCGTAGGCGCCGATGGTATCGAGGGTGATGGCGGTGGATTCGTGGCCAGAGTAGAGGCGAATGGTGTCATTGCCGGTGTAGTCAGAAGCGCCAGTCCAACCGAGTTGGTAAGGCACGCCGTCGATGGAGAGAGCACCAGAGGCGTCGAGACCGCCGGAGGATTTATTAGTGGCGGAGTAGAAGGCTGCCCATTGGTCGAGGCCACCAGCAGAAACGATGGTGTCGAACGTTTCCCCGCCACCCCAAATGGAGTTGCCATTAAGCGAAGCTTTGGAAATTTTGAGGGATTCGTAGTAGCTATAAGAAGCGACGGAAGTTGGCTTTTTGAAAATAAAAAGCGAGCCAACGATGAACGCTAAGCACAAAAGTGATAGGAGAAAAGTTTTTAGTTTTGGGTTGAGGGCGCGGCGCGTCCTGAGTGTATCTTGCATTGTTCCTCCAAAATAACCTAAAGCTCTACTTTTATTATTTTACTAGAGCTTAAAAAAGCCGTCAAGGCTAGCTTTGTGGAGAAGAATGTGTCGTAGTTATGATTTTGAGCGGGTTATCGACGAGGAGCGTGTCGAGCTTGGCTTTGCCGTAGAGTTTGGTGAGCTTAGCGAGAGCGAGGTCGATTTCGGAAAAGTCGCGCGCATGGTGCGTGTCGGTGCCGAAGCAGAAGATGAGGTCTTTTTTGGCCATTTTTTTGACGGTTTTTTGGGCGCGACGACCGTATTGGCCGATGATGCTACAGAGGTTGGCTTGAAAGAGGATGCCGAGGCTGTCGAGGCGCTTGAGGAGCTTGAAGTCTTTTTGGACGGAGAGGTAGCGTTCGGGGTGAGCGAGGACGATTTGGTAACCTTCGGCGATGAGGTTAGCGAAGATATTTTCGTAACTGTCGAAGAGACCAGAAATGGGAAGTTCGACGAGGAGGTGGCGACTGTCGCCTAGGGGCGAGAGAACTTTGCGTTTGAGGAGTTGGGAGATTTGGGGAGTGAGGTAGATTTCGTTGCCGAGGTGGAGTTTGAGGTTGAGGTCGGTTTCTTCTTTGAGGGCTTTTTTGAGTTCGGCAAGGAGCTTGAGATTATCGGCACGGGGAGAGTCGTAGATGGTGGCCGGGATGTAATGCGGGGTGAGAAAAAGCTCGGTAATGCCGTGGGCGGCGAGTTCTTGCAAAATGGCGACGCTTTCTTCGAAGGTGTCGGCGCCGTCGTCGATGGCGGGGAGGAGGTGGGTGTGGAGGTCAATCATTGTAGGCTAGGATTTGACGAGCTTGGCGGATTGGTCGGCTTTGTCGTCGCGGAAGGAGAACATGATGGGGGTGCCGACAAAAGGGTAGGCTTCGCGCAGTTTGTTTTCTAGGAAGCGTTTCCAGGACCAGTGGAGAGTCGAGAGGCCGTGGCCGTGGACGACGAACCAAGGCGGGCAAGTGTCGGTTTGGACGATGTATTTGGGCTTAGGGCGAGTGTTGTCGAGGCCGGCGGGGGCGTGGTCGAGGATGGCTTGGTTTAAGATTTTGTTGAGGTCGGAGGTTTTTAGCTCGGTATGGCGGGCGGCGTCGATTTCTAAGGCGAGGTCGAAGAGCTTGGTGACGTTGGCGCCGGTGGCGGAGCTAGTTAAAAGAACTGGAGCGAAGGGGAGGAAGTTGAAGTCGCGTTCGAGGTCGTCGAGGATTTGGTCGGTGTCTTTGACGAGGTCGGTTTTGGTGACGACGACGATGATGCCCTTGCCGGCGTCGATGATTTGGCCGGCGAGAGATTGGTCGAGCTTGGAGTGTGGCTCGGTGGCGTTGATGAGGAGGGCGCAGATGTCGGATTCTTCGATGGCGGAGAGGGTGCGGAGGGCGGAGAATTTTTCGATGCCGACTTCGCGCTTGCCGGGTTTGCGGAGGCCGGCGGTGTCGAGGATCTCGAGGTCGCGACCTTTAAAGCGGAGGTTGACGCGGTTGATGTCGCGAGTGGTGCCTTGGCGGGAGCTGACGAGAGCTTGTTGTTTTTGGGCGAGACTGTTGAAGAGGCTTGATTTGCCGACGTTGGGGCGACCGATGAGAGCGAGGCGGAGAGGCAATAATGGTTTGTTTGCGTCGCCGCTGTCCTCGCTCCCGTCGTTACGGGGCTCGGCAGCTATCGCTCGGCCGTAGCCTGCGCAATGCGACGCAAGCAAATCATTTATTGCCGTTTTTAGTTCTCTTGTGCCGTAGCCTGTCGTGGCGGAGACGCGGAAGGTCTGTTCTGATTTGATGCCGAGGGTGCGGAACTCGTAGGGGTCGAGTGAAGTGCCGAAGTCGGACTTGTTGAGGACGAGGAAGACGGGTTTTTGGGATTTGAGGGCTAGCTTGGCGATGCGCTTGTCTTTTTCGTTGGGATAGAGGGAGCCGTCTAGCGTTAAGAGAATGAGATCGGCGGAGGCGACGGCATCCATGATTTGGTCTTGGATGGAGGCTTCGAAGTCGTCGACGGCGTCTTTGAGGCCGGCGGTGTCGACCATTAGGAAGCGGTCGTCGATGCGAGCAGTGACAGAGTCGCGAGTGGTGCCTTCTTCACGGGCGACGATGGCGATGTTTTTATGTGCGAAGCGGTTGAGCAAGCTGGATTTGCCAGCGTTGGTTTGGCCGACGAGCGCGACGATGGGGAGGCGTTTCATATATAGTATATTATAGCACAAAATTGCTATTTTGGCGAGGACGAGAAGCTGGCTACTTTGTTGGGAAATTTAGGGTTTTTTAAGATTTATCAGGTATAATAGGAGCATGAAGAACATAAACGGGATCGCAACGAAGAAAAAGTCGAGGAAAGGTAGCACGAAAATTGCGACGAGTTTTTGCGATGACAAGACAATCGAGCGGGTAGAAGAGAAGTATTTGATTACAAGGGAGCAGAAGGAGGCGCTATTAGAGCGGTTGAGTGAGAATTTGAAGCGAGATGATTATTATAAAGAAGAAGTGTTGAGTATTTATTTTGATACGAAAGATAGCGACTTGGCGATAAATTCGATTGAGCGACCAGAGTTTCGGGAGAAGTTTCGGGCGCGAGTATATAAGATGGCGAGCGGGCAGTCGCCAGTGTTTTTGGAAGTGAAGTCGAAGATGGCGGTGAAGAAGATAAAAATTGGGAATAAACGCCGGCTGGTGCTGACCGAGCGGGAGTTTGAGAAATTTTTGAAGGGAGAGGAGTTGACGAAGTTGGCGGAGCGAACGCAGAGTTCGACGTTTCAGCAGAGACAGATTGCGCGGGAGCTGGAGTATTTGATGAGCTATTACAAGTTGGGACCGAAGGTGATGATTATAGCCGACCGCGTGGCGTTTAAGGGGAAGGAGAATCCGGCGTTTCGGTTGACGTTTGACGAGAATTTAAGGTTTCGCGAGAAGGATTTGAATTTTAAGAAAGGAGCGAAGGGTGAGAAGTATTTTTTGGCGACGGAAAACCCGCAGAAGTGTATTATAATGGAAGTGAAAACCATGAACGCGATGCCGCAGTGGTTTATTAGTGAGCTGAGCCAGCTCAAAATCTATCCTTCTAGGTTTTCTAAGTATGGAAAAATATATCAGTTAATAAATGAAAGGAAGAAGAAAAAATAATGTTTAATAGCGTGTTTGATACGGCGAGCGCGGGGTTGCAGATTACGACGATTTTGTTGTGTTCGGCGGCAGCGCTGATGCTTGGGCTAGTGATTGCGTTTACACATTTGAAAACTAGCCGGACTTCGAAGAACTTTTTGATTACGTTGACGATTTTGCCGCTGCTTGTGGAAGTCGTGATGCTGATGGTGAACGGGTCGCTGGGGACGTCGATTGCGATTTTGGGTGCATTTGGGCTGATTCGGTTCCGTTCAATTGCGGGCAATTCGAAAGAGATTTCGAGCGTGTTTTTCGCGATGGCGGTGGGGTTGGCGCTGGGGATGGGGCATATTCTGTTTGCGGCGGTGATTACAGCGATTACGGTGGTGGTGATTCTGATTTTGTCGAAGACGAATATCTTTAATCTTGCGGCGCAACCGCAGACGTTGGAGATTGTAATTCCGGAGGATTTGGATTATACACATGTGTTTGATGCGGAGTTTAAGAAGTATACGTCTAGCCATGGGCTGGTGCGGAGCAAGACGACGAACATGGGGAGTTTGTATCAGTTGACGTATGATGTTTGCCTAAAAAAGAGTGCAAATGAGAAAGAGTTTTTGGATGCGATTAGAGTGAAGAACTCGAATTTGAAGGTGCTCCTTAGCCATGTGTCTAAAGAGCAGTTGATTTAGTAAAAAAGGAGGCTGACTTGAAAAATAACAGAGGTGAGGGGGTAATTGAAGCGCGGGCGGAAAACGCGACAAAAGTGGAAGAAAAACCACAGAAAAAGTGGTTACCGGCGGCGATAATTGGGGGGCTGCTAGTCGTGGTGATTGGCGGGGCGCTACTGCTCGGCGGGGCGAAGAATGGGAGCGGAGGGGCGAGTTTGTCTGATAATATTAATGATACGGGAGTGAACTGGGATAAGTATGATGGGCAAGTGATTACCTTGTCGGGAACCGGCAAGCAGACAATTACAGAGGCAGGGGTTTATACGCTGACGGGGGAGCTGGCGAATGGGTATGTGGAGGTGAATTCGACGGGGGCGGTGAAGTTGATTTTGAATGGGGTGTCGATTACAAATACGGGCGGGCCGGCGATTTATGTGGCCGAGGCGAAGCTGGTGACGATTGAGACGGCGGAGGGGTCGGTGAATACGTTGACGGATGGGTCAATTTATACGGGGTGGGACGAAGATGTCTGCGCGACGCTGTTTGCGCATGACGATCTAGTTTTGCAGGGGGCGGGGACGTTGGTAGTGAACGGGAATTATGAAGATGGGATTGTGGGAAAAGATGATTTGAAGGTGGTTTCTGGAGCTTACGAGATTAATGCGAAAGATGAGGGGTTGCGCGGGCGAGATTCAGTTTATGTGGTGGATGGGGAGCTGAATATAGTGGCGGGGGGCGACGCGATTAAGTCGAACAATAGCGATGAGGTTGGTAAGGGTTGGGTGAAGATTGATGGCGGAGAAATTAGCGCAAGCGCGGGGGATGATGGTGTGCATGCAGAGTCGACGCTAGAGATTAATGGCGGGGTGATTAAAATTGCGAAGAGCTATGAGGGATTGGAGGGGGCGAACATTACGATAAATGGTGGGGAGATTAGTGTAGTGGCGAGCGACGACGGGCTGAACGCGGCAGGCGGGAACGATAGTTCGTCGCCGAATATGTCGAGATACCAAAACAGCTCTGCAAGCTATGCGATATATATAAATGGCGGGAAAGTATATGTGAATGCGACGGGGGACGGAATTGACAGTAACGGGGCGGTATATGTGGCAGGCGGCGAAGTGGTGGTAGATGGGCCGACGAACAGTGGCAACGGGGCGCTGGATGCGGAGACGGGAGTTTATTACAATGGTGGGTCGATTGTGGCGGTAGGCGCGAGCGGCATGGCGGTGGCGCCAGTGACGAGTTCGGACGGTTATTCCCTGTCGGTATTCTTTAGCCAGACGTATAACGCAGGGACAGAAATCGAAGTGCGCGATGCGAATGGGAACGTGATTTTAGCGCATACGAGCGCGAAGAGCTTTCAGCACGCGACGCTGGCGAGCGAGAAGTTAGTGGCAGGGGCGACGTATTATATATATGTGAATGGCGAAGAATACACGAACGCGACACTGAGCGGGAAGACGACGCAAGTGGGGCAAGGGGGCGGAATGATGGGGCCGGGGGGTGGTGGAGCTGGTTTTAGGAGGTAGAGCCTGAGGCTCCGGCGCGAAGCCCTAGCGGAGGATGTTGGCGCAACGCAAAACCCCCAGTTTCCACTGGGGGTCGCGTTTAACAATGGCTTCGAGAGCGGTCAAGCTGATTCGGCAGACCGATTAGAAGCGTTTGCGGCTAGCCAAGAAGTAACCACCGGCAGTGACGGCAGAGCCGGCACCAAGGGCAACGGCGAGGATGTCGCTGGCACCAGTGCTAGGAAGAACTTCGGGTTCAGTCGGTTGGACTGGTTGAACCGGTTCTTCTGGCGTGGGGCAACCCTTGTAGATGAGGACGTCAGCGTAGTCTTGCTTCAAAGTAGTGTCGGCGCCGATGTAACCTTGACCCCAAGAGCGGAGGACATTGTCGCCACCGCAACCGAGGTTGTCATCTTTCATGGTAACTTGGAAAGTAACCACAGCGGCGGCACCCGGTTGGTAGTTACCGATGTTGATACCTTCGCTAGTAGTTAAACCGTCAGACTCGAGAGTGATGCCGTTTTTGTGGTTCGAGTTGTAAAGTTTGGTCGAACCCTTGACGTAAGTTTGGTTGGAACCAAGCTTGTCGAAGATGACGACGTCAGCTTCGCGAGAGTCAGAGGTGTTTTTGTAGGTGATTTTGTATTCAACAGTGTCACCAGCTTTGGCGTAAACTTGTTTCTTCCATTCGGTTTCACCAGCAAGGCGAACTTGTTTGGTGA
>CAZDTL010000009.1:0-20503 GCA_964508335.1 uncultured Candidatus Saccharibacteria bacterium
GTAAATCCAGTGCAGGCGTTGGCGGATTTTGCGAGTGGTGAAGATTCGTATTGGTATATGGCGAAGAAAGACGAAGAAGTGGATTTTTCTCAGGAGGTTTTTCAGGGGTATGAGGTGACGGAGATAAAGGAGGTGAAGGAGTTTAAGGCGTACCATCTGGTCAAGAAACAGGAAAAATGATATAATTGTGAGCAGTTCGGGGTTTGGCGCAGTTGGTAGCGCGCGCGCTTTGGGAGCGCGAGGTCAGCAGTTCGAGTCTGCTAACCCCGACCAGATATTGTAAAAAGTGTGTTATAATAAGCTTATGCTAGTCGTAAGCTTTTTTCAGTGGTGGTACGGAAGAGGATTTAGTGAGTATTTGGCTAGTTTTGTCGATGGATTGAGAGATGCGGCAGATTTCTTTTCGATTAGGTTGTTGGTGCGCAATTTGTTTGCGCCGTTTCGACAGATTTCTGCAGAGAAGCAGATAAATTTGCCACTAAACGCGCGGATTCATGCGTGGTTTGATTTGTTGATTTCGCGATTGGTGGGGGCGACGGTGAGGTTTATGATTTTGATTGCGGGGACGGTTGTGATGATTTTGCGAGCGGGGATAGGGTTAGTGCTGGGGATTTTGTGGCCGCTGTTGCCGCTGTTGGTGGTTTATTGCGTGATGCTGTTTAGTCGAGGAGTGGTGTTTTGATGAATGAGTTTAAGTATAATTCGGCGAGAGCGAAGAAGGCGCGGGCGGGGAGATTTTTGAATCATCCGGCGACGCGTTGCGCAATGTGGCTATTGTTTATTTTAGGCGTAGGCGGCTTTGGGTATTTAATGTTTTTTGCAAAGCGGTCAGAGGCGTGGTTATGCTTGCCGGTGGCGATGATTTGCGTGGCGTTGTTGCTTTGGAGCAAGAGCGATTTGTATCGCGTGCCGCTAGGCAAGGGCGATGATATAAATGATATTTTGTCGGCCAATGTGATAAATGCACTAGATAAAAATCCGACGCCGGCGGAGTTTGTGAGTAAACTTTATAAAACGCGAAGCGGGAAGTTCTTGGCGTTGAGGTTTGGGATTACGCAAGATTTTTTGGAAGCGATTGTGCATGATATTTCTGAAGATATGGGGCCGGTGTTTGAAACGGCGCGGAAGATGCGGGCGGAGATTGATGCCGAGGTGGTGTCGGGCGGGTTGGTGGCGGCGGCGATTGTGGCGCAGCATCCGGAGCATGAACGATTGTTAAATGAGCGAAAGTTAGATTTGGAAGATTTGGTGGATGGAGTGAACTGGTATAATCATTTGTACGGATTAGTGCGGAGTGCGAAGAGGAAGCGGCGCGATGGCGGAATTGCGCGTGATTTTTCTTTTGGCTATACGCCGACACTATCAAAATATAGCGTGAATATTTCCGAGATGCGCAAGTTGCAAATGCGGACGCAGATACATCTGGCGTCGCATCGCGAAATTGTGGAGAAAATGATTGAGGCGTTTTCTAAAGGTGGGCGACAAAACATCGCGCTGGTGGGAGCGGAAGGCACGGGGCGGAATACGATCGTGAATGCATTTGCGGAGAAATTGATGGATGCGGATGCAAAAATTCCGAGCAGTTTGAAGTATCGGCAGGTGGTGGCGTTGGATGCGAGCGCGCTGATTGCGGCGGCGGGCGAGCGGGGCGAGCTGGAGGGGCTAGTGCAGCTAGTGATGAATGAGGCATATTTGGCGAAGAATATTATTATTTGTTTGAATAATGCGCAGTTATTCTTCGAAGAAGGGGTGGGGTCGGTGAACATTTCTAATGTGTTGTTGCCGATTATTGAGGCGGGGCAGTTGAGGATTATTTTGACGATGGACGAGCAGAAGTATTTGGAGATTGCCGCGAAGAATAGCAGTTTGGCGAATCGCTTGAATAAAGTGGTGGTGGAGCCAGCGAGCAAAGATGAAACCATGCGGATTATGCAGGATGAGATTTTGGGGCTGGAGAGTAAATACGGAGTGGTTTATCAATACTTGGCACTGAAGGAAGCGTATCGCTTGAGCGAGCGGTATGTGCACGATATCGAGATGCCGGGGAAAGCGCTGAACCTGTTGGAAAGTGCGGCGAACTATGCGACGGCAGGGGTGGTGACGGCAGAAGCGGTGCAACTGGCGGTGGAGAAGACGAAGGGCGTGAAGCTGTCGGCCGCGAATGATGCTAGAGACCGCGAAAAGCTGCTGAACCTAGAGGAGTTAATTCGGAAGCGGATGGTAGGGCAGGATTATGCAGTGAAGTCGGTGTCGGATGCGATGCGGCGAGCGGCGGCGGGCGTAAAAAATCAAAAGAAGCCGATTGGGACGTTTATGTTTTTGGGGCCGACGGGCGTGGGTAAGACAGAGCTGTCAAAGTCGCTGGCGGAGGTGTATTTTAACGGGGAGAATAATTTGATTCGGTTAGATATGAATGAGTTTGTGACGGAGGCGGATGTGAAGCGGTTGATCGAGGAGGGCAAGGACAATGCCGAGAGTTTGACGGCGCAGGTGATGACGCATCCGTTTTCCGTGGTGTTGCTCGACGAGATTGAGAAGGCGCATCCGGCGGTTTTGACGACTTTATTGCAGTTGTTGGACGAGGGCGTAATGCGCGATGCTAAAAATAGAGAGGTGAGTTTTAGGGATGCGATCGTGATTGCAACGAGTAATGCGGGGGCGGATTTGATTCGGGAGTATGTGACGGAGGGACGAGATTTGGCGGAGGCAAAGGAGGAGATTTTGAATGAGCTGATTGCGAAGGGTGAGTTTAAGCCGGAGTTCGTGAACCGGTTTGATGAGATTTGTGTGTTTGTGCCGCTGACGAAAGCGGAGCTGGTGAAAATAGTAGACTTGAACATGAAGTCGATAAATAAAACTCTGGAGCCGCGCAAGATAAAAGTGAGGCTGGGTGAGGGTGTGGCGGAGGAGCTGGCGGAGCGCGGGTATGATCCGAAGATGGGGGCGCGGCCGCTGAAGCGAGTGATGCAGAAGATTGTGGAGAACATTGTGGCGAAGAAAGTGTTGGCTGGTGAGGCAGAGAGCGGGGCGGAGATTGTGATTACGCGCGAGATGCTGGATTAGGTTTTGATTCCCTGTTTTGGTTGCGGTTTTGTTTTTAGCTGTGGTTTTTCTTTTGTCTAATAGGGCTGTCACTCGTGGATACTGGGACCCAAGTGACAGGAGAAGTGGACACTAGTGCGTTAAAATTGCAAGAGTATGTTTTTGCACGAGTTTATACTCGCTATGCGCACGCAAAAATTCGTCCACGGCGCGGGCGGAACCAGGCAATTCTGGGTTATTATAATCGTGAACAATAATAATCCCGCGCGCATCCATTTTGGGCAAAACCAGCCGGAGCGAGGTTTTAATAGAAGAATATAAATCTCCATCCAAAAACGCGAAGGCGATTGCTGGCGGTAAATCGCGAGCCGCATCCAAGTCCTCAAAAAAGCCCTTTTTGATTATTGGCATTGGCAAACCCGCGCGCTTGAACTTCTCGGTTACTTCACGCTTGGTCACGAACAATTCACCTGCCCTAAACTGCTCGCCAGCCGCCGACGCGTCCTCGACAGTTTTCTTTGGCAAACCCGCAAAAGAGTCATAAAGCCAAAGCTTCTTGTCGGACTTATGCTCCCTCAAAAGGCGCGCCAATAAAACAGACGTCTCGCCCTTATAGCAACCCAATTCAACAAAATCCCCCGCCGTCGCAAGCACAAGCTCGGCAAGGCGGAGGATTTCTTTAGTTTCTGACTCTAAGACTTGCGGACGCTCCATGCTACTTTTGACAGCCACAATCTTTGCAGTCGCACTCGCCCTTCTTGCAACCACAGCCACACTCGCATTTGTCGCCATCCAGCACGACTTTGGCACGGCGAATCATTTCTTCAAACTCATCAGTGCGAATAACATAAATCAGCTTAGAACCTTCAGCGGCGATATTCTCGTGACGATTTTCTAGCTCCGACTCGTTTTTAGCATTGTCAAGCTCAAACCCAAGATAACCGAGCTTTTGAGAAACGCAGCGACGAATCTCGTCCGAGCGTTCGCCAATGGTAGCCGTAAAGACAATTGCATCGACGCCGCCGAGCGAAGCTGCCATGCGGCCAATCTCGCTCTGAATACGATAGACGAACATCGCATGCGCAAAGGTGGCACGGTCGTCACCCTCATCGCGCAAGCGAATAATCTCGCGCATGTCGTCAGTCTGGCCAGAAACGCCAAGCAAACCACATTTTTTATTAAGATATTGTTCGAGGTCTTCATCGTCTGTAAACTTCATCGCTCGTTTAACGGCAAGCGCAGCGGCGGGGTCAATCGAGCCAGAACGAGTGGACATCATCAAACCCTCAAGCGGAGTATAGCCCATGGTCGTGTCGAGCGACTGCCCCTTAAATACGGCGGTAATCGACGAGCCAGAGCCAAGATGACAAACAATCAACTTCTCCGGCAAAATCCCCTCGCGAGTCATATAATTAACAATCGAACCGACAGACAGACCGTGCGCGCCGTAGCGTTTAATCTCATACTTATCCGCCAAATCTTTATCAATCGCATAATACTCCGTCAAATCCGGCCGCGCAGCATGGAAGGACGAGTCAGAAATTGCAATCACCGGCGTCCCCTTGAATTCCTTTACAAACGCCTCAATTTCATTCGCTACCACCGGCACATGAAGCGGTGTGCGCTTTTTGGCGATTTCGAGCATCTTCAAACATTCTTTGTCGACGAGGTGGTCTTCGGTAAAGTATTCGCCAGTCGCCACAATGCGAGCAAGAATCGCATCAATTTTAGAAACGCCACCAAGATAGCCTTCGGCGGTCAGAATCTCGTTCAAGGCCCCCACCGTCGAGTTCAAATCAGAATAAGTTTTATCAAGTTTCTTCTTACTGCCGTCAGCTTTCTTTAAAGTGCAGACGACTTTCTTGCCCTCAAACTCAAAATGCAAAGAGCAAAGCAACTCGTCTTCGCGATAGAGCGCATACTTGCGAGAGCTGGAACCTGGATTGGTAATCAAAATAAGGCGTGGATTTTTCATATAACTCCTTTAACTTTCTATATTATAACCTATTTTTTAGTTTTTTGCTTGGGTTTAGCGGCAGAATCTTCAACTTCGGTTTCACGTGCCTCTTTCACAATCACCGCTTCTTCGATTTTGGCACGGCTAGGCTTGATACTGGCTTGCTTAACAGCCGACCTAACAACCGCAAAACCAGTCAGATAAACAATCGCATAAATAATCAGCACTGCGCCGGTTAGCCGCGCTAGCTCATCGGGAATGATAAACTGCCCGCCCACGCAAAACGAGCCGACAACGATACCAATAACCGGCCAAACATACGAGCCAACCATCAACCCAGTGTGGCGACGCAAGCTGGCGATGTTTAACGATTGCACGGCGCAAGTCAAAATAATATACACGCCCACCACGAAAGAAATGGCCTCTTTGATAAAGTTAGCTCGCGAAACTAGCAACACTCCCGCGGCCGCCGACAAAATAACATAAAATAATTGCAAAGTCGTGCGTTTTTCTGGGTCGGTGCGAAAAAATTGCACAATTTTAACAATGGCAAAAATCAACGCAAAAACGCCAAACAGAATCGCAATCCACTCCGTGACTTTATCCGCCCAAACTACGAAGCAAACTCCGACGCAAAGCAAGGCGATGCTTGATACGATTTTATCTAAAGAAGATTCTTGTTTCATAAAACCATTATAACACGCCCGTCGCTTGACTAGAAAAATAAATACCCATAAACTTCAACTATATAAAATAATTTTATAGATTTGTCAATCTATACTAGAAGGGAACAAATTATGAGAAAAAAGCTTTTTGATTGCTACGTCGAGCTAAACTGTTATCGCTTGGCCGTCGCCGAACTTTACAAACACCGGCTCATCACGCAATCCGATTATCGCGCAGTGGTACGCAAAATCGCCACCGCCGAGCTGGATTTAATCACCCCCAAACAAGCCAAAACGCATCCGCGCACGCTCACGCAGGTTAAGTAGAAAGTTTTTATGTCTACCACCATACTAACCAAAGAACACAAACGTCAACAAGTTATTCTGCATGACCCCGTAGTTGCTGCCAAAACCAACTTTTCAACTATACGCAGAAAACGCGTCGCCGCCTATGCGCGCGTCTCAACCGAACTTGATTCGCAACAAAATAGTTACGAAACACAAATCGACTATTACACAAATTACATTCAAAACCACCCCGACTGGGAATTCGTCCAAGTCTACGCCGACGAAGGTGTTACCGGCACAAGCTATAAACGTCGCGATGGCTTTAATCGAATGGTCGAAGACGCCATGCTGGGCAAAATAGATTTAATTTTAACCAAGTCGATTTCGCGATTTGCTCGCAATACTGTCGATGCGCTTACAATTACTCGCCAACTCAAATCAGAAAACATCGAAGTTTATTTTGAAAAAGAAAACATCAGCTCGATGGATGCGCAAGCGGAATTAATTTTTACCATTATGTCATCCATCGCACAAGAAGAAAGTCGTTCTATTAGCCAAAATGTGCGCTGGGGGCTACTTCGCAGTATGGAGGCCGGCAAAATTACGTTGCCCTGGAAAAGTTTTTTGGGTTTTACCAAAGGCGCTAACGGTTTGCCTCAAATCGTAGAAAGCGAAGCCGAAATCGTGCGCCAAATCTATCGCAACTATCTTGACGGTATGACCTTGCAGAGTATCGCGCGTTCGCTCATTCGGCGTAATATCAAAACTGCTCGCCAGAAAGAACGTTGGACTGCCGAGGCGGTTCGTCATATTTTAACTAACGAAAAATACAAAGGCGATGCCATTTTGCAAAAAACTTACACCGTAGATTTTTTAAGCAAAGAAGTGCGCGTAAATAACGGCGAAAGAAAACAATGGTATATTCGCGATTCACACGACGCCATCATCACGCCAGAGGCCTTCCAGCTCGTGCAGGCCGAGCTCAAACGTCGTGGCGGTGCTCGCGGGCGCCATTTCGAGAGCCCCTTTACAGGCAATTTGTATTGCGGAGTTTGCAGTAGTTTTTGCGGTCATCATACACGTTTCGCCTCTAAAAACTCCACGCGCGGAACAAGCGTTTGGATTTGTAATCACAATAATAAACACGGCATCGCCGCAGAAATGAGTCGCGCGACGGTTTGCAGTGGGTGTGGCGGATTCCACAAAGGCGTTTGCGGCCAAAGTGGAGTTTGCCGAACTCCAATAGTAGAAGACAAGAAAATCCGCCGGGCTTTTGTTATCACATTCAAACGCCTTTTGCGTGATTACAAAATTAACTGGTCTAAATTTGAGCAAAATTTTGCGACTTTTTCATTCACGCCAGAAATATATCAAAAAATAGCAAATTTTTCGCCACATTTTAACGAACGCGCTTGGTATACGCTCGTAGAATTTGCAGAAATCTTGCCCAATAATCTGTTAAAAATTCATTTTCGCAACAGGAGAGTCGAAGAGGTAAATCTAGCCGATTGTTAATTTTTGGCTCTTTACAAACCGCCCGTGCTTGTGCTAAACTAAAATTGCACAAACCGTTTTATAGAAAACGAACAGATAGTTTGGGAACTTCAAAATCCCACGCATTTCACAACCCATACTGTAGCAATGCTGCGCGTTGCGATGGTTAAGGCAAAACATTGTTAACCCCTATCGACAAGCATATTACTGGCACCATGAAGGTTACTGGTAATAGCTGGTCGACTGACGATTAACTATCGTATGGGAGATCTGTTCGTTTCTGGTTTGTGCACCTCGTGGTGCCAGTTTTGTTATTAAGGCAAAACTAAAACAAACCTGGTCCTCACGAGCAATCAAGACCAACAAGGAGGACCATGCAACAAGACAAATTAGGGGGGCTTAGAGAAAGGATACTGGCGGTCCAGTGGCTAAAAGGTTCGATTTTAGCGCTGGCCATTTTTATACTCGGTTTTACGATCATCCCGTGCTTGATTGCTGAAGCTTCCGCCGCCAGCGACATCTCCGCTGGTGTCCGCTGGGGATCGGTCTTTTTGGTACTAGACCCGGACAAGGCCGCCACCGACGCTGGCACTTCTGCCGTAGGCGATGCGGGCCACGGCGACATTGATTTTGATGAACTCATCCCCAGCCAACGCTCCGGCGCAAACTACGGAACTCTGAAAGTCACCAAAAAGACCATTAATATCACTTCCTCCGGTCAATATTACACGGTCTATCTTTCCACGAACTCCTCCAACAACAACTTGAACCTCAATATCGGTGAAGACAGCATTGACACCTCCGTCCGCATCCCCGCCCTTACCTCCACTTTCGCTTCTCCCGCGGTCTTTTCCAGCACCGGCTGGGGTTTTGCCGTCCCTTGCGATACCACGGTGCAAGCCGGCGTCACCTGCATGAGTGAAGCCAACTGGGTCACCCCCTCTCTCCTTGATACGCAGATGACTTCTGCAACTACTCTCACTGGCGCTTCTGCAACTTATAACAACACTCTTTGGGCCGGTGTCCCCAACTCCGACAACGCTGTCCAAATCTGGAAAGCCGAAGCTCAAGGCTCCGCTGGCACCAACTATGGCTTTGGCTCATACGAGAAAGACGGCGCAACCGTCACCGGCGATACCACCAACAACCATTTTGATATTTATTATGCCGTCGCCGTCGATACCGACACCCTCGCTGGCACCTACTCCAACGAAATCGTCTACACCGCCCTCGCCTCCGCTTCTTCCCTCGACACCGTCAGCACCAATATGCAAGTTGACCAAAACTTCGGTGCCGCTAAAGATGTCATGACCCTCAAGTTCGATCTCAACGAATCCACCGTCTCCATTGACGAAGCCGACATCCTCATCAAAATCGTCCCTCATCAAACCATCATCTCCGAGGAGTACGAAATCGCCAACCTCGACGCATCAGATTATTACACCTGCCCCGTCGTCCAAAACTCCCTCGACGATAGCTCCGACGCCTATATGCAAGTCCAATGCAAGCTCCCGAAGGGCCTAAACGTTGAAGACGGCTCCGGTAACGGCGAATATGACTTCTGGATGTATATTGACGGCTACGGCTACAACTACATCTCCCGCGATGTCTTTGAAGGCACCCAGGTCGCCACCTTCTACAGCGTCGGACTCCAATCCACTTATCCAACCAACGAAGGTGCTTACGCTAACGGCGACAGCAAGAACCCTTCCGACATCACCGCCACTTCCCGCGCCGGTAGTTTAATCGTCACGAAGATGCAGGAAATGAGTAGCGGCATCTGTAACAATACTAATGCCTGGGGAAACACTACTTCCCTTGACACTAGGACAGTGAAGACCACAGACCCCGATCCAGAACAAGAAGGAGAAGAAGGAGAAGTTACAGAAACCGAATACTTCACCAATATGGCGAAAGTGAATGTATATGACTATACTGGCGGCGGTAATGTTGTTGCGAATGGAGCAGCCGCAACAGCCCTTGGTGCAGGTACATTCCAGCTTGAAGATATCCGCGATAATCATCCTTATCTCGTCCGCCGCCTTGCCGATGGCAACTGCTGGATGGTAGAGAATCTTGACCTAGAGCTTTCCACCGTTGGAACGCTTACGCCCGAAGATTCTGATGTAAGCGAAGAGTGGGACCCGTATGGTAAAGTTGATAAAAATGACTTTTCGACATGGTCACTTAATAATCTTGGCCAAGATCAACCAGCGCAATACCAAGCGAAGGGACAAATTGGTTACTTCTGGGGTAGTAAATATTATAACGATAACGGCGTTAAGACATTAGGAGATGAAGTAATAAACAACGAATATGCGGAGATTGCTCGTTCTTATGATAACTCATCTGATTGGATCGATAGTTCGCATCCAGAACAAGATGGGTCTGGTACTCTTTATCGAGATGCCGATACGCCATCATCTTCATCTTGGTATCTCGGAAATTACTATAACTGGTATGCGGCGACTGCGGAATCGGGAACATACGCAATGACTTCTGGAGATGCTACGGATTCTATTTGTCCTTTGGGTTGGCAACTTCCAGTCAATGTAAATAATAAATCATGGAATAACCTGATTAACTCTGTTTACGGCATTGATTCAAGTGTTAGTGGCTCTAGATCATTGCGTAGCTTTCCTCTCTCAATAATTCTGTCTGGTTACAACGTTTGGACTACCGGTAATTATGACTATAAGGGCAGATACGGATTCTATTGGGCAGCTACCGCAAGCGCTACAACTCACGCAAACAATTTAATGTTAGGGTCCAGAGAGGTTAGCTCACAAGCTGCATTTAATAACAATTTCGGTATGTCTATCCGCTGTGTCGCCCACGGCGAGGAACTGACAGAGGATGCAGTAGTTGTTGCTTCCCAAGACACCGATACCGTTTCCACCTGCGTCGCCAATAAGATTTGTTATAACAAGAATGGTGGAACAGGAACGATGAGTGATCAATCTGCTTCGGCCAGTTCGTCTGCTACCCTCACCGCTCCTTCCTTCATTAAGCTCGGTTATGCCTTTGCAGGATGGAGCACCACAGAAAACGGCTTTGGTGGAGAACTATATGGACCCAATGAGGCCATCACTACTCCATCCACCCTCGGCTCGGCGGGGTTACAACTCTACGCAAAATGGCTCCCTGCCTCCACACAGTACACCATGCAAACCTTTACCGCTCAAGCCTGCTCTGATCTCGGTATGCACCAGACCATAGCTCTGCGTGATGAGCGTGATAATAACGTATATACTGTAGCAAAACTGAAAGACGATAACTGCTGGATGACCAGCAACCTTGCCCTCAATCTCGCTGATTTTGCTGGCACTCACAACCTTACTCCAGCCAACACTGATCTTAATTCCACCGAAGCTGTCACTCGTGGATACTGGGACCCGAGTGAGTCAACCGTCACGAAATACACCACCACCTACGCCTCAGAATTGGACACCCGCAACCTTTCTCATGACTTCGCCGGCCTCTCCGAGCTCCTTCTCGGCCAAGCCCAGCCCGCCCAATTCCAATCCGCCGAGCAGACGGGGTATTGGTGGGGATCAAAGGTGAGTGATGATGGAAACTGGACAGCCCTTGACTCTGTCACCAATAATGCCAATGCGGAGATTCCGAGAGAATATCATCGTGGTAATGATGCTTTGGGTGGTTATTATAACTGGTATGCAGCGACAGCAGAAAGTCTGATGGCTGCCGCCGGTAACGTTACCTTGTCGGCGGAAGATTCAATTTGTCCAGCTGGGTGGCAGTTGCCCAAATCAGGCAACAGCGCAACGGATAAATCATTCAGCGGGTTATTCTTCGGTGCTTATCATCTTAACAACGCATCCAGTAATGAACAAGCAAAGCCAATATTTACATTGCCGTTTTTAACGCCAAAGAATGGCCTCTACGATGGCAATTCGGGAACCATAAACTATAGAGGGAACAGTGCATTATTTTATTCGTCAACTATGAGCTTCCCCTCTAAGACCGCATATATTCTTGATGCCGTATATACCATTTTTCCGACCTACGTAGTTGGCTACCTTCATCCATCCGTATCGGGTGGCTACTTGGCTGGTTACGGTGTTCGTTGCGTTAGAAAGTAGCCTAGAAAAAGAGGGTTCGGCCTTGCGGACTTAACCACAAAGTCGCCCTCTTTGCCCTTCTTTTACTTCTTTTACTTCTGAATGTCAAGCGTTTCCCCTGTTTTGCGGATTATAATTAGTCGCCGCAGGGTGCTTTTATTCTTAAACTTTTCGACTATGTCTCGCTCGACCTTGTCGCTATCTTTAACGATTCTTCTTAGGTCAAATATGATATGCGTAGATTGAAGCGAAGCCTTATGGATGCGCTTCTTCAAAGTCTTTTTATTGATACTTTCAGGGCTCTTCATCTCCCAGATAGCCCCTAGCATCACGATATCTGCACTGTGTGATTTAGGATATGGTTTTTCTTTAGGCACTCAATATTGAACCCGAGCTTGGCGAGAAATTTGATGGTTTCTTCCTCATTTGTCTCTAAACCTACATCGTTTCTAGAGATTTTGCCGATTTTCTTGGTAGGCTCAACATTGTCACTTTGAGTTTTTTCTGGTGCATAATTCCATTATATCTGTATGCTCACTGGAACTCAACCCTAAATAGACGGGCCCGCTGTTGCTATTCAGCCGCTTATTTCTTTATGCAACGGATAGATGAACCGTGAGCTCTGGTCCGGCCACCAGTTCCGACAAGACTATTGTTGATATACATTGTGCTGGCGTTGAGTGAGCCAGAAGGGCTTGAGGAGTGTAAGTTGGAAGCAGTGGTCGTTCCGTCTATGTATCCAGAATCATAGTAAAAACCAGTTGTCATGTAGGAAAGAGGCGTAGATTTAAGAACTTTCAAAGTTTCTGCGATGTCAACGCTACCATTTACTTTGACTTTGTAGGCTGACGCGAATGCCTCCCATGACTTGTTAGCCCCCGTGACAGATGGTAATTGCCACCCTAATGGGCAAATACTGTCTTCCGCATCATAACCACCCACACCATATGCCTTACTTTCCGCGGTAGCCGCATACCAGTTGTAGAAGTTCCCCCATATATTCAAGCTACGTTTATACATTCGGGGCATTGCGGACAACGCATTGTTCGCCGGTGCAGTGGACAAATCACAAGTAATCGTGCCGCCAGATTTGGTACACTTACTCCCCCAATGCCACCCAGCGCCATATTGATCTCCGCTTTGGAACTGAGCACTTTGCTCTGTGCCAAGATAGTTTGCAGAAACAATCTCAAAATAGTTGCTATTGTCTGCGGCAAGAGCCTGGTCGGAGTAGCCTTCTGTAGCCACAATTGCCTGCGCTTTGGCTACGGTTGACTCACTCGGGTCCCAGTATCCACGAGTGACAGGAGAAGCGGAAGGAGTGCTTTATTATTTTGGATTTTATGTTAAAATTATATTATTATGGATAGAGATAGCCGGGTGGCGGCCGAGCAACGTGCGATTGAAGCCGTGAATGTGAAGAAATTGATTCATGTGGTGCGCGAGCAGCAGGTAATTTTGGATAGCGATTTGGCGGCTTTATACGGGACGACGACGTCGGCGTTTAACCAGGCGGTGCGGCGGAACATTTTGAGGTTTCCGGAGCAGTTTAGATTCCAGTTAACAAAAGAGGAGTATGAGAAAATTCTTCGCAGTGAGGCGCGTTTGACATCACAAAATGTGATGTCAAAGGTGAGCAAGCTGAGCGGTCGAGGCGGGAGGCGATATTTGCCGTATGCTTTTACAGGGGAGGGCGTGGCGATGTTGGCGAGCGTATTGAGAAGCGGGACAGCGGTGCAAACTTCGATTCATATCGTGCGGTCGTTTGTAGAGATGCGTCATTTTATTGCAAAGCACGCGATGCTATTTGAGCAGATTAAACATTTGGAATTAAAGCAGCTAGAGTATCAACGAGAAAACGACAAAAAGATTGCGAAGATTTTTGATATGATTGAGGAACGCAAGTGCCATGAGCCAATGCAAAAGCTGTTCTTTGAAGGGCAGATTTATGATGCGCATAGCTTCTTAGTGAAGATGATTCAGCGGGCGAAGAGTGAGATAATTTTGGTGGATGGTTATGTGAATGTGAATACTTTGGATGTGCTAGCGAATAAGCAAGATGAGGTAAAAGTATTGATGTTGACGCTTCCCTCCTCGAAAATTTCTGCGAACGAGGTAAAGTTGTTTAATCGGCAATATCCGACATTAGAATTGGTAAAAACGGCAGCATTCCATGATCGGTTTATGATTTTCGATAGGAAGGAAGTGTATCATATTGGGGCGTCGCTCAAGGATGCGGGCGAGAAGTGTTTTGCGATTGCGCAGTTGCTAGAGACGGAGGAGATTAGGATGTTGCTTGAGCGAATCGACCGAGCGGTGGAGACATATAAGAAAGATGGAGAGGACGCGAAGAAAAAAGCTAAAAAGAAAAAATAATTCCCCCGGAAAGGAGGAATTATTTTTGAGGCTGGCGGTTATTTGTCGACTACTTCGCCTTCGACTGGTTCGTCGTCATCTTTTTTGTTGTCAGACGAATCAGTTTTGCCGGTATCAGTTGACGCAGACTGGTAAAGTTTGGCGCCGATTGGCATAATGCGGTTGTCGAGGTCCTTGGTCGCCTCTTCGAGTTTGTCTTTGTCGGCGGTTTCGTCCTTCAAGACTTCTTTGGCGGCGTCGCAAGCTTTTTTGATGGTGTCTTTGTCTTCGTCGGAGATTTTGTCTTTGTAGTCGTCGGGCATTTTTTCGAACTGATAGACTTTGTTCTCCAAAATGTTGCGGGCGTCGGTGGTTTCGCGCTTCTTTTTGTCTTCGTCGGCGTGAAGTTCGGCTTCTTTTTGGGCTTTTTCGATGTCTTCTTTGCTCATGTTGCCGGAGTTGGTAATGGTAATGGACTGCTCCTTGCCAGTGCCTTTATCTTTGGCGGTGACGTTCAAAATGCCATTAGCATCGAGGTTGAAGGTGACTTCGATTTGCGGGACGCCACGCGGAGCCGGAGCGATGCCGTCGAGGATGAAGCGGCCGAGAGATTTGTTGTCTTGCGCAAATTCGCGCTCGCCTTGGAGGACGTGGATTTCTACTTGGGGCTGGTTGTCGGACGCGGTAGAGAAAACTTGAGACTTAGAAGTCGGGATGGTTGTGTTGCGGTCGATGAGTTTCGTGCAGACGCCACCCATGGTTTCGATACCGAGAGAGAGCGGGGTAACGTCGAGTAAGAGGACGTCCTTAACGTCGCCTTGAAGCACGCCACCTTCGATAGCAGCGCCAACAGCGACGACTTCGTCTGGATTAACGCCCTGCATCGGGTCTTTGCCGAAGATTTTTTTGACTTTTTCGACGACGGCCGGCATGCGGGTCATGCCACCGACCATGACGATTTCGTCAATGTCGGAGGTTTTGAGTTTGGCGTCTTTGAGAGCATTTTTGACTGGCTCTTCGAGACGGTCGAGGAGGTCAGCGACAAGTTCTTCGAGTTTGGCGCGGGTGAGGGTGTGTTCAAAATGCTTTGGCCCATCAGCATCGGCAGTCAAGAACGGGAGGTTGATTTCGACGGAAGTGGTAGAGCTGAGTTCCTTTTTGGCTTTTTCTGCCTCGTCTTTGATGCGCTGCATGGCGGCCGGTTCGTTTTTGATGTCGATACCAGATTCTTTCTTGAACTCATCGCAGAGGTAGTTGACGATGACGTTGTCAAAATCTTCGCCGCCGAGGTGAGTGTCGCCGTTGGTGGCCTTGACTTCAAAAACGCCGTCGCCGAGCTCTAGGATGGAGACATCGAAGGTGCCGCCGCCAAGGTCGAAGACAGCAATTTTTTCGTTGTCTTTTTTGTTAAGACCGTAGGCGAGAGCCGCGGCGGTAGGCTCGGGGATAATGCGCTTGACTTCGAGGCCAGCGATCTTGCCAGCGTCTTTGGTGGCCTGACGTTGAGAATCGTCGAAGTAGGCCGGGACGGTGATGATGGCTTCGGTGACTTTTTCGCCGAGGAAAGCTTCGGCATCAGCCTTGATTTTAGACAAAACCATGGCAGAAATTTGTTCTGGTGTATAGACCTTGTCGTCCATCTCTACACCGACGCCATGACCTTTTTCTACAATTTTATAAGGCATGATGTCGAGGTCTTTTTGGACTTCTTTGTCGGAGTATTTGCGGCCAATAAGGCGCTTGATGCCATAGATAGTATTTTTTGGGTTAGTAACGCGTTGACGTTGAGCGACCTTGCCAACAAGACGGTCGCCTTTTTTGGTGACGGCGACGACGGACGGGGTAGTGCGGTCACCCTCAGAGTTCGTGATGACTTCTGGTTTGCCAGCGACCATGTAAGCGAAGGCGCTGTTGGTGGTGCCGAGGTCGATACCGATGATTTTAGACATGTGCTTGTTCTCCTTTCGTTAGCAGTCTTTTGCGATAAGTGCTAATTCCTGTATCAAGTTTAGCAAATTGGCACTCGCGTGTCAAGAGTGCTAATACAGAGGTAGAGTAAGAAAAAGAGCCTCGATTTGGAGGCTCTTTTGCGACTCTCTAGTTATTTAGAGGATGGGAGTTGTTTGTATTTAGCTTGGCCGAAGCCGAGAATCATCTCGAAGATAGGTTCAAGAAGGATAAGGCCAACGGCGAAGCCGGTGCTTTTACTGAAGGATTTGGCGAGTTTGACACTCATGACGATGCCGAGCATGAAGTTGGCACCAGGAACGATGGTGAGGAAACAGAGCATTGGTTCCATGTTCAAGATTTGAAGCATGGTGTAAGCGTTGTAGACTGGGATGAGAGACTTCCAACCTTCTTTGCCGGCCTTGGTGAAGATTTTCCATTCGGCGACGATGACGAGGACAGCCCAAGCGATAATGCAGAGGATGAGGAAGAAGCTGAAGAAACCAGCAAAGATTCCTGCGCTCGTAGCGGTCGTAGCAACCGTTGGATAATTGTAAGAATATGTATACATTTTTAATCCTTTGATTAATGTAATATTAACTTAAATGTAGCATAAAAATAATTATTTAGCAAGCTTGCGGGCGGCGAGGTGGATAAGTTCCGACCAAGATGATGCGACGTGCGGAGTGGAGGCGAGCTGAGTGATGGTGAATTTGTGGCGAACGGCGGTGGCGACCTCTTGGATGACGAGTTCGGCATTGGGGCAGACAACGGTGGCTCCGAGGAGTTTGTCTTTAGGGTCGGCAAGAAGCTTGACGAAGCCGTAGCGGAAGTCGGAGGTGTTGGCAGCAGAAACAGAGGAGAGAGGAAGGACAGCCTTTTGGCAGTTGAGGTTCTTTTTGACACAATCGTCTTCGGTGAGGCCAGTAGTGGCGACGGCGGGAAAAGTGTCGGTAAGGCGGATGAAGCCTTCGTAATTGCGAAGATTTTTGGTTTTGCCGACGGCATTGGAGGCGGCGAGGGCGCCTTCGTAGGCTGCGCGTTCGGCGGATGATTCCCCGCCGAGGCAATCGCCGGCGGCGTAGATGTGTTTGACGGAAGTTTTGAGATAATCGTCGGCTTTGATGCCGGTGTCGTCATAGGACACGCCGGCGTTTTCTAGGCTGAGGTTAGTGGCGGGCTTGGAACCAGTGGCAAGAATAATAGCGGAGACTTCGACGGATTTTTCTTGGCCACCACGGCGGAAGATGACTTTTTGGAGGCCGGGCTTGGTGGATTTTTGGACGGCTACGACGCGAGACTGAGTGAGGATTTTAGCGTGGAGTGAGTTCTCGAAGTATTGGGCGAGGAGCTGACCAACTTCTTCGTCTTCCTTTGGTAAGAGGCGACCAGCAAGTTCGCCAATAACGACTTGCGAGCCAAGCTCAGCGAAGTAGTTGGCAAGTTCGACGCCGGTGGCGCCAGCACCAATGACAAAGACGGATTTGGGCGGGCGGTTGAGCGAGAGGGCTTCGGCGGGAGTGAAGCAGGTGGCAGATTCAATGCCAGTGATGTCGCCATAGGTAAGTTTGCTACCGGTGGCGAGGATAAATTTGGGGGCGGAGAGGATTTGGTCTTTAACGGCGACTTCAAAGGGGGAGAGGAAGGTGGCGAAGCCGGAGAAGCAGGCGATTTTGGCGGCCTCGAATTGTTTTTTGGAGTTAGCGCCAGCACGGCGAGTAGTGAGGAGTTTCCAGTTTTGGACGGTGGGATAATTATAACGCAGAGCGGAGCTAGATAGACCGAAGCGAGAGCCGCGTTGAGCTTCGTGATAGAGGTGAGAAAATTGAAAGAGGGCGCGAGCGGGAACGTCAGAAGCGTTAAGAGCGGAGCCGCCCCATTTGTCGGATTCGACGAGAGCAACTTTAATACCAGATTTGGCGGCGAAGAGAGCAGCAGAAGAACCAGCAGGACCAGAGCCTAAAACGATTAAATCATAGTCAAATTTTTTTCCCATAGTTAGATGATTTTGCCGCGGTTACGATAAACGAGAGCGAGGTCGGGAGAGTATTTATCGAGTTCTAGGCTTACGACCCTTTCTAAATCGCTTTTGGTTATTATATCGCGGGTTTCCAGCCAAGTCAAAACGGCGTGGAGGACGCGTTCGATGATGGGGGTAATGGAGCCTTCGGGGAGGTTAAGCGAGCGTGCATCGGATTGGAGGCGCGATACGAGCAAATCGGGCGAAAAAGTATCTTCTAGCTTGGCGGGCATTAGGTGGCTCCTTTAACAATGACGAAAGCGAAGAGGAAGGCGGCAAGGACGACGAAACCAGCGCCAGTGAAGAAGCGGAAGAAGAATTTGTTTTTGAGGCGCCAACGTTGAACTTCGGCGACGTTGCGACCGTGGCGAATAAATAGGCGCAAGATGAGGAGAGGAAGAGTGCCAAAAATGGTGTAGACTACTAACCCGATAGCCTGAAGGGCGGGCGCAAGGCGGAGAGTGGCGTCGGCGGTAGCGACGAGTATAGAGAGAGTGAAGAAGATTTCTGAAAGCGGAATAAGCAGGCCAAGCGAGAAAGCTTCGGAAATGTCGTTGGTGAGTTTGGCGCGAGAGTCAATAAACTTAGCAAGGCGGCGGGGGAGCCAAAGTTCGGTGGAGCCTTTGCGCTTGTAATAGAAGAACCAGGCAGTGATACCAAGGGCGATGAGTAGGCCGAAGAGGACGATATGACCAATGTCGGATAAGGCGCCAGCGCGAGTGAGGCTGGCGACAAGGAAGATGGCGGTGCCAAGGAGCAAGAAGTTCATAAGGGTGACGCCGGAGATAAAGGAAGAGGCGAGAGTTTTGGTGGTCTTGCGGACGTTTTTACCGAGAGAGGCGTGGTAAAGCAAGAGTAGCGTGCCGAGCGGAAGCTGAAGCGAAGCGGCTACTAGCCCGCTGAGAATGATGATGCCAAATGAGACATAAACCTCCATATAGCATTATTATAACACAAGCGGCATAAAAAGTATCAAGGATATGCTTGAAAAGAAAAAGCTTGGCGTGGTAGAGTGGGGGCATGAAAAAGTTGAGGTGTTTTTATACGAGCGTCAGTTTGATTCTTATTGTGGGATTGGCGGTGCCGCCAGTGTCGGTGTTTGCAGAGGCGGAGATTGATGTTTTAGATAGCACAGAAAGTGAAGTTTTGCTTGAGGCTACCGAACTGGAAGAAGCCGAAGAAGAAAATGAGATTTTGTTGCCCGTTACCGAAAGCGAAGGAGGAATGACGGTAGCGAATGTGGTGATTTATAGTTATAATCCAGGGTTTTCTGACCCGTATATGGGGGAGTTCGTGGAGCTGGAGAAGCTAACGGACAAACGAATTTCGCTCGCCGGCCTGACGGTCGTTTATGAAACTTCTACGGGAAGTGAGTATACGGTCTTGGAATTTTCCGAGGAGCACGAAATGGTCGGCGAGTCTCTCCTTTTGAGGCTAGCAAGTTCGAATGAGGTAAAAGAAGCGGAAGACTCCGCGGAGGTGGCAGATTTGACTTATACGCGGAATATGTCGCAAAGCGCGGGGAGGATTAAGTTGAAATATGGCGAAGAAGAGCTTGATTCCCTGTGCTGGGGTTTGAAAGAGACGGGATGTTATCCGGCGTTCAAGACGGGGAAGAACGTGAAGCCGACGACGTTAGTGAGAGAGATTAGCGAGGACGAGGTTGGTGATTTTGAATTTGTGGAGGATTATGTGCCGAGCTATGACTCGCAGAATCCGGGGCTGGTAATACTTGAGATACCAGACGAAGTAGTGGAGCCACAATGCCGTGCGCTGGAGTTTACGGAGATTTACACTTATTACGAAACGGCGGCGAGTGAGCAGTTTGTGGAGATATATAATAATGGCGATGATACGGCGGTGCTGGATGGATGTTTTGTAAGTTATAAGAATAAAAATTACGCTTTGAAGGGGAACTTGGGGGCGCGGAAGTTTTTGGCAGTGTATCCGTTGGCGGAGTGGGGGTTGACGTTGACGAAGAATCCGACGTCGGCGAATAAGTTATCGATTATTGATACGGATGGGGAGACAGTAGATAATCTTGTTTACTATAATGGCCAGAAGAAAGGGGTTGGTTTTGCGAAAGTGGTGCTAGGTGACGGAACGACGGGATGGGTGCAGACTTATAGTGTGACTGCTGGGGCAGAAAATGTTTATCAGCAGTTCAAAACTTGCCCTGTGGGGAAGGTGATAAATTTGGAGACTGGGAATTGTGTGAATGAAACGGTTTTGACGACGACTTTAGCGGCGTGCCCCGAAGGAAAATATCGGAATCCATTGACGGGGAGGTGCAAGAGTTATGCGACGACAGCGAGCACAGAATTAAAACCCTGTGCGGAGGGGTATGAGAGGAATCCAGAGACTAATCGTTGCCGAAAGATCGTGATGAATACAGGAGCAGAGTATCCTGTGGTGACCGAAATGTTTGAGGAGAAGAGGGAGCTAGTGAGTGTATATGCGATAGTGACCGTAGTGGTGGCGGGGTTGGGTTATATTGCGTTCCAGTATAAAGACGAGTTGCGGATGAAATTTGCGAAAAAGTAGTGGAGTGATAACCGGCTGGAGGGCCGGTTTTTTGACGGTGCGGAGTGGGTATGGGAACAAAAAACCAGAGGTGTCGGTAAATTGGGGGGGCAATTTACCGACGCCTCTG
>CAZDTL010000010.1:0-19594 GCA_964508335.1 uncultured Candidatus Saccharibacteria bacterium
ACGGCGGCCAATCCGTCAACACCACCAACTCCGCCGTCCGCATCACCCACCTCCCAACAAACACCGTCGTCGCCATCCAAAACGAACGCTCCCAACTCCAAAACAAAGAAAAAGCCATGGAAATACTCCGCGGCAAACTCGCCCAAATGCAACTCGAACAACAAGCCGAATCCATCGACAAACTCCGCGCCGGCGAATCCGCCAAATGGGGCCAACAAATCCGCAACTACGTCCTCCAGCCTTATAAATTAGTAAAAGATACCAGGACTAAGTTTGAAAGTGTAGAAGTAGAAAAGATATTAGATGGAGATATTTCAGATTTTATAGATTCATACTTAGAGTCAAGATTAGCTTAATTAGTTTTGTCCATATAAAAAATAATTCTTGCCTAAAAATTTCATGAGCAAAACTAATTAAGCTAATCTTGAACGATAATTGTGTTTATGCTATTATAATAATATGATTCTGCTCGACCACGTCACCAAGATTTACCCGGGCGACAAAAAGCCCGCTCTCGACGACGTCTCTCTTCACATCGAGCCTAACGAATTCGTCTTCCTCGTCGGCAAATCCGGCGCCGGCAAGTCCACCTTAATGAAAATGATTACCAAGGAAGAAGACCCAGACATCGGCAAAATCATCATCGGCGGCATCGACCTCGACTACATCAAGCGTCGCCACATCCCCCACTACCGCCGCCGCCTCGGCGTCGTCTTCCAAGATTTCAAACTCCTCCCCAGACGCACCGTCTACGAAAACGTCGCCTTCGCCCTCGAAATCGCCGGCATGTCCACCCGCGAAATCAAACACACCGTCCCCAAAGTCCTCGAACTCGTCGGCCTCCTCGACCAAGCCCACAAATTCCCCTCCCAACTCTCCGGCGGCCAACAACAGCGCGTCTCCATCGCCCGCTCCGTCGCCCGCCAGCCCAAAATCCTCATCGCCGACGAGCCCACCGGCAACCTCGACAAACTCACCCGCACCGAAATCATCACCTTGCTACAAAAAATCAACGACTTCGGCACCACCGTCCTCGTCACCACCCACGACGAAACCATCGTCAACAACCTCGGCAAGCGCGTCGTCACCCTCAAAAACGGCCGCATCGTCGCCGACCAAAAAACCCACGGCATCTACCGCCTCGACGGCGAACCAGAAGTCATCATCGACAGCTCTCCAAAATCCCCAGGCTTCGCCATTTCTGCCGCCCCCAAAACCGCCAAAAAACCCGCCCCCAAACCCACCACTCTAAAGCCCAAGCAAAAGGAGTCTCACAATGTCAAAAAACTCCGCCACTAAAAAGCTCACCAAACAAAACCTCAAAGCCCTCACTAAAAACGGCCGCACCAAAAAAGCCCGCTCCGTCCGCCGCGTCTTCAAATATGGCGCCATCAACTTCGGCCGCAACATCTGGCTCTCCACCGCCGCCACTCTCGTCATGACTATCACTCTCCTTGCCCTCTCCATTACCCTCGTCGCCAGCGTCGTCCTCACCGAAACCGCCGCCGCCATGCGCGACAAAATCGACATCACCCTCTTCTTCAAACCCGGCACCGGCAAAGAAACCCTAGAAGTCCTCAAAGAAGTCATGGCCAACGACCCCAACGTCAAGAGCATCGAAACCCGCACCAGTGAGGAAGAATACGCCAACTTCCTCGAAGAAAACAAAGACAACGAACTCCTCATCGAAACCCTCGAAGACCCATCCATGGACATGCGCTCCACCATGATTTCCACCATGCAATCCACCATGCGCCTCAAAGTCTACGACACCGAAAACCTCGACTCCATCAAAAGCATCGTCGCCTCCGACATCAACTTCGTCAAAAACCTCGACGAAACCGTCGAGCCCACTTACGACGTTAACCAAGCCGAAATCGCCACCATCACCCGCTGGGCACACCTCGCCACCACCGGCGGCATCGCCCTCTCCGCCCTCTTCGTCTTCATCTCCATCCTCGTCATCTTCAACACCATCCGCATGGCCATCTTCTCCCGCCGCGAAGAAATCTACATGATGAAGCTCGTCGGCGCCGACGGCTACTTCATCCGCGGCCCCTTCCTCGTCGAGGCCCAACTCTCCGGCATCGTCTCTGGCCTCATCGCCTCCGGCCTCGGCTACCTCGGTTTCCACTTCCTCGAACCTCGCCTCTCCAACTACGGCATCAACATCTCCACCGTCTCCAACATCCTCGAATCCAACCAAATCGTCATCGTTATCCTCACCATGATTCTCGCCGGCGCCCTCATCGGCACTCTCTCTGCCCGCCTCGCCGTCCACAAATACTTGCGCAATCCCTCCAAATAACCTATAATTAGGTTATGGTAATACTCAGAAGACTCAAAATCATCTTCGCTGCCGCTGTCATCATCAGCTTCTCTCTCATCACCACCCTCGCCCACTTCCAAACCACCGCCCACGCTGTCGACCTCTGCACCTCCGCAGAATGTCAAGCCGCCGCCGCCCGCGAGGCCGAAGCTCGCCAAAAAGCCGCCGACGCCGCCGCTGCCGCCAAGTCCCTCGAACAAGTCATCCAAGGCCTAGAGCTCGAAATCTACGCCCTCGAAGCCAAAATCGCTTCCAACGAAGCCATCGCGGCCGACCTCGCCGTCAAAATCCAAGCCAACGAAGAAAAGCTCAACCTCCAAAAAGCCGCCCTCGCCTCCCTCCTCGTCGACACCTACTTCGAGTCCAATCCAGACACCATCCTCCTCCTTGCCAGTTCCAACAGCATCTCCGACCTCACCGAAAAACAAACCCGCGCCGAAACCGTCAAACAACAAATCAACCTCAGCGCCAAAAACATCAAAGCCGTCAAAGAAGAACTCGAAGCCGACAAGGCCGAAACCGACCGCCTCGTCGTCGACCAAAAAAACCAAAAAGAAGTCATCAAAGAAAAGCGCGCCGAACAAAATCGCCTCATGACCGAATACCAAAACAACGCCGAAAACTTCTCCGCCGAGGCCGAAGCCGCCCGTCGCGAAAAAATCATTGCCATCGCTAACGAAATCCGCCAAAACAACAGCTCCGGCACCATCGGCTACGGCACCAACACCTACCCTTGGCAATCCGTCTGCCCAGCTCAAAACCTCTGGTGGAGCGACCGCTGGGGCTACGTCTGCCAATGCGTCCACTACGCCGGCTACAAAGCCAACGAATTCTGGGGCGTCGACATATCCTACTGGGGCAACGCTTACTCCTGGGACGAAGCCGCCGTCGCCCGCGGCTACGTCGTCGACCGCAACCCCGCCCCCTTCACTGTCGCCGTCTCCAATGCGGGCACCTGGGGCCACGTCATGTGGGTCGAAAGCGTCAATGGCGACGGCTCTATCAACGTCTCCGAATACAACAACCCCTACTCTTCCGCTAGCGGCATGGAAGGCGACTATGGCTTCCGCTCTGGCGTCTCCTCTGCCGGCCTTGTTTTCATCCATTTCGACCAACGCGCCTGGTAAATGTGCTAAAATAGTCACATGGCAAAAGTAGATTGGAAGGCAAAAAAAGTTAAACTTTCAAGCTCCCTCGCCGCGAGCTTCATCACTCTCGTCATCGGCGTCGTCCTCGGCATCAGTTGGAACAACTACGCCCCCTACCTCGGCGGCAAACTTTCCTCCAACTCTAGCATCTCCTGGAACGAGCTCAACGAAGTCTACAACGCCCTCGTCACTAACTACGACGGCGACATCGACAAATCCGCCATTATCGACGGCGCCAAGCACGGCCTCGTCGACGCCGTCGGCGACGTCTACACCGTCTACATGGACAAAACCGAAACCGCCGACTTCAACAGCATGCTTCACGGCGACGTCGGCGCTGGCGTCGGCATCGAAATGGGCCTGCGCGACGGCTACACTCGCGTCCTCCGCACCCTCCCCGACAATCCCGCCCGTAAAGCCGGCATCCTCGCTGGCGACGTCATCTACAAAATCGACGACGAAGAAGTCTACACTTGGTCAACCGAAGACATCGCTAACAAACTTCGCGGCGCCGCTGGCACCACCGTCAAGCTCACCATCGCTCGCGATGGCGAAGAAAAATCCTTCACTCTCACCCGCGAAACTATCAACAACGTCTCCGCCTACGTCGACTACAAGAAAAACGACACCGCCGTTATCACCATCACTCGCTTCGACAACGACACCGGCACCCTCGTCCAAAGTCTCGCCAACGAAATTCTTAATAAAGGCACCAAAAAACTCATCCTCGACCTCCGCGGCAACGGCGGCGGCTACGTCTCTGCCGCTCGCGACCTCCTCTCTCTCTGGCTCGATGGCGAAAAAGTCCTCATCCAAAAAACCAAATTCTCCCCCGTCGACGACATCACATATTCCCTCCGCAACAAAGCTCTCTTCGCCAACCTCAAAACCATCGTCCTCGTCAACGGCAACACCGCCTCCGCTTCAGAAATCGTCGCCGGCGCCCTCAAAGATTACAACAAAGCCACCATCGTCGGCGAAACCACCTACGGCAAAGGCGTCGTCCAATCCATGCTCAACCTCTCTAGTGGCACCACCCTCAAGGTTACCTCTGCCCACTGGTATACCCCCAACGGCAACACTATCCACCAAACCGGCATCGAACCCGACTACTCCGTCACCAACACTTACGACGACATCAACCATTCCCGCGACCCCCAACTCGACAAGGCGCTAGAATTATAGTCTAAAATCTGCTACAATATATAACATGTGGACTAAGTCCAACAAACCAATCATTTTGTGCGGTTGCCTTTTGGTAATCAGCTTTTTCATCCTCGGTCTCAAACTCGCCCCCACCACCTCCTTCGCAGACACCGAAGAAGACATCGAATACCTCTCTGCTACCCCCAATCACTTCATCACCATCTACGACGGCGACCGCAAAACCACCATCAAAACCGACGCCGCCACCGTCGCTGACGTCCTCGCTCGCCTCAACCTCACCCTCGACCCCACCGACACCGTCAGCCCCAGTCTCGACACCACCATCGACTCCGACAACTACTACATCAACATTCACCGCTCCCACCCCGTCCTCATCCTCGACGGCGCCACCACCCACTTCGCCCAAGTCACTAGCTATGAGCCTTACGCCGTCGTCCGCTCCGCCGGCCTCACTCTTTACGACGACGACCGAGTCGTCCTCGTCCCCACCACCAACTTCTTAGAAACCGGCATCTCCTCCACCTACCAAATCACCCGCGGCTCCGGTACTCAACTCACCGTCGAAGAAGACCTCAACTTCGCCACCATCACCACCCGCGACTACAACGTCCCCGTCGGCCAAGAAGAAGTCCGCCAGCTCGGCGAACTCGGCAAAATCAAAAAAGTCTACCAAATCAAATCCATCGACGGCCAAGAAGTCTCCCGCACCCTCATCTCTGAAGAAACCCTCCGCCAACCCGTCGACCGCATCGTCGCCATTGGCACTGCCATCCAAAACGCCACTCCGCTCACCGCCTCCATGGGTCGCAATCACTACACCGCCAAAGACCTCCAAGGCAACTACGTCGAACGCCAAGAAACCTACTACGACCTCCCCATGTCCGGCGTCATGGCTTTCTGCGGCAAATCCAGCTACGCCGTCCGCGACGACGGCGCCAAAATTGACGACGAAGGTTACATCCTCGTCGCCGCCGACCTCTCTCGCTACCCCCGTTGCTCCATCGTCGAAACCTCCCTCGGCCTCGGCAAAGTTTACGACACCGGCTCTTTCGCCCTTACCAATCCCGAACAATTCGACCTCGCCACCGATTGGACTAACCGCAACGGAATCTAACTCATGAAAAACAACAAATCCCTCGGCCAAAACTGGCTCAAAGACCGCCCCACTCTCGACCTCATCGCCGACTTCGCCACCGACCTCCCCGAAAACTCACTCGAAAAAGACGTCCAGCTCTGCCTCGAAATCGGCCCTGGCCTCGGCACCCTCACCTCCAGCCTGCTCAAACGCTTCCCTAAAGTCCTCGCCGTCGAATTCGACCAACGCCTCGCCACCAACCTCCCCAAATCTTTCCCCGGCAAAAACCTCACCGTCGTCCACCAAGATTTCCTCAAATTCGACCTCACCAAAATCACCGAACCTTACGTCGTCGCCGGCAACATCCCCTACTACATCACCACCCCCATCATCGAAAAACTCCTCACCGCCACCTCCAAACCCGCAACCATCGTCCTCCTCGTCCAAAAAGAAGTCGCCGAAAAACTCTGCCCCCAAGAATCTCGGCTCAGCAACTCTTCACTTAGCCTCTTTGTAGAAAACTTCGCCACTCCTCATCTCGGCCCCGTCGTCACCCGCGACTTCTTCACGCCTCCGCCCAAAGTCGACTCCCAAATCATCATCCTCACCCCCCGCCCGACTCCGCTCGTCTCTAGCGACGTCCTCAATTTCATCCACAAATCCTTCACGAACCCTCGCAAAAAACTCTCCGCCAATCTCGCCGCCTTCACCAACCACTCTAAAACCGAACTAGAAACCATCCTACAAAACCAAAACCTCAACCCTTCCGCTCGCCCCGCTGACCTCACCCTCGCCGACTACACCGCACTTGCTAAAACCCTCAAAACACGCTAAAATAACATTAAGTTCTAAGTAAACCTAACGGAGAGAAAAAATGAATCAAGACCCCACTAACCCTATCGCGCCAAACCCAGCCGCGCCAGTCGAACCCACCATGCCCACCGCTCCTACTCCCTCCGCTAACCCCGCTTCTATCGCCGCTCCAGCCCTCGATTTAGGCCTTAATGCCACCCCGACTTCACCTACGCTCGCCCCCATCGCCGAAGCTCCTGCCGCACCAGAAGCCCCAGCTATGCCCGAAGCCCCTTCTATCGACCCCTCTCTCCTTCAACAAGCCATTGCCGACGTCCCCGAAGAAGCCGCCACTACCACCCCCGACACGCCTTCGGCCATCCCTCTCGACAATCTAGGCACCGCCGCGCCAGAAGCTCCCACCACCTCCGACCCTTCTACTGATTTCAACCCTCTCACCGCCGCCGCCCCAGCCGCCGACTTCTCCACCCCCACCGCCACCCCAACTGACGACGCGCAAAAAACCACACCTTCGGTCGCCTTCAATGACCCAGCCAGCCAGCCCGACGCCCCCGCTCCTCACAACGTCCAGCTTCCCAGTTTCATTGCCAACCTCAAAAATCGCCCCGTCGTCCTCATCGTCGGTGGCTCGCTCATCATCATTATCGCTCTCGTTCTCATCATCGCCTTCGCCATCTAGCCATCTCGCACCATATATATAATAATATATAATCACTATGCCTAAAACCTGCTATATCACTACCGCCATCCCCTATGTCAACGGCACTCCCCACGCTGGCCACGCCCTCGACTACCTTCTCGCCGACGTTTACGCCCGCTTCAAACAACAACAGGGAATCACCGTCCGCTTCCAAGCCGGCACCGACGAACATGGCAATAAAATCTGGAACAAAGCCAAATCCCAAAACATCCCCGTCGAATCCTACGTCGCCACCAACTCCGCCAAATTCCAAGATTTCATCGCCCAGCTCGGCGTCCACCCCACCGACTTCATCCGCACTAGCGACCCCGCTCACGCTCGCCGTGTCCAACTCATCTGGCAAAAACTCACCCCCCACATCTACCCCGCCGCCTACGAAGGCTGGTATTGTTCCGGTTGCGAAAGCTTCATTACCGATAAAGACTACGCCGAAAACCACGGCATCTGCCCCGACCATCAAACGCCTTACGAACGCCTCAGCGAAACCAACTACTACCTCCGCATCTCCGATTTTAAGCCCCAAATCCAAGCCGCCATCGAATCCGGCGCCATGCAAATCCTCCCCGCTTCCCGCCAAAAACAAGTCTTAAACCTCCTCACCGACGCCCCCGACGTCTCCATCTCCCGCCCCCAAAAAAGCCTCCCTTGGGGCATCCCCGTCCCTGGCGACGACAGCCAAGTCATGTATGTCTGGCTCGACGCCCTCGCCAACTACCTCACCGTCCTCGGCTACCCCGAACAAAACATTTCCGACTTCTGGCCGGCCGACGTTCAATTCGTCGGCAAAGACATCTTGCGCTTCCATGCCATCATCTGGCCCGCCATCCTGCTCGCCCTCGACCTTCCACTCCCTAAAGTCATCCTCTCTCACGGTCACGTCTTAGTCGACGGCCAAAAAATGTCTAAATCCCTCGGCAACGTCGTCGACCCACTCGACATCCTCCACAAATACGGCCTCGACCCCTTCCGCTACTACTTTCTCCGCCACATCGACACCTTTGCTGACTCCGACTTCACTTGGGACAAATTCGACGCCGCCTACTCCGGCGAACTCGCCAACGACCTCGGTAACCTCGTCCAGCGCCTCGCCGTCCTCGCCAACAAAAACTCCGTCCATCTCCCCACCACTCTCGCCACCACCATCCAAAACACCCCCGTCAGCCCCGAATACGCCCGCCTCATGGACAGCTTCGAATTCACCAAAGCCTTCGATTTCGTCTGGAGCAAAATCCAACAAATCAATAAAGACATCAACGACCAACAGCCCTGGGCTGTCGCCAAAACCAGCCCCCAAAAAGCCGTCGCCATCCTCACCGACCTCATCCTTTCGCTCCTCTCCGCCGCTCGCCTCCTCGCCCCCTTCCTCCCCACCACTTGCCAAAAAATCTTCAGCATCTTCTGCACAGAAAAAATCACTCCCCCCACTCCACTCTTCCCCAAAAACTAAAGTAAAATTATAAACACTAAAGAAGCCAGCGCCAACACCCCCAGCACAAACCACACCCAAGAAAACCGCCCGGTCTTCTCATACTGCTCAAAAAACTCCGAATTCTCTATAAAATCCGGATCTTCGCCGTCAGCCATCTGTGTTCGTTGCATCTTCTCACGCAAATCTGCATTAATCTTCTCGGTCAACTCTTTGTTATCGTCTTCGTCTTTGGCTACCATCACGCCCATAAATTCTCCTTTTTCTTCTTCAATTTTTACAAGTTTAGTCATCTTATTATACCACACACCCCAAAAGTATGATATAATACGGTAAACATCATTTAAGGAGGTTTATGGCTAAATCGAAAAAGTCTGGTAAAAAAACCAAGACAACCCCGTCCGTAAAAGAGGAAAAAATTTCCGTAAAAGACGAAAAAAAGGTGGAAGAAAAAAAGCTTGATAAAGTAAAAGCCGAAGCTAAGGAAGAAAAACCCGCTAAAGCCGAGACCAAAGAGCCTAAAGAAACCAAAGAATCCAAAGACACCAAGTCTAGCGACACCAAAGTCATCGCTTCCAAAAAGGGTTGCGGCTTCTGGCACAAGTTCTTCGCCAAAAAATACGAAGGCGAAGAAAACATCCTCACCATCTTCAAAGACAAAAAAGTCTACGGTGCGCTCCTTGGCGAAATCTTCGGCACGCTCTTCATTTCCATGATTATCCTCACCCTTGGTCTCTACCAGCTGCTTTACCTCTTCCTCATCCTCACTGTCGTTTACATCGCCATCCGCAAACTCTCTGGTGCCAACCTTAACCCCATCATCACCGTCGGCATGATGGCCACCCGCCGCATCTCCCCCATCCGTGGCGTTCTATACTTGCTCGCCCAAGTCGTCGGCGCTTGGCTCGGCCTCACCATCGTCTCGCTCTTCCTCAACACTAGCGGTAGCGAAACCGAACTCCCCGGCATGACCGCCACTCCTGATGGCAAGTTCTGGGTCATCTCCATGCTCGAATTCACCGGCGCCGCCATCATCGGCTACTTCTACGCTCGCGCCCAAGCCGTCAAGAAGAACCCTGCCGCCTTCGCCCTCGTCGCCGCTGGCGGCACTATCATCGCCCTCATCGCCGTCTACATCATCAGCGCCAACTTCTTCGCGCTCGATGGCACTTTCATGCTCAACCCTGCCATCGCCCTAATGTATCAAATCCTCCCGCAAAGCGCCAACGGCGTCGGCGAACTTCTCGCTGGCATCGGCCTCGCTCTCTCCACCTACATCATCTTCCCGATGGTCGGCGGCGTGCTTGGCTTCTACCTCTCAGACGTTTCCGAAACTCTCCTTGAAGAAGGGCAATAATCCCCACCCCGCTAAAAGAGGCGCTACTATAAAAAGCGCCTCTTTTGTAGTATAATATATATTATATGTCGAAAATAGAAGAACTGAAGTCCGAACTCAAAAACCTCGGACGCGAGTATGCCAAAATCAAAACCCTCCCCCAGGCTGAGCGCAAGGCTTTTGGCGAACAGCTCAATCGCCAAAAATCCGCCCTCCTCGCCGCCATCAAGGCCGCCGAAGACGCCACCGACTCCGCCAGCGTCGAGCCGATCGACCTCACCGCCCCCTTCGCCGAAAACGCTTCTCAGTTCAACTTTACCCCCGGCACCAAACACCCCCTCACCACCGAACTCGACCGCGTCGCTGAAATCTACCGCCTCATGGGCTTCAACATCATCGAAGCTCGCCAGCTCGACGATGAATTCCACATGTTCGACTCTCTCAACTTCCCCAAAGAACACCCTGCTCGCGACGGTTACGACACCTTCCGCACTAGCGAAGGTTTCATCCCGCCCGCCCACACCTCCACCATGCAATACCGCGCCCTCACCCGCTTCCGTGACGACCTCGAAAAATATGGCCAAATCGCCGTCGTCATCCCTGGCCGCGTCTTCCGCAACGAAGATGTCGACGCCACCCACGAGCACACCTTCTACCAATGCGAAGGCATTTACGTCTCCAAAGACGCCACGCTTGGCCAGCTCCTCGCCACTTGGCAAAACTTCTTCGAAACTTACTACGGCCAAAAACTCCACATCAAAACCCAACCCGGCTTCTTCCCCTTCACTGAACCTTCGCTCGAATTCCAAATCGAAAAACCTGCCGCTCTCGGTGGCAAGGGCGATGGCTGGCTCGAAATGGGTGGCTGCGGCATGATTCACCCCAACGTCCTCAAAACCGCCGGCATCGACCCCGAAGTCTACAAAGGCTTCGCTTGGGGTGGCGGCATCGACCGTCTCGTCATGCTCAAATACGGCATCACCGACGTCCGCTACTTCGAATCTGGCAAACTAACCTTCCTCAAGGAGTTTTAACATGCTCATCTCTCTCAACGAACTCAAAAAACTCGTCGACATTCAAATCCCCGACACCGAGCTCTTCCAGCTCATCGGCTCCCGCCTTGTCGAAATCGAACACGTCGAAGACCTCGCTCCCAAATACAAAAAAATCTACGTCACCAAAGTCCTCAAAGCCGACCAAATCGAAGGCACCCACCTCCACCTCTGCCAAATCGACGCCGGCCCGCAACTCAATGCTGAAGTCGACCCCGAGCACAAAGATTTCATCCAGGTCGTCTGCGGCGCCCCTAACGTCAAAGCCGGCATGCTCGCCGCCTGGATTGCCCCCGGCGCCATCGTCCCCGCCACTTTCGACACCTCCGAACCCTTCGAAATCTCCGCCCGCAAACTCCGCGGCTTTATGAGCTTTGGTATGCTCGCCGCCGCCGACGAGCTCGCCCTCGGCGACGACCACGCCGGCATCATCTCCCTCGACCCCAAAACCGCCCAACCCGGCGACCTCCTCACCGACACCCTCGACCTCAACGACCAAATCATTGAAGTAGAAAACAAATCTCTCACCCACCGCCCCGACTGTTTCGGACTCATCGGCTTCGCCCGCGAAGTCGCCGGCATCCTCGGCCAAAAGTTTACTTACGACACTACGGATTTATTCAAAAACTACACCTCCGCCCTCGACGCTCTAAAAACCACCCCCAACTCCACCCTCTCCGTCGCCATCGCCGACTACCAAATCTGCCCACGCTACGAAGCCTACGTCATCGACTTCGGCGCGCCCATCCCCACCGAACACTCTCCCAAATACTTCGGCGCCGACGATGTCTTCTTCGCCAAAGCCGGCATGCGCGCCATCTCCCCGCTCGTCGACCTCACTAACCGCATCATGCTCATGACCGGCCAACCACTCCATGCCTTCGACTACGACAAATTCGTCAAAATCAGCAACACTAACGCACCAGAAATCCGCATCCGCCTCGCCCGCGACGGCGAACTCCTCACCCTTCTCGACAACAAAGAAATTGAGCTAAACAAAAACGACATCGTCATCTGCTCCGGCGACACACCCGTCGCTCTCGCCGGCGCCATGGGTGGCGCCTCCACTGCCATCGACGAAACCACCAGAAAAGTCATTTTCGAAGTCGCCAGTTTCTCTCTTTATAACCTCCGCAAAACTCAAATGTCGCACGGCATCTTCAGCGAAGCTATCACCCGCTTCACCAAAGGCCGCCCCGCTTCCGACCTCACCCTCACCAGCGCCAGCATCGTCACTAATAGTCTCGCCCAATTCTCCAAGAGCCGCCTCGTCGGCTCCGCCATTGACACTAATCCAGCTCTCATCGAAAACGGCACCTTCAAACCAAACGTTGTAAAAATCACAACAAAATCTATCAACGATCTCCTCGGCTCCAACTACTCCGACGAACTCATCATCAAAACCCTCGAAAACACCGGCTTCAAAATCACAACCCACACCGACGAACTCGAAATTACCGCCCCGCTCTGGCGCACCGACATCCACATCAAGGAAGACATCATCGAAGAAATCGGCCGCCTCCTCGGCTTCGACAACCTCCCTCTCAGCTTCCCCATGCGCCCCTTCACCTGTCCCACCATCGACCCCATGCCGACTCTCAAATCCCGCCTCCGCGCCATCCTCTCCGACCGCCTCGGCGCCAACGAAATTTTAACCTACTCTTTCGTCTCTAAATCCCTCCAAGAAAAAGTTGGCGAAGACCCCACAGACTCTTACCAAATCGTAAACTCCATCTCCCCCGAACTTGAATGTTTCCGCCAATCCCTCGTCCCCTCCCTCCTCGACAAAATTCGCGAAAACCAAAAAGCCGGCTACTCCAACTTCACCCTCTACGAACTTAACCAAGTCACCAAAAAATCCTGGGGCCTAGGCCTCGAAAACGTTCCAACCATGCAAACCCACCTCGGTCTCACCACCTTCGGCGACTTCTACTCCGCCAAACACCTCCTCCTCGAACTCCAAACCTCCCTCAACCTCGCCTTCACCCTCCGCCCACTCACCACTTCCACCTTCTTCGAACCGCTCCACTCTGTCGCCATCTTCCTCGGCGACGACAAAATCGGCGAACTCGGCGAACTCAAAGCTAGCGTCCTCAAACGCTTCAAACTTGACTCTCCGCTCGCCGGTATCGAACTTGCGCTCGACTCTTGCATCTCCGCCACTACCATCAAAAAATTCGGCATCACCCTCTCAAAATTCCCGTTCGTCTCGCGCGACCTCACCTTCCGCACCGCCAAAACCACCAGCTTTACCACCATCGCCGACTGCCTCGTCGCCACTCTCTCCCGCACCCCCAACTTCATCTTCAATCTCACCCCTACCTCCATCTACCGCCAGCCCGACTCCCCCACCAAAAACCTCTCCTTCCATCTAGAAATCGCCAGCCCCGAAAAAACCCTAGCCAGCGCCGAAGTTTCTGATATAATAGAAACCATCGTAAAAGAATTAAAGACGCTCGGTGCGGAAGTCGTCTAGTCAGCTCAAGGAGGTAAAATGCAAGAAAAAGATTTAAAACCCAGCCGCAAACAACGTTTAATCTTCGCCCTCGTCGCACTCGTCTTAGTCGGCTCATCCCTCGCCGCCTATGTCCTCATCGTCATGGGCAACGGCACTGTCAACTACTCCAAAATGACCATGGACCAGCTCCAAACCGCCTACTCCGACAAGCTCGCTGAGTCCGATGCCATCACCAAGCGCCTCTCCGACCAATACCTAGAAGAACTCAAGTCCTACAAATCCAGCGTCAAGGCTTACAACTCCACCACTGCCAACAGTAACGGCGTTCAAACCAAAGACCTCAAAGAGGGCGACGGCGACGTCGTCAGCGACAAAAACTACAACGCTTACTACATCGGCTGGTGTTCCGATGAAACCATTTTCGACTCATCTTTCGACAATTACGACGACCCCACCTCCCTCAAAGCTCCGCTCGACCTCTCCAGCGTCTCCCTCATCGAAGGTTGGTATCTCGGCGCCGAAGGCATGAAATTCGGCGGCGTCCGCGAAGTCACCATCCCTGGCTCCCTCGCCTACGGCGAAACTTCTCAAATCTGCGGCAAAACCAACTCCCCGCTCAAATTCATCATCATGGCCGTCGCTCAAGACGCCGAACTCAGCAAAATCAACGCCGAACTCGCCAAAATCGAAACCGCCCTCTACACCGCCTACTCCCAAGCTTACTCTAGCTACGACTACACCGACACCTCCGAAGAAACCAGCGGGGAATAGCCCGTGGCTACGCCGACTTTCTTCTTCTACGACCTCGAAACCTCTGGCCTCTCCGCTGGCGACGACCGCATCATGCAATTCGCCGGCCAACGCACCAACTACAACTTAGAACCCGTCGGCAACCCTTACAACATCCTCGTCCAGCTCGGCGACGACACTCTCCCTTCCCCTGGCGCCATCCTCACCACCCACATCACCCCCCAAAAATCCATAGCAGACGGCATACCCGAACGCGCCCTCGCCAAAATCCTCACCGAGGAAGTCTTCACCCCCGACACCGTCATCCTCGGCTTCAACTCCGTCCGTTTCGACGACAAATTCATCCAACACCTCTTCTGGCGCAACTTCTACGACCCCTACGAATGGCAATGGAAAGACGGCCGCTCTCGCTGGGACATGCTCGACGTCGTCCGCATGACCCGCGCTTTAAGGCCCGAAGGCATCAACTGGCCCGTAACCGACGACGGCAAACCCACCAACCGCCTCGAACTCATCACCAAACAAAACGGCATATCCCACGAATCCGCCCACGACGCCCTCTCCGACGTCAACGCCCTCATCGACGTCACCCGCCTCGTCCGCGCCAAACAGCCCAAACTCTGGGAATACCTCTTCAAACTCCGCGACAAACGCGAAGTCAAAGCCCTCATCAACCTCGACCACCCTCAACCCTTCGTCTACGCCTCCGGTCGCTTCGGCTCCACCCACAACTTCACCACCGTCTGCGTCCCCGTCTTCGCCGGCAAAAACGGCAACCTCGTCGTCTTCGACCTCCGCTACAACCTCGACGACCTCATCGCCGAAGCCAAAACCACCGCCCCCGACTTCCTCGCCAACAACGATGTCAAGCTCCACGACCTCTTCTTCCCCAAGTTCAAAGAACTCGCCTACAACCGCTGCCCCGCCGTCGCTCCCCTCTCTGTCCTCGACAGCCAAGACGGCTGGACTAAAATCGACCTCGAAAAAGACCAAATTGCGCGTAATCTGAGCGCGCTTCAATCGCACCCCGACCTCTTTAAACGTCTCCAAGCCGAACACCTCGCCGACAAATACGACAAGCCCCCTTACGACGCCGAAACCGCCCTCTATGACGGCTTCACTCCCGAACCCGACCGTGTCCGCCTCGCCGCCGTCCGCAACACCGACACCGCCGAACAACTCGCCGACTTCCACCCCAACTTCGCCGACGAACGCCTCCCCGAACTCCTCCTCCACTACAAAGCCAAAAACTTCCCCACCTCCCTCTCCGAAGACGAAACCAAAAAATGGCAAACCTACCGAAAAACCCGCTTGAACCGCCAAGCCCCCCTCTTCCTCGCCGAAATGGAAAAATTCGCCAAAGACCCCGAAGTCCAAGCCAGCGACGAAAAACAGTTCCTCCTCCAAGAACTCTACCTCTGGTTTCAATCTCTCCAAGACCCCGACTACTAGTTTTTACCATCATAACAGTAAAAACTACCCAACTTACTCCACTTTTTACCATCATAACAGTAAAAACTTGACTAAACTCCTTGTCTCTGCTAAAATTACCCTACAAAGGAGCTTCCAAAATGATTCAAAGACCCCTCTATCTCAGCCAAATCATCCCCTATGTCGACCAGCCACAAATCAAAATTCTCGTCGGCATCCGCCGTGCTGGCAAATCAACCATCTTGGAGTACATCGAAAACCTTCTAATCAAACGCGGCAAACCCGCTGATACTATCGTCCATATCAATTTCGACACTCTTAATTACGCCGAAATCCGCGACAAAAAATCTTTTCTCACTCTCGTCCAAAACCTCTACAAAGAAGGAAAGCGCTATTTTCTATTCGATGAAATTCAAAATATCGAAAGCTGGGACGAGGTCATCAGCGCCCTCTTCGCCGAAAAGGACACCGACATCTATCTTACTGGCAGCAATTCCAAACTCCTCTCTAGCGAACTCTCCACATTCCTCACCGGACGCTACATCAACATCCGCGTCTCTACGCTCAATTTTTCTGAATTCCTCGACTTCAAAAAATCTCGCGGCGATGACATCTCCAACCTCGACGAAACTTTCTCCGAATACCTCGACCGCGGCGGCTTTCCCACGCTTCACCTCACACCTCAAAGCCTCACCCAATGCGACCAAACCATCCGCGACATCTATTCGTCCATCGTTTTCCGCGATTTAGTCGAACACCACAACATCCGCAACACCGAACTCTTATCTCGTATCGTTAAATTCATCTTCGACAACATCGGCAACATCTTCTCCGCTAATAGCATCAGCAACTACCTCAAAAACGAGCATCGCAATCTCAACCCCGAAACACTTTACAACTACCTAGCATGGCTAGAAGAGGCCTTCATCATCGACCGCATCTCGCGCTATGACCTCCGTGGCAAAAACCTCTTAAAAACCCAAGAAAAATTCTTCCTAAGCGACGTCGGACTTCTCTACGCCGTCAACGGTCGCAACGAAACTTACCTCAGCGGAATTTTAGAAAATATCGTCCATCACGAACTAATCTCGCGAGGCTACTCCGTCAACCTTGGCAAAAACAACGACAAAGAAATCGATTTCGTCGCCGAAAAAAATCACCAAAAAATCTATCTCCAAGTCACCACTAAACTCGACAGCGAAGCTACCATTGAGCGCGAATTCGGAGCCTACGACGGCATCACCGACAACTACCCCAAATATGTCCTGTCTCTAGACAAAGAAACCCCTTGGACAAAAGACCAGCACGGCATCCATCACAAATACCTCCCAGATTTTATCCTCAATAACTTATAAAACAGAAAACCCCGCTCACGCGGGGTTACTCAGCTCCATGCCTTCCGGCACCAACACCGTCAACTCAAACGCCGTCTCCGTCCTTTCACCGTCCAAATATCGAAACAAATATCCTTCTTCTGTACCGTATCTATATCTCTTGTACGGCACCCCATCCTCAAACAAAACCAACTCATACGACGCAATCGCCTCCTCACTAACCGCCTCTCTACGCGCCCCTAGACTTTTCCTCACTTTTCCTGTATAATGTTTGCGTTAATTATGGAAGAGAACTACATCAAAATCCGCGGCGCCCGCCAGCACAACCTCAAAAACATCGACGTTGACATCCCGCGCGACAAACTCGTCGTCATCACCGGCCTCTCCGGCTCCGGCAAGTCTAGCCTCGCTTTCGACACCATCTACGCCGAAGGCCAACGTCGCTACGTCGAATCTCTCTCTTCCTATGCTCGCATGTTCCTCGGCGTCATGGACAAACCCGACGTCGACTCTATCACCGGCCTCTCTCCCGCCATCTCCATCGACCAAAAGTCCACCTCTAGAAACCCCAGAAGCACCGTCGCCACCGTCACCGAAGTCTACGACTACCTCAGGCTTCTCTTCGCCCGCGTCGGCATCCCCCACTGCCCCATCTGCCACCGCGAAGTCTCCCGCCGCTCCGTCGAAGACATCGTCACCGAGGTTATGAAACTCCCCCTCGGTGCCAAGCTCATGCTCCTCGCCCCCCTCGTCCAAGCTAAAAAAGGCGAATTCGCCCATATCCCCGACCAATATATCAGCAAAGGCTTCTCCCGTGTCCGCGTGGACGGCATCGTTTACGCCCTTGACGAATTCCCCAACCTCGAAAAACAAGAACGCCACGACATCGAACTCGTCGTTGACCGCTTCATTTTAAGCCCCGACCTCCAAACCCGCATCGCCGGCTCCATCGAACAAGCTTTAGAACTCGGACAGGGAATCATCAAACTCCTCAAAATCAACGACAACTCCACCAGTGTCGACGGCAAAAACATCAAAAGCGAAGAAATCTACACCTTCTCCCAACGCTACGCCTGCCCCCTCCACCCCGACGAGCTCATCCCCGAACTCGAACCGCGCCTCTTCTCCTTCAACGCCCCCGAAGGCGCCTGCCCCACCTGCACCGGCCTCGGCATCCGCATGGAAATCGACCCCAAGCTCGTCTTAAACCCCAATCTTACTATCGCCGAAGGTGGCATCCGCCCCTTCAACCGCATCTCCTACGACTCCTACTGGCTCAAACGCCTCGCCTCCGTCGGCGAAAAACACGGCTTCTCCATCCACGTCCCAATTAAAGACCTCAAACCCGAAGACATCAACAAAATCCTCTACGGCACCGGCGCCGACAAATACAAAGTCACCGTCTCCGGCTCCGGCAAGTTTGCCGCCGGCACCGTTTACGAAACCACCTACGAAGGCGTCATCCCGAACTTAGAAAGAAGATACAACAACCCCGACGTCTCCGAATTTGTCAAACACGACATCGAACGCTTCATGCGCGTCCGCGAGTGCCAAACCTGCCACGGCGCCCGCCTCAAGCCCGCCGTCCTTGCCGTCACCATCCACGACCTCAACATCGTCGACATGTGCTCCCTCGACGTCGACCAAACCTTAAAAGTCCTCAACCAAGACTTAGAGTTCACCCCCGCCGAACATCAAATCGCCGACCCCATCCTCAAAGAAATCCGCGAACGCGTCCAATTTATGCAAGACGTCGGCCTCGGCTACCTCGAGCTCGGCCGCGCGGCCAACACCCTCAGCGGTGGCGAAGCCCAGCGCATCCGCCTCGCCACCCAAATCGGCTCCGGCCTCCAGGGCGTCCTCTACGTCCTCGATGAACCCAGTATCGGCCTCCACCAATGCGACAACGACAAGCTCATCGCCACCTTAAAACATCTCCGCGACCTCAAAAACACCGTCCTCGTCGTCGAACACGACGAGGACACCATGCTGCAGTCCGACTACATCATCGACATCGGCCCCGAAGCCGGCTCCAAAGGTGGAAGACTCGTCGCCGCCGGCACCCCCAAAGAAATCATGAACAACCCCAACTCCCTCACCGGCCGATACCTCAATGGCGAGCTCAAAATCGACACCCCGACTAGACGCCGCAAGCCCAAAAAAGACCAATTCCTCACCGTTGTCGGCGCCCGCGAAAACAACCTTAAAAACCTCACGGTCAAGTTCCCTCTCGGCGTCATGACCGTCGTCTCCGGCGTCTCCGGCTCCGGCAAATCCACGCTCGTCAACGAAATCATCGCCAAAGAACTCCAAGCCCGCCTCAACCACGCCCAAACCGTCCCCGGTCTCCACGACCGCATCGACGGCCTCGAACACCTCGACAAAGTCGTCATCGTCGACCAAAGCCCCATCGGGCGAACACCAAGAAGCAACCCCGCCACCTACACCGGCGTCTTCACCGCCATCCGCGACCTCTTCGCCGCCCAGCCCGAAGCCGAAGTCCGCGGCTACAAATCCGGCCGCTTCTCCTTCAACGTCAAAGGTGGCCGCTGCGAAGCCTGCCAAGGCGACGGCG
>CAZDTL010000011.1:0-17610 GCA_964508335.1 uncultured Candidatus Saccharibacteria bacterium
TGCTCTCACGTATTCCTTTCAATCGGCCAGAGCATTCTCTGGGGCGACCTCCTCACCAATACGAATCTTCACCACTCGCAAAATCCGCCAACGCCTGCACTGGATTTACCTCCGACACATACGCCGACGCTTGATAAAACAAATCTTTCGACGCTGTCACGATCGTCTCGCTATTCTCGGCCGCCACTTTAGAAATCTGCGCCACAAGATCTTTCGGGTCGGTGCGCATATTATACAAGCCAAGCGCGTTTAATCCAATCATCACCAACACCGCAATCGCCAACACTACCGCTACTTTTTTCACAAACTTCAAAACCGCCAACAGCAAAATCGCCGCCACGCAAATCAGAATCAGCTTCACAATTGGCACTGGCAATCCCCAATCATATGCCCACTTCGCCATAAAAACCGATGTCCCCGAAGAAAGATAAGGAAGAGCTAATAACACAATCGCTGCCGATAAAATAAACAATAGAATCTTTTTCATAACTCCATTTTAGCAGTTCCTCCCAGCTTTGTCGACAATTCCGTAAAAATATGATAGAATAAACAAAGCTCTGGGTGTGGCGCAGTTGGTAGCGCGCAGCGTTCGGGACGCTGAGGTCGTCGGTTCAAGTCCGATCACCCAGACCATACGTTAAAGATGGCTCTTTCGGGGTCATTTTTTAGCTCTTTTAATGTTATAATTAAGCTATGCAATTTTCTGGCTTGTCTAGCACCGAAGTTGAAGAACGCATCAAAGCTGGGCAATACAATAAACCCATCAAATCCCCCTCCAAGTCACTTGCGCGCATTATTTTTGACAACACTTTCACTTATTTCAACGGCGTCTTCGCCGCTATCGCCATCATGCTTATTTCCATCCGTTCGTATCGTGACCTCACCTTCCTCGGCGTCATCGTCGCTAATACCCTCATTGGCATCATCCAAGAAACTCGCACCAAAAAAGTTCTCGACCACCTCACTGTGCTCCACGCCCAAAAAGCTGAAGTCGTCCGCGATGGCAAAACTCAAACCATACCCGTTACCGAACTCGTCATCGACGACACAATTGTCTTCAAAGCTGGCGACCAAATCCCCGTCGATGCCACCGTTCTATCTGGCAACGTATCAGCCAACGAAGCCCTCATTACCGGCGAGGCCGAAGAAATCCCCAAAACCAAAGGCGACGAGCTACTATCTGGCAGTTTTATCGTCTCTGGTGAATGCTACGCCAAGGTAGTTAAAGTCGGCGCTGACGCTTACGCCGCCCAGCTTACCCTTCGCGCTAAAGCCATCAAAACCGGCGAACAATCAGAAATCATCCGCTCGCTCAACCGCATTGTCAAAATCGCTGGCATCGCCATCATTCCCGTTGGCGCCCTTCTTTTCGGCCGCCAATTTTTCGTCAACCATCTCGCTGTCGACCTCAGCGCCCAATACGCCGCCTCGGCCATGCTCGGCATGATTCCCGAAGGTCTATTCTTACTCGCCAGCGTCTCGCTCGCTATCGGCGCCGTTAAACTCGCCCAAAATCAAGTGCTTGTCCACGAAATGAAATGCATAGAAACCCTCGCTCGCGTCGATGTGCTTTGTGTCGACAAAACCGGCACCATCACCAATCCCGACATGCAAGTTCGAGAAATCGTCCCGCTCTCAGACGCCGCGAATCTTGACACTGCGCTCACCAATTTTTCTAAAGCCATCCCCAGCGACAACGCCACCGCCCAAGCCCTCAAAACTCACTTCAAACACCACGCTAAAACCGCCTCCGCGCAAAAAGTTTTCGGGTTTTCTTCACTATATAAATATAGCGCCGCCAAAATTAACCAGCAAAGCTACGTCCTCGGCGCACCAGAATTTGTCCTCAAAACTCAACTCTCCCACCATCAAAAAACTATTACCGACTATGCTCGCAAGGGCTATCGCGTCCTCGTTTTTGGCAAGACTAACGAAAAACTCAGCGGGGAAGCACTTGCAAGCCCCATCTCGCCGCTCGCTCTCCTCGTTTTAGAAAACCCCGTCAGAAAAACCGCCCCCCAAACCTTCGCTTACTTCCACGACCAAGGCGTTACGGTCAAAGTTATTTCTGGCGACAACGCTCTCGCCGTATCTGAAGTCGCTCGTCAAGCCGGCATCGCTAACGCCAACCAATTTATCGATGCCTCCAAACTAACTACCGACGAACAACTCGCCGAAGCGGCAGAAAAATACACCGTTTTCGGCCGTGTCACTCCCGAACAAAAACGCAAACTCGTCAAAGCTCTCCAAGCCCACGGCCACAAAGTCGCCATGGCCGGCGACGGTGTCAATGACGTCCTCGCCCTTAAAGACGCTGATTGTAGCGTCGCCATGGCTTCCGGCAGCGACGCCGCTGTCCAGTCTGCCCAACTCGTCCTGCTTGACTCCGACTTCTCCAAAATGCCCGCCGTCGTCCGCGAAGGTCGTCGCGTCGTCAACAACCTCGAACGTTCCGGCAGCCTTTTTATCCTCAAAAACGTTTTTTCCGTCCTCGCTGCCATCGTCACTATCGTCTTTGGCTTACCCTATCCCATGCTCCCTGCTCAAGTTACCATGCTTTCAGTTTGGACAATCGGCTTACCATCTTTCTTCTTGGCGCAACTTCCCAACGAAGATTTAATCAAAGGCCGTTTCATCTCCAACATCCTCAACAAAGCCATCCCCGGCGGCATTACGGCTACCGTTGCAGTTTTTCTCATGATGATTGGTTGCACCATCGTCAACATCCCCGTGCCAGAGATCTCCACCGCCTGCACCATCGTCTTTGCCCTCGTTAGCCTCATCTATCTTTTTCGGCTTTGCTATCCGTTCAACACCTATCGCGCAATTGTTTTCTCTGGTTGCGTCGTCGGGCTCAGTATTTGCTTTGTTTTTCTCCGTCCCATCTTTGGGCTTGCTCCGGTAATTTCTCCCACTATCCTCGCACTGGCCGCCATCATCGCATTTGTCACTTTTCCACTTTTGATTCTTCTGCCCAAGCTTCTCCAACGCACACTCATCAAACTCGCCGACTCAATTGACTAATTAACACAAAAAATGGTACCGCCTGAGGGATTCGAACCCACGACCCCTTGTTCCGAAGACAAGTGCTCTAATCCACTGAGCTAAGGCGGCGCAAGCATATTTTACCATATTTCTAAGAAATTATGATACAATAGATGCAAATGTTTTGGGATGAAGAAGCAACAGAAATCGACAAACGTCGTAAATCTCTCGACGATGATTTTCAGAAACTCCTCGCTGAGCTAATGCGGGACTATCGCACGGAAATCGAAAAACACCTCCCCTCGCTTGAGAAGGAGCTTAAGGCTGCCATTAAATACGACGCCTTTGGCAATGTTATCACTCAAGAGGGCAAGGACGAAGAAGTCTGGAGCTACTTCGCCCAGAAAAACCTCTTAGAAAACATCTTCAACAAGGGCTACAAAACCAAGCAAGCCCGCTATCTCAACAAGCTTGAAGATTTTCTCTCCGACACCATTGACAATCCCGACAAGCACCTCGAGAGCTTCGGTCACGGCCTCCTCTGGCGCTACTACGCCACCGTCTCCGCCGCCGATGGCTCCATCACCTACAACTACATGAAAACCGACGACCCGCTCCCGCCTCTCGCTCTCACCCTCAAAACTTTCTACACCGACCTTAAAAAATCCAAGGAGTAATCGCATGCTCAGCCTCATCAAAAAATCTTTCGCCGCCGCCATTCTTATCGGTCTTGGCAACTTCGCTTTACTCAAACTTGGTAATCCTATCGGCCCCGTCATTTTCGCCTTCGGGCTTCTTGGCGTCTGCTACCTCGAACTTAACCTCTTCACTGGCAAATGTGGTTTTTTCTTCGAAAACAAACTAAAACTCAAAGACCTCGCTCTCATCCTCTTGTTTAATCTCATTGGCGGCTATCTCTTCGGCCTCCTCTTCCGCGTTGCTGATCCCTCAATCATCGAACCAGCTTTAGCCAAAGTTGCCGGCTGGGACTTCTCGCTCGCTTTCTTCGTCAAATCCTTCCTCTGCGGGGTCATTATGTATCTCGCCGTCAAAATGTATAAACAAGGCACTCCGCTCGGCATCCTCTTCGGTATCCCGCTTTTCATCTTTTGTGGCTTCCAGCACTGCATTGCCAACATCATCACGCTCGGCTCCGCCGCCACCTTCTCTTGGTCGCTCATCCTCGCCATTCTTGGTAACCTCCTCGGTAGCCTTTTCACTAGTTTTCTCACCGCAGATTTTCGGCCAACAGCCCGCCGTGCCACGTCATCAACAAAAACCACCCCTAGATGAGGGGTGGTTTAAGACTAGCGACCGTCTTTATGACGCAAATGCTGACGCTTGTCGCTGTGTTTATGATTGTTGTTGCGATTTAGTTTCGCAATCACTTTGTCGATTTTCTTACGCATAATAATAAATTATAGCATAGTTTCTCGCACTTCCAAGCATAACAGTTTTATGCTAAAATTAAACTAGCTACTTGACACGCGGGGGGGGGGTATCCGGTATAATAGTTGAGTAAAGGTCATAAAGGAGAGATATATGCGCTCGGAACCAGAGCCAAACACCAACACTAAACACGAACCCACCGAAGCCGAAGTTATCGGCGCTTTTTCTGACACCACTCCCACCGAAGCCGAAATCGAACACGCCTTCACTGGCGAACCTGAGTCAACTCCAGCTTCGGCCGACTCCGACGACTTCGCCGCCACCAAAAAGAAAAATCTCCACGACGTTTTATTTTCTGCCGCTACTGCTATCCTTATCAGCATCATCGGCGGCGCCATGTATAGCCTGCTAACCTTCGGCAACCTCTCTGGCGTCATCTCGCTCTTCTCCGGCGAAACCGAAGCCAAAATCATTAGTATTGCCCCCACCGAGTTAGAAAATGGCATCCTCAAAAATGACTCTCACCTCATCATTAAAACCGAAAACGCCTCCATCGAAAAGCTCAAAAACATCCTTGTTCTCGACCCTGCCATCGACTACGACCTTAAAGAAACCAAACCTGGCACCGAATATGAGCTAACCCCTACCTCCGCTCTTGCTGACAATACCGTCTTTAACCTCAACTCCGTTAGCGGCTCGGTGTTTGCCTACAAATGGGCTTTCCAAACCAAAAAAGCTCTCTCTGTCTCCAAAATCTACCCAGCCAATGGCGCTAGCTACGTCTCCGAAAACTCTGCCATTGAGTTTAACTTTTCTTATCCGGATGTCTCCGGCGTCGAGGAGCACTTCCAAATCTCCCCCTCCGTTAGCGGCTCGTTTGCTAAAACCGCGCGTGGTTGGCGTTTTTCCCCTAGCTCGCCTCTTGCTGCCAATACTACTTACGAAATCACTATCACCTCCGGCCTCACCTACGGCGAAGAAACCATGCAAGAAGATTTCCACTCCTCTTTCTCCACTTTTGCTCGTGCAGTTTCATCTAGCGACGCTCGCGACCGCTACATCACTTTAGACAAGATTTCCACCTTCCACGAATCCGACACTCCGGTTCTCGTCGTCAACCAGTCCGAATACAACTCCGCCGAGCGCATCTCTGTCGAAAAGCTCTACTCTGCCGACGACTTCATTCGTCACCTCAAGGGCGAAAACGTCTCCGGCGAATCTCTCGGCGACAAAACCTTCCGCAAGCTCGAAAGCTCCAATTACACTAAAACCATCGTCCTCGACGATACTCTGCCCACGGGCTACTACATCCTCCGCATTAAATCTGCCGACGGTGCTAACCTCTTAACCGCCAGCGTCCAAGTCAACAATCTCAACGCCTACGCCTTTGAGTCCGAGCGCGACCTCATCTTTTGGGTTGCCGAAGGCGAATCGCTCAAATCCGGCGCCAAAATCAACTTCAAAAACCACGATTATTACACCGATGGCGACGGCCTCCTCAGGCTCGAAAACTTTTCCGACTTCTCCGCCGATCTCGACTACGCCAAAATTGGCGAAGATGACCAGCCACTCATCATCGGTCTTAGCAACTTCAAAAACGACTTATACCCCAGCGGCTTCGTCTATACCGACCGCCCACTCTACAAGCCCACCGACACCATCAAAATCTGGGGATACGCTCCTCTCCAATTCTTTGCCGACGCCCCAGATTTGAGCAAGTTCAGTCTCACCTTAACCAGCTATCAATCTGGCGAAACTATTACCCTCTTCAAACACTCTGTCACTCTCAATTCGGACGGCACTTTCTCTGTCGAACTCAACCTTGATAACTTCAAAGACCTTTCCTACGGCGGCCTCAATCTCGTCTACAACGATTCTGTCATCGCTTCGCGCTACATCACTATCGAAGATTACACCTTAGAAAACTACACCTACGAGTTTATCACGTCCAAAAACTACGTCCTCTCTGGTGAAGATTATGTCTTTTCCGTCAAAGTCTCCCATGTCACCGGCTTCCCCGCCGCCAACAAAGATCTTGTCGTTACCTACAACAAGCACGATTATTATTCTACTACCAACTCTTACGGCGAAGCCACCTTTACTCTTCCCACTGACGCCACCCTCTCCTCACCCAGTGCCTCCTATATTCTCGATAGCCGCAGTATAGAAGTCAACTCTGCCGGCGCCGAATACAACAAATACTCTACTTATAGCACCGTATATATTCTGCGCTCCAATCTTTCTATTAGCGCCACTCAAGACGCCACCCAAAAAACTCTCGACTTTACCGCCAAAAATCTTGACGTTTCTCGCGACATCAACATCGTTTGGGGCAACTACAACCTGCTTGCTTCTTCTAGCTACTCTGGCCCCGCCACCATCACCGTCTACGAACATAAAACCACCCGTACCATCACTGGCTACTATTACAACAATTACACCAAAGAAAACACCCCCAATTATCACTACACTACTACCGACAGCGCCATTTCTTCATCTGCTATCACCTTCGAGAATGGCAAGTTCTCCTACTCTTACTCCGAAGATTATCAGCCTTCTACCGAAGATACTTACTACTCCTACTCTGTCCAAATCTCCACTACCGACTCCCTAGGGCGCCCGGCTTACTCTTCCGACACTTACTATCACCGCGGTTCCTTCCTCGGTAGCGACGGTTATGGTGCTTACGGCTCCAACTCTGCCGTCCTTAGTCACTACGATTGGACCAACGCTCTCAACGACGCCGGCCTATCCTCAGAGTATTATTACTACCGTTTCGGCTTCCGTAATGTCAACGGTTCCTCGCACTACAATCTCAACGACGCCTTCAGCCTCGGCCTCTACGATGCCTCTGGCGAAAGCGTCGAAAACACCGGCAGTGTTCTCGCCATCGGCTACAAAGAGCGCATAGTCTCCGCCTCGGTCTCAAACAACAATACCTTCGACTTCTCCTTCGACTACAATCTATATCCAGGTGCAAAGTTCGTCGGTGCTTACTTCAAAGACGGGCGTTTCTATCGCATCGCCCCCAGCTACTACGATTACGACGACGCCAACGCCACCCTCACCGTCGCTATCGAAACCGACAAAACTTCCTACGCTCCTGGCGACCACGTCAAGGCCAAGCTCACCATTACTTACCCAGACGGCTCGCGTGCTGGCTCTGGCAAAGTCAATCTCTCTGTCGTCAACGACGCCGTCTTTAATGCTGGCGAAGATTCCGCCAACCTCCTCTCTAGCATCTACGCCAACAAAGCCTACAAGGGCTACTCTATGTCGACCTATCGCGACTACGAGCTAACGACTGGTGGTGGTCTCGGCGCTGGCGGTGACGGTGGCCGCTCTAACTTCGGCGACACGATTTTCTTCGGCGAAAAATCTTTCGAAAACGGCGAAGTTGAGTTTGAATTTGACCTCAACGACTCTATCACTTCCTTCCGCCTCACTGCTCTCGCCATCCGACCTGCCGACGTCATCGCCGCCGGTGTTGGCACACAAAAAATCAGCTCTTTCCTCCCCCTCTCCATCTCTACCATCTCACCCAAAAAGGTTAAATCCACCGACGACCTCGTTCTCAACGCCACCGCCCTCGTTGCTGGCTCTGACGCTATCCACTACACTTTCGAAATCAAAGACACTTCTCTCTACCTTGAAGCTTCTGGCGCCCGCGGCGAAACCGTCTACGGCAATCTTGGCAAACTTTCGGTTGGCGACTATACCGCCCGAATCGCCGCCCGTGACGACTCTGGTAACGAAGACGCCATGGAATTCCCCATCACCATCCTCGAAACCGCCCAAGAAGTCGCCATCAAACAAACCCTCAGCCTTGCCGAAACCAAAACCCTCACTCCCGCCAAAAACCCCATCATCGTCGAATTCTACAGTGGCGAAGCCAAAAAATACCTCGACTACCTAGACAAAATCGAACGCAACCTCACCGAGCGCCTCGACACTCAAATCGCCTACTACAAAGCCCAAGCACTCCGCACTAAACTCTACCAAGAAACCGGCCTCACTAAAGCTCCCGACTTTTCCGCCTATCTCACCGACGCCGGCGCTCTCAAACCACTCGCCAACGCCAGTGGCGACTACATCCTCACCGCCCTCGCTAACTGCTACGCCGCAGATTACTTCGACCTCAGCGCGACTAGCTTCCAGGTAGAAATCGGCGACGACACCACCACTGCCCTAGAAAAATACCTCGTCCTCGCCAGCTTCCGCGAACCAATCTTGCTAGAACTCAATGCCCTCAACTCTGCCGACCTCAACTCTATTGAACGCACCCTCCTCGGCCTTTCCTACGCCCTCCTCGGCGACTACGACTCCGCCAAAGCACAATACCAAGCCATCACCTATTCCGCCGACAACGCCGATCTCTACGCCCTCCTTTCCACCATGGTCGACAAAACCAATGCCACGGCCCTCATCGACCAAGCCTCTGCCGATGCCCCCAGCTCCGACTATCTCTATTTCGCCTTCATCTCCTTCTTCAATAACAACGAAGCCTCCCTTGTCAAACAGGAAACCATAGACATCGCTCGCTCGGAAGGCACCGAACACCTCACCCTTAACGGCCTTACCGTTGCTAAGCGCGTCTACTCTTCCGCCGACCTCGCCACCCTTAACTTCCGCGTCGGCTCTGCCGACCTCTACGCTACCTATTACTACCAAGGCCGCATCTCCGAAGCCACCGATGTTGCCTCCGACCTCGCCATTCGTCTCGAAGGTTCCGCCAATCTCGGCAGCACCGTCGATCTCGTCGTCAACATCTCCGCCCTTCAGGGAGAAAACCGCAACGGCGAACTTAATGTCGCCTTGCCCACTGGCCTCAAGTTCTCCGCTACCTTCTCTGGCAGTGACGGCCTCTATCTCGTTCGCAACAACAACGAATACGTCAAACTCAGCCTCAACCAAAAATATCATGGCAACGAAATCCACATCCCGCTCTACGTCGCCACCCCAGGCAACTTCGAGCTAGAACCCGTCATCTTCATCCACGACGGCACCTACCACCTTTCCAACAATCTCAACATCACGCTCAACAAATAAAAGTTTATGCTATAATAAACACATGAACGAAGAAGAGCTTCAAGAGAAGCGCCGCGACAACGAAGAGGCGGCCACCCGCAACCGCGCCCGCATCCTCGGCTTGCCCTATCTCGACACTCGCGAATTCGAAAGTTCCATCCCTCTTGTCAATGGCCTGCTCGACAAGGAAGAAATGCACAAAAACTACATCCTTCCGCTCTCTAAAGGCGGCGAGAGTGAGCACTACCAGTTCATGATTACCAGCCAAACCCCGCGCCACCTTCTTCAAGAAATTCGCAACAACTACAACAAAGAAGGCGAACGCGTCGACTTCTTCCTCATCTCCGGCTCGGCCTACCGCATCTTCATGCTTCGCTACGACCCGCCCAAAGAAGTCCATTACGACGACATCAAAATCAGCGACGAAGGCGATTCTGAAACCATCGCTGCCGTCTCCCACACTCTCAACTCCGTCTCTTCCAGCAAAGTCTTCGACTTCCTCCTCGACCAGGCCGACAGGCTCGGCGCTTCCGACATCCACATCGAAAACCTCCGCCAAGAAATCCGCGTGCGCATGCGCGTCGACGGTCTCCTCCATCCAGTCGCCAATTTAAGCCGCGACCGTTACCGCGTCATCATGGGTGAACTCTCCTCTCGCGCTAACGTCTCCTCCGCCTCTATGAAGCCTCAATCCGGCCACCTCCAAACCGAAATCCATCGCGACAAGTCCACCCACATCCTCAATGTCCGCGTCGAAACCGTCCCCACCATGTATGGCCAAGACGCCGTTCTTCGCCTTTTCAACTTCGACGAATCTCTCCTTCAACTCGACCTCCTCGGCCTTTCCGAACCGGAGCGCCTAGAAATCGAAGAAATCATCCGCAAACCTCGCGGCCTCGTCCTTATGGTCGGCCCCACCGGCTCTGGCAAATCCACCACCCTCTACTCCATGCTCAACGCCCTCAACACCACCGACAAAAAAATCATCACCCTCGAAGACCCCATCGAATACGGCATTACTGGCATCTCTCAAATCCCCATCAAAACCAACGACGGCGGCTCCTTTGCCGAAGGTCTGCGTAGCGTCCTCCGTCTCGACCCAGACGTTGTCATGGTCGGCGAAATCCGCGATGCCGACACCGCCAAAACCGCTATCCAAGCCTCCATCACCGGCCACCTTGTCCTCAGCTCCTTCCATGCCGACTCTTCCGCCTCCGCTTTCTCGCGTATGATTGACCTCATCGGCACCAACCCCATCTTTGCCAACTCCATCCGCCTCGTCGTCGCCCAGCGCCTCGTCCGCAAACTCACCGACTCTAAAGAAGAATACGAACCAGACGACATGATTAAAAAATACCTCCGCGACCACCTCGCCGGCGTCGATAGTTTCAACCCCGACCACATTCGCCTCTTCCGCCCCGTCCCCACCGAAGCCAACCCCTTCGGCTACGCCGGCCGCGCCGTCATCATGGAGCAACTCGTCGTCTCCGACGAAATCTCTGACTTCCTCCGTGGCAACGTTGCCGACGTCAACACCAAAAAAATCGAAGCCGTCGCCAAGAAAAACGGCATGCTCACCCTCGAACAAAAAGGCCTCCTCATGGCTCTAAGCGGCACCACCACCCTCGAAGAAGTCTCCCGAGTCATCTAACTTCGTGCACTTTGCCCGCAAAAACCGCGCAATTTTGTCGCGATTTTCACACGCGCTCTGATTAGCTCTATAACAGGGGTAGAACTAAAATTTGAGCTTATTTTGTATCTCTAAAAACTCATCCTTAGAAAGTTTCAGCGTCCGCCCATATTTCCACGTCGGGTCAAGTGGCATCAAATGCACATGCGCATGCGGCACGTCCGTCCCCACCACCTTCATCAGTGTCCTCTGCCCCAGTACTTCCTCCATCCGCCGCGCCACTTTCCGCACCGTCTCAAACAACGCCCGATAATCCTCATCGCCTAACTCATAAATCTTATCGACCTCCGCCTTCGGAATCACTAGCGTATGTCCTTTCGATTCCGGCGCAATATCCAAAAACGCCAACGTCCGCTCATCTTCATAAATTTTATAGCAGGGAATCTCGCCCCTCACAATTTTAGAAAACACATTATCCATGCCTCAATTATAACGCCAAACCCAAAAATCCCCAATAAACCTCTTTCTAAAAACCCCAAAAACAGATATAATGGACTTACATCTTAATTAAAACGAGGTAATACTACTATGGTAAAGAAACCAACGGTGGACAACAACGCAACAAAAAATGACCAAAATGACCAAAAAGCCAACGCCCGCTCTCAGGCGCTTAACCTCGCCATCGCTCAAATCACCAAATCCTTTGGCGACGGCTCCATCATGAAACTCGGCGACGCCAAAAAAATCGACGTTCAGCTCATCCCCTCTGGCTCTCTTTCGCTCGACCTCGCTCTCGGCGGCGGCTACCCTAAAGGCCGCATTATCGAAATCTACGGCCCCGAATCTTCCGGCAAAACCACCCTCACCCTCCACGCCATTGCCGAAATCCAAAAACAAGGTGGCACCGCCGCCTTTATCGACGCCGAACACGCTCTCGACCCCGCCTACGCTAAGCGCATCGGTGTCGACACCGCCAACCTCCTCATCTCCCAGCCTGACAACGGCGAGCAAGCCCTCGAAATCTGCGAAACCCTCGTCCGCTCCGGCGCCGTCGACCTCATCGTCGTCGACTCCGTCGCCGCTCTCGTCCCCCAAGCCGAAATCGACGGCGACATGGGCGAAGCCCAAATGGGCCTCCAGGCTCGCCTCATGTCTCAAGCCATGCGCAAGCTCACCGGCATCATCAGCAAATCCAAGGCCACCGTCATTTTCATCAACCAAATCCGCATGAAAATCGGCGTCATGTTCGGCAACCCCGAAACCACCACCGGCGGCAACGCCCTCAAATTCTACGCCTCCGTCCGTCTTGACATCCGCCGCATCGGTCAAATCAAAGAAGGCGACAACATCACCGGCAACCGCACCAAAGTCAAAATTGTCAAAAACAAAATCGCCGCGCCTTTCCGCACTGCTGAATTCGACATCATGTATAACGAAGGCATCTCCAAAGTCGGCGACATCCTCGATCTTGCCGTCCAATACAACATCATCGACAAAGCTGGCGCCTTCCTCAAATACAACGGTGAAACTCTCGGCCAGGGTCGCGAAGCCGTCAAAAAACTCTTCCGCGAAAAGCCCGAACTCATGGAAGAAATCGACAAAAAAGTCCGCGACGAAGCTGCTCGCCGCGAAGAAGCCTAAGGAGGAATCGAGGTGGGAGACAAAAAACCTTTCCAATACTACGACCGGACTGCGCGCGCCATTCTTAAAGAAACACCAGTCTATCCCGAAAGACAATTACCAGAACCCGACGCTCTTGAAGGTGGCGCCGGCGTCTGGCTTGTTAAGCGCGAAAACAACACCGTCTACATCTTATTCCAAAAACGTTCCCAAAATGTCACCAATGGCGGCTTCTACGACTCCTCCGCCGGCGGCCACATCGACAAAGGCGAAGACTCGCTCACGGCCGCCCTCCGCGAAACTCAAGAAGAAATTGGCCTCAAACTAAAACCAGAAGATTTGAAATTCGTCTGCGCCTACGCCACCGACAAAAAGCTCATCTCCGTCTACCTCGCCGACCGCACCGGCAAAAACGACCGACTCGCACTCAATCGCGAAGAAGTCGAATCTGTCGAATGGGTCTCCCTTGCAGACCTCGACATGTTCATCCGCGCCCGTGTCAAACCCCCACTCCGCGAAAACTCCGCCCACCTCCCTGTCCTTCGCACCTATATCGAAAAATATCTCTAATGGAAATCTTCAACTTCAAATCCGCCCCAGAGGCCTCTCTGTCCGCCTCAAACCCAGCCTCAAAATCTCCTAAAAACCAAATCACCGACCTCAAACCTGGCGTCCGCAACCAAAACCGCGTCAACGTCTTCCTCGACGGCGAATTCTCCTTCTCGCTCGACCTTACCCAAGTCGTCGACTTCCACCTCCGCATCGGTCAAACCCTCACCGCCGACGAACTCGTCAACCTCAAACACGCCTCCGCCTACGGCAAACTCTACGCTCGCACCCTCGAATGGGTCTTAACCCGCCCGCACTCCATCAAAGAAACTCGCGACCACCTCCGCGAAAAACGCTTCCAGAACCATGCCGACTACACCGACGCTGACATCAACCAAATCATCGCCAAGCTCGTATCCAAAAACTACCTCAACGACCAAAAGTTCGCCACTTGGTTCATCGAAAACCGCTTCCTCAAAAAAGGCATCTCCGCTCGCCGCCTTCGCCAAGAACTCACCCAAAAGGGAATCAACCAAGATTTAATCACCGAGCTTCTCGAACACTCCCCTCGCAACGAGGCCGAAGAAATCCAAAAAGTCATCCAAAAACGCGGCCCTAAAACCTCCGACCCCCAAAAACTCCTCGCCTACCTCGCCCGTCACGGCTTTCCCCTCGACCTCTCTCGCCCTCTCGTCGAAGAGTTCTACAACAATCAAGAACTCCCCGAACCCACTCTCTAACGCAAAGTCCAAAGTTCAGAATCTAGCGGCCACGGATTAAACGCCCCACAATTCCTCAACCCCGTCGATTGTTGCAACATCACTGGCGCCAACGAATCGTCATCCCGCCCGTCATAGTCTCCGCCACCTTCGCCCGAAAATCCTCAAAATCCGCCACTACCGTCCCCCAAACCATCGTCTTATAATATATATACTTCAACCCATCCCCCATCACATGCCCCATCGCATCATATGTCGACGCCACAACTTGTTCTTCACCTCTCATCTTCAAACCATAGCGCAACCCAAAATACGTCCCCGCCCCCGCCACTAAAAACGCCCAAATCACTGCTACCGTCAACAGTGCTTTCTTAAACTTGCTCCTGGCCACTTGGCTTCCTCGGTCTTTCTACTCTGCTCGTCGAAAAATCCGGCTCCCGAAACGGATTCACAAAATTCGGCACAAAATCTTCCTTCGCTGCCCGCTTGCGAATCTTATCCTCTTCGTCTTTCACTACCACCTCATAATCATTTATCTCCAAAATCTCCTTCCGCGGAATCATCAACTCTGGGTCTAAAAACGCCTTCACCGCCGGCCGCTTCACCACCAACTGATGCACCATAAACGTATCCGTGTCCACAACGAAGTCTAAAATCTTCCCCAGCTTCGTGCCTTTCTTCGTCACCACTTTCAGCCCAAACAAAGAAAAATTCAGCCCCAAAATCTCATCCAGCTTCTTCACCTGCCCCTCGCTCACAAAATCATCCACCGAATCCACAATCATCCCCATATTCGCAAACTCCCGCACATCACTCGTCTCCATAATCTCCCCCACCTCCGGGTCATTCTTTATCGCTGGCCCCTCCACGTAAAACGCCACAATCTTCAATTTCTCCGGGTCAACAATCTCCGAGACTACCCGCGCCACCGGCCCACCCACATGCAAACTTAAAACCGGATACCCCAAAAGTCGCGAAGCATTCATTAACATAACTTTATTCTACCACACTTTCAGCTGAAAATCTCGCCGCTTCAACTCCACCAACCTACCGCCTGGCAGGTTAAACTTCTTCCCGCTCTCATAATTCAAAATCGCTCGATAAAACTCCCGAATCTGCGGCCACGTCGCCGACACCCCCGCCCGCACCAGCCCCGCCCGTAAAATCTCCATCGCCTCTCGCTCGCCCACCCCCTCAAACCACTCTCGCCTAAACCTCAAATCCTCCGGCAACACCGCCTCTAAAATCGCCTCCACCTCCCGCTTAATCTCCACCTGCCTCACCCACAGCTCATAAACCTCCCGCTTCGTCTCCGCCGACACTCCCCTCGACCTCTCCCGCACCCGATTCCGCAAATACTGCTCGCTCGCATTAGTCGGGTCTTGCCTAAAACTAATCTCCCGCTCCGCCGCATACCTCAAAATCCCACGCTTATCAAACACCTCCCCAAACACCCCCTCAATCAGCGGCCGCCTCACTCCAGGCGCACTCAGCACTGCCAACCCCCGCCAGCCCGTCCCCCGCAAACAATTTATCGCCACCGTCTCCACCAAATCATCCAAATGGTGCGCCGTCCAAATCTCCCCTTTCTCCAAAAACGCCACCTTCCGCAAAAACTCATACCTTTTCTCGCGCGCTTTCTCCTCACTAATCTTCATCCCCAACCGTGCCTCACCCCTGTAAAACTTCAATTGTAGCGCGTACGCAATCCGCGCAACAAACTCCGCATCTTCCCGCGAACTCTCGCGCGTCCCATGATCAAAAGTCGCCACTACCAACTCCTCGGCCGGAAACTTCCGCACCGCCAAATCCAACATCACCATCGAATCCACCCCTCCCGACACCGCCAAAATCTTTTTCATACGAACATTCTATCATGTCGTGTGCCTCGGGACAAATCTACCGCCGCAAAGCGTTATTGCTTTTTGCTACCCCTAGTGATAAACTGGCTATATGAATCAAGACGACTTGGAGATAAAACGCGCCATCACAAGGCGCAATCGACTTTGGCAAAACGTCAATATCCCCAAGTGGGTTAATCTCGACAAAACCCAACTAGACCAATTCTTCACCAACTCAGACATTGCCGCTCACTGCTGTGAAGAAGCTTTCAAATTTTTAGAGCAAGAAGGCATTTCTCTTGACGATTGTCTCTTTATAGAACCAGCAGCTGGTAACGGTGCTTTTCTGAAATTCCTACCACCTGCGCAACGTATCGGTATCGATATATGTCCCATGGATAGCGAAGTCAAAGAAGCCGACTTTCTCACATGGCGCCCTGAAATCCCTCATGATAAGAAGCTCATCTATATCGGAAATCCGCCTTTTGGCTATAGAGGATGGCTAGCTCTTCAATTCGTCAATCAATGCGCTATTAACTCTGCGGATTATGTCTTCTTCATCTTGCCTATGTCTTTTCAGAGCATCGGTAAAGGTAGCCCCAGAATCAGGGTTAAAGGATTAACTCTGGAGTATTTCGAAAAGCTCCCCATCGATAGCTACCATCGGCCAGACGGCAAAAATGAACGTATCAACTCCCTATGGACGATTTGGAAAAAGGGGAACAACGTGCCTCCGCAAGATATAGATTTTTCGGATGTTTTGGATCTATTCACGGTCGATATGCGCAAAGAGCGCCTTTGCGGTCAAGAAAAAATGAAGACTGCCTCTTTCTTCCTTCAAAGGACTTTCTACGACACCCCACCTAAAACCGTAGATGATTTTCAAAACGTTAAATACGTCTGCGGATACGGCTTTTCAACTAAACAGCAAAATAATATAATACGCTCCATCATCGACAACACAGATTGGAAAAAATACAGCAATCTAGCAGCTCATAACTGCCACCACATTTCGATGTATCATATTAAGCAAGCCTTATTAGACGGAGGATTAAAAAATGCTTGACTACGAAGCTATTCTCAAAGAAGCTATCTCAGAAAACCCTAACGATCTCAAATGGAACAACTCCCCGTACGGCGGCATTAAACTTGTATCTAACACTGCTGTCGGCAAAGTTGGCCAGTCTTTTATCAAAAAACTTTGCGACCACCTCAGTTTCAAGAATCAATATCCTAAAACCCCAAAAGGCAACGATGCGTATACTTCTCCATGGGACCTTGAAATTGAGGGCTTAACTTTTGAAATTAAAACCGCCAGCGAAGATGTTAATGGCGGCTTTCAATTTAATCATGTCCGTCTTCATCGTGAGTATCAAGCCGTTATCTGCCTCGGAATTTGCCCATCCAAAATCGTCTTTAACGTCTGGTCCAAAGCCGACCTCGCCACCGGCAAAGCTGGCACTCTTGTTAGCATGGAAAAAGGCGGCGCTAGCGATTTTAAACTCTCTAAAAGGTCAAAAGACTTACTTCCGATTGAGTCATTCGCGATGATAATTAAAAATTTTATCGCCGACTATCAATAAAAATATGCTCATCTCCGTCCATGTCAAACCCGGCTCCAAACAAGGCCCCAAACTAGAAAAAATCACCGCGACGAGCTACATCGCCCATCTTCGCGAACGCGCCCACGACGGCGAAGCCAACGCCGCCCTCCTCAAACTCCTCTCCAAAGAATTCGACATCCCCAAAACTTCCATCACCATCAAATCCGGCCGCACTTCTCATCACAAAATCCTCGAATTTTAAGCCACTTTTCACCCTACTCAAATCTCTAGTTTTGTGATATAAT
>CAZDTL010000012.1:0-15641 GCA_964508335.1 uncultured Candidatus Saccharibacteria bacterium
TGTTGTTTTCGATATTTTGAGATAAATTACGTAATTTTTCTTCCATGGTTATATTTATTTTAACATAAAAAGTTTCAGCGTGGTATAATGATTTTATGGAAAATGTGGAGGGAGAGAAAGAGATTGTTTTAAAGCCGAGCGATTTCGTGCATTTGCATAATCATACGCATTATTCCCTGTTGGATGGGTTGACGAAGATTCCGGAGCTGGTGGAGTTTGTGAAGGAAAAAGGGATGGAGGCGGTGGCAGTGACGGACCACGGCACGATGTCGGGGTTGGTCGAGCTGTATAAGACTTGTAAGGATGCGGGCGTGAAGCCGATTTTGGGGTTGGAGGCGTATGTGGCGGCGCGGCGGCTGGAAGACCGCGACCCGGCGCATGATAAGCAGAGGTTTCATATTACGCTTCTTGCGATGAACGATAAGGGGTTTGAGAATTTGTGCCGGTTGATGAGTAATGCGGAGATAAATGGGAAATATTATAAACCGCGGACTGACCATGTAGACATGGAGAAGTATAGTGAGGGGGTTATTTGTCTGTCGGGGTGTGCGGGGTCGGAGATCAGTGAGGCGATTCGGGCGGGGGATGATGAGAAGGCGGTGGAGTTGATTGAGTGGTATAAGAAGGTGTATGGAGATAGGTTTTATTTGGAGATGCAAGATCATGGGCATCCGGATTCGCCGACGCATTGGAAGGAACAGCAGAAAATCAATGAGTGGCACATGGCGCACGCGGAGGAGTTGGGCGTGCCGCTGGTGGTGACGTGCGATGCGCATTATTTGAAACATGAAGACCAAGATACGCATGAGGTGTTGCTTTGCGTCGGCACGGGGTCGAATTTATCGGATACAAATCGGATGTCGCTCAAGGAGTTTGAATTGCATGTGATCCCGCCGGAGGAGATTATTGCGCGGTGGCAGAAGACTTGTCCGGAGGCGGTGCTGAATACGAAGCGGATTGCGGAGCGGTGTAATGTGGAACTGGAGCTGGGGCGCATCCTGATCCCGAAGTTTCCGGTGCCGGAGGGGGAGACGGACAAGACGTATCTGGACAAGCTGGTGTTTCGGGGGCTGGTGTTTCGCTATGGTGGGAAGAGTGAGGAGGAGGCGGCGGAGCTTTCCGTGGAGCAGTGTCGGGAGATTTTGACGGAGGTGGACAAGGGGCGGGATGAGCTACATAAGCTACTCCCGCGGATTGATTATGAGCTGTCGGTTGTAGATAAGATGGGGTATAATGGGTATTTCTTGATTGTCTGGGACTTTATTAACTGGGGTAAGCGAAAAGGGATTATTTATGGGCCGGGGCGCGGGAGTGCGGCGGGGGCTTTGCTGGCCTATGCTATGCGCATTACCGAGCTGGACCCGATGAAGTATGACTTGCTGTTTGAGCGGTTTTTGAACCCCGACCGGATTTCTATGCCAGATATTGATACGGACATTCAAGATACGCGGCGGGATGAGGTGATTGAGTATTGCACGGAGAAGTATGGCAAGGGGCGGGTGTCGAACATTGCGACGTTTGGTAAGATGATGGCGAAGAACGCGGTGCGGGATGTGGCGCGGGTGCTCGAAGTGCCGTATGCAGAGGCGGATAGGCTGGCGAAGATGGTGCCAGACCCGGTGATGGGGCATCATTGTCATTTGCCGGATGCGATTCGGGATGTGCCAGACCTCAAAAATGAGTATGAGACAAACCCGACCAGTAAAGAGGTGCTAGATTTTGCGAGTAAGTTGGAGGGGACGATTCGTGGGCATGGCGTGCATGCTTGTGGGGTGGTGATTGCGCCGGATGATTTGGTGAAGTTTGTGCCGCTGGAGGTGAGTGCGAAGGGGCCGATTGCGGCGCAGTTTCCGATGGGGACGATTGAGGAGCTGGGGCTTCTTAAAATGGACTTTTTGGGGTTGTCGAACCTTTCTGTGATTAATAATGCGCTCCGGATGGTGCGGAAGGTGTATGGGGAGGAGATTGATATGTATAGCGTGCCGTTGGATGACCCGTTGACATATAAGTTGCTCCAGAATGCGGAGACGACGGGGGTGTTCCAGTTGGAAAGTGCGGGGATGAAGCGGTATTTGAAAGACCTCAAGGCCGACCATTTTGAGGACATTATCGCGATGGTGGCGCTCTATCGTCCGGGGCCGATGCAGTTTATTGATTCGTTTATTCGGCGGAAGCATGGGGAGGAGGAGATTACGTATCTTCATCCAGGGTTGGAGAATTCGCTCAAGAGCACATACGGGATTATGATTTATCAGGAGCAGTTTATGCAGATAAGCCGGGAGTGGTGTGGGTTTACTGGTGGGCAGGCAGATACGCTCCGCAAGGCGGTGGGTAAGAAGAAGGTGGATTTGATGAATAAGGTGAAGCCGCAGTTTATTGAGGGGGCGGTGAAGGTGGGCGGGGCGACCGAGGAGATTGCGGAGGAGTTTTGGCGCGAGCTGTTGGATTTTGCGAACTATTGTTTTAATAAGAGTCATGCCGCGTGTTATGGGCTGGTGAGTTATTGGACGGCGTATTTGAAGGCGCATTACCCGGATGCGTATATGGCGGCGTTGATGACGGCCGATATGAGGTGGACGGATCGCTTGGCGATTGAGATTGCGGAGTGTAAGCGGATGGGGCTGAAGGTGCTGGGGCCGGACGTGAACGAGAGCTTTGGAGATTTTGGTATTGTGAAGGGCGAGAAGACGATTCGGTTTGGGTTGTCGGGGATTAAGGGGGTGGGCAAGGCGCTGGTGGAGGAGAAGGTGATCCCGGAGCGGAAGCTGAATGGGCCGTTTAAGAGTGTGTGTGATTTTGCGAAGCGGGTGGATTCGACGAAGTTCAACAAGAAGGCGTGGGAGTCGACGATTAAAACGGGTGGTTTTGACCGGTTTGGGAGCCGGAGCGATATTTTGTATAATTTGGAGGCGATTCAGGCGTATGGGGCGAAGATGCAGAAAGATGCGGCGAGTGGGCAAACCGATTTGTTTGGGGCGTTTGGGGCGGCCGCGGCGGTGCCAGAGGTGGAGATAAAGCCGGCGCCGACGCAGTATAGTGAGAAGGAGCAGCTTTTATGGGAGCGCGACCTCATGGGACTGTATATTTCTGCGCATCCGCTAGATAAGTATGATAAGTTTTTTGAGGAGCAGACGCATCCGTTTACAGTAGTGTCGCAGGAGAATGATGAGAAGACGGTGGTGGTGGGCGGGATTATTACCAGTGTGCGGACGATTTTGACTAAGAGCAATACGAAGATGGCGTTTGTGAAGATTGAGAATAAGACCAGTGAGCAGGAGGTGATTGTGTTTCCGAGTGTGTTTGAAGAGTATGGGGGGAAGCTGGTGCAAGATAATGTGGTGAAGATTACGGGGCGGGTGAATGCGAAAGATAAGAATGGGAACCCGACGCCGGAGGTGAAGGTGTTGATGGATAGCTGTGAAGTGATTTCTGATGAGATGCTGGCAGGGTATCAGGAGACGGGGACGAGGTTGGCGCCGCCGAAAGAGGCGCCGCAGTTTAGGCGGAGAGGAAGGACGTCGTCGGAGGGCGTGGCGGGGCGGTCTTATGGCGGGGGTGCCGGAGGGGCGAGGTTCGGGGGCCAAAGCGGTTCTGGAGGCTCTGGTGGTTCTCAGGGGGCGGCAGTAGTGGAGACGGTGCGGGTGGTGAATCCGCCGAAAGATACGCGGCATGAGCGAGTGTATATTTTGGTGAAGAATCCGAATGATGTGGATGTGCTGGCGTCGATTAAGCGGGTGTGTGATAAGAATGGGGGGTTCAATGAGGTGATTTTGGTGCTGGAGGAGGGGGCGGAGAAGAAGGCACTGAAGATGCCGTTTAGGGTGGAGACGAATGCGGAGTTTATGGCGGAGATGGCTGGGGTGGTGGGGGAAGATTGCGTGAAGGTGAAATAGCGAGGGACGTGGTGAGGTGCGCGCGTGCGTGTGGAGGTGGAATAAAAATCACCCCCGTGGTGGGGGTGGTTGGTCGTTAAGGGTTGATAAGGGCGTCGTAGCCGACGCTGGACGGGCTGTAGGCACGATCGTCGATGATGATGGTGGTGCCGACCTTGATGTTTTGGCGAAGCCAGGCGGCGAGTTCGTCGGGGAGGCGGATGCAACCGTCGGATTTTTGGGTGCCGAGGGTTTGGCCGGCGACGAGTTGGCCGTTGGTCTTGTGGAGTAGGGAGTGGATGGCGTAGTCGGTATTTTTGCCGTTGACCTTGAGCCAGAGCTGGCTGTAGTAATAGTAGCCGTGGCTAGAGGTGCGGGTGTCGGATTTTTTGGAGACCGCGTGGACGCCGACAGGGGTGAAGGCGCCGTCGTTTTGGTGGCCGGTGATGCAGGGAGTTTCCGCGACGAGTTTGCCATCCTTGAAGAGGGCGAAGTGCGGGGTCTGCGAGCGGCCGCCGAGGGCGACGTAGATGACATAACCGGTTTTGGGGGCTTTTTTGGTGAAGTCCGCCATGTAGTAGAGAGTTTTACCTTCGCCGTAGGGCCATTCAGCATTGCGGAGGCCGAGCTTGTCGGCGGTGTCGTCGTCGACGACGCCGGAGACTTTGAGGCCTTTGGTGAGCTGGAAGCTCTTGACTGCGGTGGCAGTGGCGGGGCCGAAGTCGCCGTCAACTTTGACGGAGGCGCCGTGGTCGTTGAGTGCGCGTTGGACGTTGCGCACCAGGGTGCTGTCGAAATACCAGAACGATGGGTAGTCGGTGGTGGTTTCGGCAGAGGCAGAAGTGGCGAAGCACAGAGCGAGCCCTAAAATCGTGATGATGATAAGGACGATGCAGGAGAAGCGGTAGGTTTTGTAACTCATGACTTTCCCTCCAAATCTAATTCCTTAACGAAGTTAAGGTGCAATTGTGGTTTCATTATAGCATAAACTACTTAAAAAGTCAAGGGTAGATTTGAAGGGAGGGGTGTGGTTGGGATGGGGCTAGCGAGGGGCGCGGAAGACGCCGGCGAAGAAGCCGCAGACGGCACCGAAGAGGCGGCCGAAGGAGTGGCCGAGGCGAGAGCAAAGAGATTTTTTGGGGCTTTGAGTGGTTTTGGCAGGGCTAGTTTTTGGGCTTTTCATCTTTGGAAAACTTCTTTTCGATGGCCGAGACGACGGCGTCTTTGATGGCGCCAGTGGTGGCGGTGACGTCTTTTTTGACGGTTTTGGTGGTGGAGGCGGTGGCGGATTTGACGTCGGCAACGGTGTCTTTGGCGTCGTCCATGATGGCGTTGCCCTTATTGGCGATGCGGTTGAGCTGTTTCATGAGGTGCTTAGCGTCGCGCGAGAGGTCGAGGAGTTTGGTGAGGAGCAAGATGCCGAGAAGTAGAAAAACGAAGAGGGTTAAGCTTAAAATTGCGACGATAATCCATTCTGCGGTGTCCATTGTTTGGTATCTCCTTAGTTGTTTTTAATGAAGTTGCGAAGGTCGGCGGCGTAAGGCTCGTTGTCAAGGGCGTATTTGAGCTGGGCGAGGGAGTAGTTGGCTGGGTCGCCGGTGGTCATCCAGAGGCCGGTGGTTTGTTTGGCGTAGACTTTGCCAGTCGGGACGAGCTTGGCGATGGCTTCGGCGAGCCAGAGTTCGTTGTCTTTGCCGGTGTTTTCGGGGATGAGGTGGGGGAAGATTTCTGGCGTTAAGAGGTAGCGGCCGTAGGAGGCGAGGTCGGAAGCGGCGTCTTCGGGCTTGGGCTTTTCGACGAGGCCGCGGAGGATTTCGGTGTCTTTGTCGTAGTCAACCGAGGCGTATTTTTGGATTTCTTCGTGGGGAACGAGCTGGCAGCCGATGATGGCGCGGGCGTCGGGGTGTTTTTTGAAGGCATCTATGAGGTCTTGGACGGCGGAGGGGCCGTAGACAACGTCGTCGGAATAGATGGCGATGAAGGCTTCGTCTGGGTCGATTAAACCCTTGGCGGAGGCGATGGGGGAGCCGTTGCCATAGGGGAGGGAGGGGTCTTGGGTGATGATGGTGATTTTGGGGAAGTTGAGGACTTTTTCGACAGAGGCAAAGCGGTCTTGTTTGCCTTGGGAGTAGAGCTGGGCTTTGGCTTTTTCGGCGGGGTTGTTGAAGTAATCTTCGTAGATGTTCTTTCCTTCCGGGGTGACGACGAGGATGATTTCCTCTATGCCAGCGGTGAGACATTCTTCGATGACGAGCTGGATGACGGGGCGGTTGCCGATGGGGAGCATACCCTTAGGGATGGTTTTGGTGATGGGTAAGAAACGGCTAGCGAAACCGGCGTCCGTAATGACGGCTTTTTTAGGGGTTTGATAGTTCATGAAATAAGTTCTCCTTGAGACTTAAATATAGCATTTATGCTGGTAGAGTGCAACTATTTGCGGGATTTTTTGGCGGATTTGGTAGCTTTGGCGTGTTTTTTGCGGGTTTTGGCAGCGAGGAGAGCGGACTCTTTGCGGGCGGCGCGGTCTTCGAGTTTTTGGGCGTGGTTGTGGACGCCGTAGACGAGACTGCAGACGCCGAGGATGATGAGGTAGGCGCCGAAGAAGCGGACGAAGAAGTCGCCGGAGTTGAAGACGACGATGCCCATGATGGCGCCGCACATGCCGCAGAGCACCCAGATGAAGCGGTCGGTGGGGTCGACGGTGGTGCGGAAGCCGGCGATGATTTCGAAGAAGCCACGGAGGAAAGTGTAGGCGGCGACGATGTAGAGGTGCCAAGTGGCGGTTTGGGTGAGGGTGAAGAGAAGGGCGAGGGCGACGACGGCATCGGCGACAGCGAGAGAGACGGAGACGGCCCAACCGGTTTTTTGGTGGGCACGGTGGAGGGCGTTGATGAATTCGATGATGGAGAGGGAGAGGAGGAAGATGCCGACGAGGGAGATGAGCGAAGAGAAATCTTGTTTCATGGAGAAGAGAGCGACCCAGCCGAAGAGGAGGGCGATGACGCCGCGGATGGTGAAGATGAGCCAGTGGCTGTCGATGTATTTACGGTTGATGTGGGCCATATGTTTGTTTCTCCTTATTTTTATTGCTTAAATGTGATGGTCTCTAAAATTTTGGCAAAGTCGGCACGGTAGATGTCGGCATCGGTTTCGAGGGTGACGACTTTGTCGCGGATTTTAAATAAGACGACGGAGCCGATGAGCTGGTTGGGGAGGGTGCCGTCGTAGCGGTTGGCGTCTTGGCCGTTGACGGTGATGACGGAGGTGTCGAGCTTTTTTTCGCGGCCGGTGACGAGGTTTTTATAGCGGTTGGTGGCGGTTTCGAAAGTTTCGCTTTTGATGATGACGCGGAGAGAGAAAACGGTGGTGTTGGAGACGGCGGGGACATAGCCTGGGTAGAAGTAAGCTTCGAAGTCGCCACCGTTGGAAGCGTCTTTGGCGACGTAGACATCCCAAGTTTTGGGATATTTGAAGGAGAGGGTGCCGTAGTCGTCGGGGCCAGTGAAGGTGTTGTAGGGCTGTTTTTCGCGCTCGGCGAATTCGGCCTCGAGGCGGTCGGTAATTTCTTTTTCGCGGGCGATGAGGGCGGTGGAGACTTGGGACTCGATGTCGGTGGAGGCGAGGCGGTATTCGTTGTAGAAGTAATAAGCTAAGAGGAGACCACCGATGAGGAGGAGAGAGAGGAGGATAATGACGATGGTTTTGATGAGAGAGGAGTTGGATTGTTTTTGGAGCTTGGTGGCGCCAGAGGGGGCGACGGATGGGGCAGGAGTAGGTTGGTTGAACATAGTTTTATATTACCATAATTATTTTATTTTGCGAAGTCTTTGCTGAGAATTTCTATTTTGTTTTTTAAGTTATCTAGGTCGGCCTCGATTTCTTTGGCGAGTTTGGTGGCGGTTCGGTAGTTGACTTCGGCTTTGTCGAGGTTGAAATCGTCGGAGTAGAACCACTGGATTTGGGTGTTTAAGTTAGTGATTTTTTCGTTGATGGACATTTTCTACCTTTGCTTGGATTAGTTTGTTGCATGTTGTGATTTTTACAACACTACCAGGGGAGAGGTTGCCAGTGAGGATGGCGTAGCCTTGTTTTAAGACGGATTCGGGGTTTAAGGAGTTGAGGATTTTTTGGCTGTTTTTAAGGTTGTTTTGCGCGGATTCGATGCGCGCTTCAATGGTGCGACTAACAGAGGTGAGCGAGGCGGAGTTGGTGGATTTTAAGGTGTCGAGATAGTGGGCGAGGAAGGTGGCGAGGCTTTGGAGGTTGTTGTGGAGGCGGGCGAGTTCGGCGGTTTTGTCGCGGGTGAGGAGTTCGGCGGCGTTGGTGGGGGTGGCGGCGCGGATGTCAGCGGCGAGGTCGGCGAGGCTGAGGTCGACTTCGTGGCCAATGCCGGTGATGATGGGGATTTTGCTGCTGGCGATTTTGCGGGTTAAATCTTCGTCGTTGAAGACGGCGAGGTCGTCTTTGCTGCCGCCGCCGCGGAGGATGGCGATGATGTCGACGGGCTCGTGGGTGTTGAAATAGTCAAGGGCGCGGATGATTTCTTCGCTGGCAGAGAGGCCTTGGACGCCGCAGTTGGCGACTTTGAGGGTGAGCCCGCCCCAGCGGTTGTCGAGGATTTTGAGGAAGTCGGCGTAGCCGGCGGCGGTGACGGATGAGATGACGCCGATGGTGGTGAGGTTGTCGGGGAGGGGGCGTTTTTTGGCGGGGTCGAAGAGGCCTTCTTGTTCGAGCTTGGCTTTGAGGGCGTCGAAGGCTTTTTTGATGTTGCCACTGCCGAGGGGCTGGTATTTTTGGATGGTGAGGGAGAAGCGGCTGAAGTTGGTGAGTTTGGGGGTGGCGCGGACGACGATTTTCATGCCGTCTTCGAGAGGGGTTTTGAGATTGTAGATGGTCATGAAACAGTTGATGGTTCCCTGTTCGTCCTTGAGGTCGAAGAAGACCCAGCGGTTTTTGCTGATTTTGAAGCTTGCGACTTCGCCTTCGACCTCGACGGCCGGGAAGGCGTAGTCGAGGGTTTGGTTGGCGATGACGATGAAGTCAGAGACAGTGAAGCGGGGCGTGTCCATGATTTTATTATAACAAAAAAGAGCCAGCTGGGCTCTTGTTTTGTTAATGTTAGCGAACTTCGACGCGGACGCGAGGGACGGACTTGCCGGAGAAGTGGGATTTTTTGGTTTTGACGAATGCGACGATGCCGTCTTTCGCGGCGTGGATGGTGAAGTTGCGGGACATGTAGGTGCCCTTGCCGGCGAGTTTGGTGCTGCCGGTTTGGCGGACGAGGACTTCGCCATTCTTGACTTTTTGGCCGCCAAAGCGCTTGACGCCAAGGCGTTGACCAGCATTGTTGTGGACGTTTTTAGCGGTGCCGCCCGCTTTGACATGGGACATGTTATTTCTTCCTTAATACTATTATGTCGCGGGCGACGACTTGTCCCTCTCGGAAATATAAGAGGTTTTCGGAACCCACGTTGATAAACTTTTTTACATTATACCCCAGTTTCTCGGCTTCGTCAAGGAGGTTTAAGCGAGAATAGGTGCCGTTTTCGCGGAGCCAAGCGGGGGTGGCGAGGACAACTGGGGTGTCTGGGGCGATTTGGGGGGCGAGGTTTTTGAGGAAGCCGAGGATGATTTCTTTGCAGTGGAGTTTTTCTTGTTTGAGCTTAATTTCGGCGGGAGGGAGCGACATTGGTTGGCCGAGGAAGGCCTCGGCGGCGACGGCGGAGATGGGGGGGTGCCAGGTGAATGCGGTGGCGTCGCCTGGTTCTAGCTGATAATTTTGGCAGCCAAGCCAATCGAGGTTTTTCTTAGAGTAGTCGATCATGCGGGGGGCAAGGTCGGTGCCGTAAGGTTGGTAGCCCATGAGGAAGGCCTCTTGGAGGACGACGCCAGTGCCGCAGAAGGGGTCGAGGATTTTTGCGTTTTTGGGGAGGGGGCCGCAGAGGTTGATGAGGATTTGGGCGAGTTTAGGCGGGAGCATGCCGACCCGAGCGTCGCGCGCCGGGCGGGCTTGGTCGCGTTTGGCGTATTTGGTAATGTTTTGGACGCCTGTCAATTGGAAAGTGCCGAAGTCGGTGAGGACAATTTCGACATGATTTGGTTTTTCTGCAAGTTGGTGGTGGTGGGAAGTGGCGGTTGGCAGGACGGCAGTTTTGTTTTCTAGCACCCGAACAGAACGGCCGCGACGTTGGAGAAGTTTTTTGAGCTTGAGGGCTTCGCCTTGGGCCTTGAAGGTGGTGGTGTGGCGGCGGAAGTCGGAGAGGCCGAGGGTGATTTTGCCTTCTGGCAGGGCGGAGAGGGCGTCGAGGAGGTAGTTTTGGCCGGCGGGGAGTTCGACGGCGAGTTTTTGAGTGCCGCCGAGGCGGTCGATGTCGGGGGCGGTGTCGCTGAAGAAGGTGGCAAGGGCGGGGGTGGATTGGTCGTGGTTGTGCGGATTTGCTACGCGCTTTAATGAGGCGGAGAAATGGGGTTCTACCCCTGTGAAGAGGCTTTCGAGTTCGGCAAGGGAGAGTTTGGGCAGGCGACCTAAGACGGCGAGGTATTTCATGAGTGAATTATAACATTTTTGGGCTGGAATTGAAAGCGTAAGAAAAAGCCCCGCGTGGCGTTGAGCTTTGGCGGGGCGAGTAAGGTGTGGGAGGGGTTTGGTTAGGCAACAGCGAAGCAATCGTTAAGGCGGGTGGTGAGCGCGGCGAGGCGTTCGGTGAGGACGTTGACGGATTCGTAGGCTGCGATGGCTTTGCAGTAGGCATCGCGGTTGAAGTTGCGGTCGTCGTCGCCATAAGCGAATTTGGCGACACTCTTGAGCTGGCGCCGGAGGCCGGAGAGGACTTTTTCGGCTTGGCCGTGGTTGAATTTGGCGATGTCGAGCTGAACGGCAGAGAGCATGCAAGGGGTGGCAATGAGGTTGCCGATGAGGTCGATGAGGTTTTGGGCCTCGTTGATACCGGCGTCGATTTCTAAGATGCTGGGCATGGCGGGAGCCTCCTTTGTAGATTAGTCGAGGTCGTAGATGTCGTAGGGGTTGTAGGAGTCGTTCGGGTTGTCGCTGAAGCCGTCGCGGTAGTAAGCCGCACATTCTTGGCGAGCAAGGTCTTCGGGAGTGGTCTGGTTGAGTTCGGTGAGAAATTCGTTGAGCAACTCAATGGCGTAGTCGATGGCGCCGATTTTGCGTTTGACAGTGGCGCTCTTGTTGGTGGCCGATGTGAGCGGCTTGTTGAGAGCAGCACTGATTTCTCTGAGCCGTTTGGTGTAGATGTGTTCGGTGGTTTGTGGACTATCGTCGGCGAGTTCGTCGAGGCGTTGTTGGACTTGGTCGTAGATGGTGTTGAGCTGTTCGATTTTTTCGGCGAGGATGATGCGGGGACTGTTCTTGGCGAAAGGTGGTTCGGGCGTAAGGGCTTCGATGAGGCGCCAGTTGAGAGTGCAGGTGTTACCGCTGTCTTCGTAGTTCATGAGTTTTCTTCCCTCCTGTAAAAGATCAGGTTGCGAGGCAACCATCCTTTTATTATATCACGAAGTTGCTGTTTTGGCAATAAAGTGATGAGATGAAAAAGCCCCGCGGGGCGGGGCGAGGAGGGGCTAAGTGATGGCGCGGTAGATGAGGATGGCGACGTAGGCGAGCATGGCGATGACGAAGATGCTGATACAGAAGAGGTAGTAGATGCGGCCAGGGGTGAGTTTATGCATGGTGGTTCCCTCCTTGTTGGTAAGGTGCAGAGTGTTGCTGGAGCAACGGGATTCTTTTATTATAGCATAAAATGCTTATTTTTGCAATATGGTGATGTGTGGTATAATGGAAGCATGAGCAAGATTCTGATTGTTGGCAATGTGTTGAAAGATATTTATTTGCGGTTAGATGAACGGCGGGAGAGTTTGGAGCTGGATCGGGAGGGGGTGAAGTGGTTGAATTGGGGGTTTGATGGGAGTGCGCATGAGTTTTTTGGGCGGACGAGTGTTTATTCGGGGGCGGTGGTGACGCAGGAGGTGTTGGAGAATTTTGGGATTGAGGCGGAGATTTATGCGGAGCCGAGGGGTGAGGCGGCGGGGGGTGTGCGGGCGATGAATTATCGGTATATTTTGGTGGCGGGCGATCAGATTTCTTATCTTGTGCCGACGGAGAAGCAGGCGACGGTGTTTAGGGCGAAGGAGGTGAGTGAGGAGTATGATTGGGTGTTTGTGGATCGTTCGGCGATTATTTCTAAGGAGCTAGTCGAGAATCTGTTGAAGGTGTTGGAGGTGCGGAAGGATTTGCGGCTGGCGGCGTATGCGCCGAAGCAGTTTTCTAAGGCGGTGAAGCCGTTAGCGGAGCGGGCAGACGTGGTGTTTACGGATAATCCGCAAGTGTTGAAAGGCGTGTTGAAGAGTGGGGAGGCGGGGAAAGTTTATGAGCTTTCTGAGGCGGGGGTGCGGTCGGGTGAGGAGGCGGTGAAGTTTAAGAAGCTAGTGAAGACGGAGCTGTATACGCATTTGACGACTTATTCGATTATTGCGGCGACAATTTTGGCTTCGAAAGTAAAAAATAAATCTAAGGAGGATCAGTTGTTAATGGCTAAGACTAATATTGAGAATTCTAAACTTGATGAGACGCTACCGGAGGCGGAGCTTCAGAGCTTGGCGAGTGAGGAGAAGGCGAGCGCGGTGAATTTGCGCCAGATGGCGAAGCAGCTAGTGGCGAGCGGTAAGGGGATTTTGGCGGCGGACGAGAGCGGGGGGTCGATTCATAAGAAGTTTGAGAGCATGGGTATTCCGGATGATTATCTGCATCGGCGGGATTATCGGAATTTGTTCTTTACGACTGAGGGGCTGGAGAAGTATGTGAATGGGGTGATTTTGTTCGACGAGACGGCGCGGCAGACGGCGGATGATGGGCGGGATTTTGTGAAGTTTTTGACGGCGAAAGGGATTATTCCGGGGATTAAGGTTGATAAGGGGTTGGCGAATTTGCCGAGTTCGAGCGAGAAGTATACGCTGGGGTTGGCGGGGCTGGATGAGAGGCTGGAAGAGTATTATGAGATGGGGCTGAGGTTTGCGAAGTGGCGGGCGGCGTTTGAGATTACGCCGACGACGCCGACGAAGAATGCGGTGTATAAGAATGTGGAGATTTTGGCGCAGTATGCGAAGAAGTGCCAAGAAGCGCGGATTGTGCCGATTGTGGAGCCAGAGGTGGTGTTTGATGGGGAGTTTCCGGTGGAGCATTGTGCGGCGATTACGGGAATTATTTTGAAGGAGTTGTTTGCGGAGCTAGCGCGGGAGAAAGTTGACCTCGCCGCGACGATTTTGAAGGTGAATATGGTGCTGGCTGGGAAGAGGCACGAGGTGCAGTCGACGCCGAAAGAGGTGGCGGATTGGACGGCGAAGGTTTTGCGGCGGTTTGTGCCGGAGGAGTTGGCGGGGGTGGTGTTCTTGTCAGGTGGGCAGACGCCGGAGCAAGCGACGGAGAATTTGCAAGAGATTACGAATTTGGGGCCGTTTCCGTGGCCGGTGACGTTTTCTTATGCGCGGGCGTTGCAGGGGCCGGCGCTAGAGGCGTGGAAGGGAGATAATAAGAATTATCCAGAGGCTAAGGCGGCGTTTTTGGAGAGGCTAAAAGCAAATTGTGAGGCCTTGAAGAAGAAATAAAAAATCCCCCGCGAGGGGGATTTTTGTCGTCGAGCTATTCGGCTTTGGGAGTTTCTTCGGGTTTAGCGCCGGAGTCGGATGGGACGTCGGCGGCGGAGACTTCGCCAGCTTCCGCGGCGGCCTTGTCGGCGGCTTCGCGGGCTTCGGCTTCGGCGGCGGCGTCGTAAACGTTGGCGATGACGGTTTCTGGGTCGAGGTCTTTATCGGCGAGTTCGACGCCAGAAGGCAAAACGAGGTCTTTGACGAGGATTTTGTCTTCGACGGTGGCGAGTTTAGACGCGTCGACGGTGAGCTCTTTCGGGAGGTTGGCGGGTTTGGCCTTGACGTCGATTTCTTCGAGGACTTGGTCGAGAGTGAGGTGGGCTTTGGAGGCGTCGGAGCCTTCGAAGCCGGTGAGGATGATAGGAGTGGTGGCTTCGACGATTTTTTTGGCGGAGACGGCCTGGAACGAGACGGTCATGATGCGGCGCGAGACGGGGTCGAGCTGGACGGATTTGACGATGGCCATGGTTTTTTGGTTGTCAATCGTGAGGTCGATGGGGCTGTGGTAGCCGGCGAGTTTGAGAACTTTTTCGGTTTCGTTATAGGGAGATTTAGCTAGGATTTCGGACTTACCACCATAAATGACCGAGGGGACTAAACCTTCCGCGCGGAGAGCCAAGGCCTTTTTGCCGGTCTCGGTGCGCGTGCTCAAGCTTAAATTGTATTCAGACATTGATACCTCCTTAATACCACATTATTATAGAGGACATTTTAGTTTAGCGCAAGGGGCTTTATGGAAGAATTTGCAGGGAGGTGTTTTTCTCTTGTAAAAATCTTAATTTATAGTATAATAGCGGAAGTCCCTTGGGACGTACTTTATTTTGGAAAGGAAGGATGCCCCATGTTCGTTGAGACGCCGTTTTGCCCGGACCGTGATGACAATGAATCCCTCATCGACAAGATTACCATGTTGGCCGTTGATGGTGACGAGAAACTTCTCGCGCAGGATGTCACGATTGACTACGACGGCACGGCTCGCGAGTTTGTCCCCATCTTCAAGGACATTTTCGGCACTGGCGTCGGCGACTTCGTTAATCTGGACTTGCTCAAGGGCGAGTATCTCTTTGGCGTTGAAGTCGACTTCGAAGCGATTTCGCTGATTTGCCGGAAGGACGGCAAGGATGTGACGCTCTCTATTCCCATCGACGATATCTACGACACGCTTGGGATTGAACGCTTTTCGATTGGCGTTTATCATTCGAGCTTGGATGATGATGAGCTGGTCGAGGCTTTCGACCTCGCCTTCGATGAGGAGGAAGATTACATCGAGGTCAGTGTTGCCTATCTGAATGAAGACAGCGAAGAAGAAGCCGAGACGCTGTTCGTCCCGCTCTATGAAGATGATTACGGCAACGAGGATGACGACGAGCCTGATAACGATGAAGATGAGGGTGGCGAGCCGCCCGAAGAGTGAGGCGTGTTGCTCGAAGAGCGGTGTGCTGGCCGCGATGTAATTCCCTTTCCAACCGACAACCCCCGTTCCTGAGTGAGCGGGGGATTTTTTATAAGTATTTTTTGAGATATTGGCCGGTGGGGGTAGTGGCGGATTTGGCGAGTTGTTCGGGGGTGCCTTCGGCGACAACTTGTCCGCCGCCTTGGCCGCCTTCTGGCCCCATGTCGATAATCCAGTCGGCGGATTTGATGACGTGGAGGTTATGTTCGATGATAATCATGCTGTTGCCGCCGGAGACGAGTTTGTTGAGGATGCCGAGGAGGCGTTTGACGTCGTGGGTGTGGAGGCCGGTGGTGGGTTCGTCGAGGATGTAGAGGGTTTTGCCAGTGGAGCGGCGGGAGAGTTCGGTGGCGAGTTTGATGCGTTGGGCTTCGCCGCCGGAGAAGGTGGTGGCGGGCTGGCCGAGCTGGATGTAGCCGAGGCCGACCTCTTGGAGGGTTTTGAGTTTGTTGTGGATGGCAGGGAGGTTTTTGAAGAAGTCGCAAGCTTCGTCGATGGTCATGTTAAGGACGTCAGAGATGTCTTTGCCTTTGTATTTGATTTCTAGGGCTTCGCGGTTGTAGCGGCGACCGTGGCAGGCGGGGCAGGTGACGTAGACATCGGGGAGGAAGTGCATTTCGATTTTGTTGACGCCGTCGCCTTGGCAGGCTTCG
>CAZDTL010000013.1:0-14741 GCA_964508335.1 uncultured Candidatus Saccharibacteria bacterium
CAGCGACCTTACGAATGTGAATCGTACGCTCTAGCCAGCTGAGCTAAAGATCCGCCGGGATTATTGTAGCATATTTTGGGTTATTTGAATATCTTTTTGTGAAGCTCGAGCTGGTGGGGGTGAAGGAGCCGTTGGAGTCAATGGCGGGGGTGAATTTGGGGGTGGAAAATGAAGGAGGAAGTGAGACCTGCGAGGATGGCGAGGAAAAGTAATTTTTGGTATAATGAGGGTATGGATTATGATTTTTCTAAGTTAGAAGTTGAGAAGAGAAGGATTGAGGAGTTTTTGGCGAAGCCAGATGCCTATGCTTCGCCGGAGTTTGCCGCGAAGAGTAAGCGGGGGGCGGAGTTGGCGGCGATTTTTGAGTTAAAGAAGCAGATTGAGGCGGACGAGAGGGCTTTGGGTGAAGCGCGGGAGTTGGCGAGCGATCCGGAGTTGGGGGAGCTAGCGCGAGAAGATGTGGAGAATTTGACGAAGAAGTTGGCGGACGAGAAGGCAGAGTTGGAGGAGAAGTTGATTCCGCGCGACCCGTTGGATGATCGGCCGGCGATTTTTGAGATTCGCGCGGGGGCGGGGGGAGACGAGGCGAGTTTGTTTGCGGGGGAGTTGTATCGGATGTATGTGCGGTTTGCGGAGCGGAGTGGGCTGAAGGTGGAGTTGATGTCGCAGAATGAGAATGAGGCGGGCGGGATGAAGGAAGTGATTTTTAAGATTAAAGGTGATGATGCGTATGGGAAGATGAAGTTTGAAGGTGGGGTGCATCGGGTACAGAGGGTGCCAGTGACGGAGAGCCAAGGGCGGATTCACACTTCGACCGTGACGGTGGCGGTGTTGCCGGAGGCGGAGGAGCATGATGTTGAGATTCGCGAGGAGGATTTGAGGATTGATATCTATCGGTCGGGTGGGCATGGTGGTCAGGGGGTGAATACGACGGATTCAGCGGTGCGGATTACACATCTTCCCACGGGGATTGTGGTGGCGATGCAAGATGAGCGGAGCCAGCAGCAGAACCGCGTGAAGGCGATGACGATTTTGCGTTCGCGGCTAGTGGAGAAGCAACGTGAGGAGGAGCGGAAGAATGCGAGCGAGGCACGGAAGAGTTTGATTGGGACGGGCGACCGGAGCGAGAAGATTCGGACGTATAATTTTCCGCAAGACCGGATTACTGATCATAGAATTCATTATTCGCGGAGTAATATCAATGCGGCGATGGACGGAGATATTGAGGATATTGTTAGAGAGCTTCAGAAGTATGAGCGGGAGCAAAAAGCCTAAAGCTTATAGAGAGGGGGTGTGCGATTTTTATGGGCGGGAGTTTTTGGTGTCGTCGGAAGTGTTGATTCCCCGCCCAGAGACGGAAGCGGCGGTGGATTTGGTGTTGAGGTTGGCAGGTAAGGCGTATTTGCCGGGGGTGAAGGTGCCGCCGGCGGTGTTGCCTTCGAAGCCGCGGATTTTGGATGTGGGGACGGGGAGTGGGTGTATTGCGGTGACGGTGAAGAAGGAGTTGCCGGAGGCGGAGGTGTGGGCGTGCGATGTGTCGAGGGGGGCGCTGGAGGTGGCACGGGAGAATGCGCGGAGGTTGGGGGCGGAAGTGCGGTTTTTGGAGAGTGATTTGTTGAGTGATGTTTCTGGGCGGTTTGATGTGGCGGTGGCGAATTTACCGTATGTGGATGAGAGTTGGAGGTGGTTAGATAAGGAGGCGCTAGGCTATGAGCCGAGGTTGGCGTTATATGCTAAAAATGAGGGGTTGGAAGTTATTTTTGAGTTGTTAAAGCAGGTTAAAGGTAGGACTAGCTATTTGATTATAGAAGCGGATCCGTGTCAGCACGAGCGGATAGAGAAAGAAATAGAAAAGTATAATTATAAAATAGAAAAAATAAATGGATATCAGATATTGCTCGCTTGCGGTCAATAGCTCGTTCGCTGGTACAGGTCGCGCCAGCCCGCCGTTGCGGGTGTCGCGCCTTCTTGCGTCGGGCTTCGCCCTCGCAGCGTCCCAAGGGGCTGGGCGGTCGTAACCTGCGCACGGCCAGCGAGACGAGACTATTTCCCCGCTCGCAACTTTTACTCTTTGTATTCGGCGAGGGTGAGTTGGACGGTGAGTTGTTGGTCGCCGCGGAGGACGGTGAGAGTGGCGGTGTCTCCGACGGAGTGTTCGCCAAGTAAGGTGCCGAGGGAGGTGTTGGCGCCGATTTTGATGTTGTCGACGGCGAGGACGATGTCGTCTTTTTTGATGCCGGCGGCGTCGGCGGGGGAGCCTTTGATGACGGAGGAGACGTAGGCGCCGAAAGTGGACGCAAGGTCGGTTTCTAGAGCGGTGGTGGCGTCGATGTTGTTGTAGGAGATGCCGGCGTAAGCGCGCTGGGCTTGGCCGGTTTCAAGGACGGATTTAAGCATACCTTTGATGGAGGAGATGGGGATGGCGAAGCCGATGTTGTTGCCGGAGGAGACGGCGGTGTTGATGCCGATGACTTCGCCGACGGCGTTGACGAGCGGACCACCAGAGTTGCCGGAGTTGATGGCGGCGTCGGTCTGAATCATGTCAGAGAGGGTTTCCGCGTTTTGGTAGGAGGAATCAGTGGCGGTGAGGGAGCGACCGGTGCCGGAGATGATGCCGGAGGTGACGGTGTTTTGATATTGACCGAGGGCGTTGCCGATGGCGATGACTTGTTCGCCGACGGTGATGGTCTTAGAATCGCCGAGAGTGGCAGCGGGGAGGTCTTTGGCGTCCTTGATTTTGAGGAACGCGACGTCGTCGAACGGGTCAGTGCCGACGAGTTCAACGTCCTTATAGACTGTGCCGTCGTCAAGAACGACGTAGATTTTTGAAGCGGAGTCGATGACGTGCTTGTTGGTGAGGATGTAACCGTCGGAGCTGACGATGATGCCGGTGCCGGCGGCGGCGCCAGTGGATTCGGTTTCGCCGTACCAGAAGCTATAGGACTTGGTTTTGGTTTCGGTCAAGATGGAGACGACGCTGGGGGCGACGCGAGAGGCAACGTCGGCGATTGAACCTTCGACGAAGTTGGCGGAGTTGCCGTCGGTTGTGAATTCAGAAGTGAAAGTCTGCGCGTCGTAGCGAGGCGAGACGACGACAATGCCGCAGAGGATGAAGAGCATGAACGTGCAGGCGAGGAAAGAGAGGAGGGCGAGGATGAAGCTCGTGATGGCGAGCCCGCGATCGGACTTTGGTTTTACGGGTTTTTCGGTTTTTTCTGTTTTTTGCTGGGCGCCAGATTTTTCTGAGGCGTCTTTAATAATGGTTGCTTCTTGCATAAATTAACCTCCTTTGGTTATACGTTAAAAATTGGTTGCGAAAAGCCGATGATGATGACAGCGAGGACGACGATGCTGAAAATGACGGGGACGGCGACTTCTTTGAACTTTAGTTTGCCGTCGCGACTTTCGACGGAGCGGTAGATGTGCTCGGTCATGAAGGCGAAGATGGTGAGGATGATGGCGAGCTGGGGGATGATGACGCCGGCTTTGATGAAGGTGTAGACGATGAGCCAAGAGTGGCAAAGCAGAGCGATTTCGGAGAAGAGGATGCCGAAGATGAGCGCGGGGTAGCCGCGGTCGTTCATGTTGTTGTTTTGGGCGAGGACGTGGCGGGCGGCGCCGTAGCCGACGACGAATTCGAGGAGCGAGACGAAGACGGAATCGTAGCTGGCGGAGAGGATGGTGACGGCGGTGGTGCCGATGAAGATGGCGAAGAGGGCTTGGATGAGATTCCAGGTTTCCGTGGTTTTTGGCTTGACGACGGTGAGCCAGAGGACGTAGACGGCGCCGAGGATGTAATGGACGGGGAGAGTGGAGGTGCCGGCGAAGAACGCGAGGAGGACGACGGAGAAGCCAACGATGAGGTCGACAAGGTTGCTCTTAATGTTGAGCCAGAGATAGTGTGGGCGAACGGCAAACATGCGCCATTTTGACAAGAGGACGAGGATGAAACCGATGATCCAGGAGCCGGAGACGATGGTGGCGAAGACGGAGCCGATGCCGAGGAGGATGTTGAGGACGGCGTGGAGGAAAGAAGAGAGGGCGTTGCGGCTTTTTCTGATGAAGATATAATCTGATGCCATATATATTATATTATACTATAAAAATTAAAAAGAAGCTTAAAATATAAAAATAAGCGAATTTTAGGCGGGACGTGTTATAATGGGAAGTATGGATAAAGAATTTAGTCGTGCAACTTTTTTACAACGTCATCCGCTACTGAGGGATGTGTCGAGTTTGTTGGTGTTTGTGGGGGCGGTGGCGCTGGGGACAGTGCTCTTAAATGCGTTTATTTTTAGGTCGTATAATGTGGTGGGGGCGAGTATGGAGAACACGTTGCTTGGTGATGATAGGATGATCGTGAACCGGTTGGCGGTGAGCTGGGCGCATTTTTTGGGGCAGGAGTATGTGCCGGAGCGAGGAGATATTATTGTGTTTGCGAACGGGAGTTCGAGTGGGGAGTTGACTTGCACGCCGCCGACGGGGATTCAGGACCAGTATATTATTAAGCGGGTGATTGCGTTCCCGGGGGAGCGGGTGCAGGTAAAAGACGGGGTGATGACGGTTTATAATGAGGAACATCCGGAGGGGTTTGTGTATGATCAGGAGTGGCGCAAGGCGGCGGATGATGGGCCGAAGGAGTGGACGAGTGGCGAGGTGGATGTGGTGGTGCCGGAAGGTGAGTTGTTTGTGTCAGGTGATAATCGTGAGGGGTCGAATAGCTACGATAGTCGGAATGGGCTGGGGACGATTCCGTATTGTAGGGTGGCGGGGCCGGTGGTGCTGAGGTTGTTTCCGTTGAGTCGATTTCGGCTGTTTTAGCGTTTTTCGTTAGGGTGATATAAAAAAGACCCCCGTAGTGAGGAATGGGGGTCTTTTCCATCGTTGAGCTTAGGCTGCAATGAGGTTCCATTCGAGGCTGGTTGAGTTGAACTCCAACACATATCTCTTATGGGCAGCGATGATGTCGAAGATGTGGTGAGCCGCCGTGCCAACGAATTTGATGCGGGTGCGGAGAAGCTCCGTGACCTCGACTTCAGATTCGCCACGTTTCTTGAAAGAAAGTGGTTGGCAAGGCGTCATCTCATAGCCGAAAAGGGCCATGACTTCGACGCGCTCTGATGTAGTTTTATTGTTTTTCATAGACAACTCCTTGATTTTACTCTTAGAGTCATTTATGCGAGCCCAAACTTTTAAAGGCTCTTGGCAGCAGGCGAAAATGACGGAACACCCACTGCTACGAGGATTTTGTCCAATCAGTGACCGAAGTGTAACTGGACGATATTATTATATGCGAAAGTGGGCGAAAAAACAATGTAGAATGTGTGGGGATTTGGGCTAGGCGGCGAGTGATTTGAGGGCTTTTTTGAGGGCGGGGCGGTCGAAGCCGACGATGCGGGCGAGTTCTTGGCCGTCGGCGTCGGAGATAATGGTGACTGGGACGGCGGAGATGCCGAGGTCGAGAGCTTCTGGGCTGGATACGGCGTCGATTTCTTGGTAAGAGATGTTTTGGTTGTCGAGCCAGTCCATTAGAGCGTGGCAGTAAATGCAAGTTGGGGTGGTGAAAACTTTAATCATGTTAATATTTTAGTTCAAATGTGGTAGTTTGGCTAGTGGAAGAAGCGTCGAGTTGCCAGTTGTTGCGCTTGGCGAGAGAGGCGGCGATGGCGAGGCCGAGGCCGGAGCCGGAGGAGGATTTGTCGACTTGATAGAAGCGGTCGAAGATGTGGGGGAGTTTGTTGGCGGGGATGGTGGCGCCGTCGTTAGTGATGATGAGTTTTTTGGTAGTGAGTTTGAGGTCAATGGTTTGGTTGCAGTATTTGATGGCGTTGTCGAGGAGGATTTCGAGGATTTCTTTGAAGTCGGCTTTGTTGAGTTTGATTTTGGTGGCATGGAGGTCGGTGGTGAGGGTGATGTGTTTTTGTTCGAGGCGGGAGGAGAAGGAGTTGATGACGGATTTGGTGGTGCGGGAGAGGTCGGTGTCTTCGACGGTGAGGGCTTCCTTGATGGCGTCGGTTTTGGCGAGGCGGAGGAGAGCGAGATTTAAGGTTTCGATTTTGTCGGCTTCGAGTTCGATGTTTTTAATCCAGTGGTTTTTGGCGGAGAGGTCGGCGGCCTCGAGGTTGGCTTTGATGGCAGCGATGGGGGTTTTGATTTCGTGGGAAGCGTTGGTGATGAAGATTTTTTGGGATTCGTAGGCTTCTTTGACGGGTTTGATGGCTTGTTCGGCGAGGAGGTAGGAGAAGATGGTGACGACGATTTCGACGCTGAGGCCGGTGATGATGAGGGTGAGGAGGAGGGAGGCGAGGCTATCTTTGCGGTCGGCAAGGATGCGTTCTTCCATGAACTGGCGGATGTTGGCGCCGTTTTCGGAGAATTCAATGGTGGTTTCGAGAGGGAGGGGGCGGCGAGCGTCGCTGGAGTTTTTGGCGATGAGATAAACGCTAGCGAAGGCGGCGATGAGGATGGCCGTGGTGGTGGTGAGGTTGATGAGGATGAAGTGGTTGCGGAGTTTTTTGAACATAGTTTTATTTTAGCATGAGTTTGTAGCCGAGGCCGCGGATGGTTTTGATTTCGACCTGGCTGTTGAGAGTTTTGAGTTTTTTGCGGAGGTAGGATATATAAACTTCGACGTAGTTGTCTTCAGCGAGCATGTCGGCGCCCCAGACGTGGGCGAGGATGTAGTCTTTTTGGACGGTTTTTTGGTTGGAGTCGATGAGCATTTTTAAGATTTCGGTTTCTTTTTCGGTGAGGGAGACATTGTTGAGGGTGCGGTTTTCGGGGTCGAGCTCTAAGTCGGCGAATTTGATGGTTTTGGTGTCGCGGAGAGCGGGGCGGCGAGCGAGGGCGTTGAGGCGAGCGACGAGTTCGTTGGTTTTGAAAGGCTTGGCGAGGTAGTCGTCGGCGCCGATTTCGAGGCCTTTAACTTTGTCTTCGACCTCGGAAAGAGCGGAGAGCATGATGACGGGGGTTTTAATTCCCTGTTTGCGGATGACTTCGAGGATTTCGAGGCCGGACATTTTGGGGAGCATGATGTCGAGGACAATGGCGTCATAAACTGGTTTTTTGGCGAGGCGAAGGCCTTCTTCGCCGTCGGCGGCCCAGTCGACGTTAATGCCGGATTTTTTGAGGAGGTGGGTGACGGCGTCGGCGAGGAGTTGTTCGTCTTCTACATAAAGTATTCTCATATTCGGGTTCCTTGTTTATAATGTATATTATATATAGAAAGCTTAAAATGAAACTTAAATTGAAGGAGGTTTTATGGAAAACAGTGAGATTGTGGAGGCGCTTTCGGGTGTGTGGTATTTGGCGACCTGTGAAGATGACCAGCCGCATGTGCGGCCGTTAGATAAGGCCGCGGAGGTGGGGGGAGCGGTGTATTTTGGGACGAGTCGGAGCAAGAAGATGTTTGCGCAGATGTTGCAAAATCCGAAGGTGGAGGTGTTTGCGATGAGCGAGTTTGGGGCGGCGAGGTTTATGGCGGAAGCGGTAGAGGAGACGGATGAGGCGAAGGCGCGCGAGGCGTTTGAGAAGATGGAGAAGCCGATGGATGAGAATTCGGTGGCGATGAGACTGAGTAAGATAAGAAAAGCGCAATAGGCTTTTATTGCCTTATTTTTCGGATGGTGGGGTATTCTTCGAGGAGGACTTTGATGCAGCCGGCGATGGGGATGGCGATGATGGCGCCGAAGAGGCCGAACATGTAAGTGCCGATGACCATGGCCATGAGGATGATGACAGGGCGGAGGTTGAGGGCGTTGCCTTGGATTTTGGGGGCGAGGCCGTTGACTTCGATGGTGGCGTAGATGGCGTAGATGGCGAGCCAGAGGATGGCCATGAGCGGGTTGTTGAAGGCGAGGAGGAGGGTGACGATGCCGCCGCCGATGATTTGGCCGAACATGGGGATGAGGTAGAAGGTCATGGTGATGAGACCCATGGGGATGGCGAGGCGGGGTTCAAGGCCGAAAATCCAGGAGAGGATGAGGACGGAGATGGCGGTGAAGCAGCCGTCCATGATGGCGACGGTGACTTGTTTGGCGAAGAAGGTGGAGATGACGCGGGACATTTTGCGGACGACGACGCGGGCTTCGGTGAGGGCGCGGACGTCGGGGTCGGTTTCTCCCTGGGCTTCTTTTTTGGTGCGTTTGGCGCCGAGTTTAGACCAGAGAGAGTCCATGAGGCTGGGGCCGTCGAGCAGGAAGAAGAGGGTGAGGATGAGGGTAATGACGGCTTTGCCGAGGATGCCGCCGACGGCGGAGAGGCCGGAGACGACGCCGGTGCCGAGGCCGGAGAGGAGGGTTTTGGAGAAATCTTCGACCGAGGCGGTGAGTTGAGCGGAGAGGTCGGTGATGCCGACGGAGGCGGCGAGGTTGTTGAGGGCGGAGAGGTCGGCGGATTTGACGGTTTCTGGGAAGGCGGTGAGGAATTTGACGAATTCGGCAATGATGACGGGGGCGATGACGGCGACGATGGCGGCGATGGCGAGGAGGACGATGAGGTAGGCGAGGACGGAGGAGAGGCGAGTTTGGGTCTTTTTGCCGATGAGTTGGTCAACCTTGAGAGCGAGCGGGCGGATGGCGATGGCGAGGAGGGCGGCGATGCCGATGATGGCGAGAGCTTCGGAGGCGCGGATGAGGAAGAAGCCGGCGAGGCCGAAGCCCAAGATGACAAGCCAGAAGCGGATAAATGTTTTGGTTTCTATTTCGACGATTTGGCGGGACATTATGACCTCCTGTTCCTTATATATTATATAATAGCATATGTTTTCTATTTTTGGGGAAAAATGGTAAAATATCTTTTAATGTTAGTGAGTGATTTTGATTATGAGTTGCCAGAGGAGCGGATTGCGAAGTTTCCGCCGAAGGAGCGTGGTTCGACGCGGCTCTGCGTGTTGAGGCGCGAGACGGGCGAGATTTTGGATGCGTATTATCGGGAGTTGGACGAGTTTTTAGAGGCGGGGGATGTGGTGATTTTGAATGATACGAGGGTGATGCAGTCGCGGCTTTTTTGTGAGCTGATGGATGGGCGGCCAAGAGAGTTGGTGGTGTTGGAGAAGCATGGAGGGGAGCCACAGCGGGTGATGTATCGAGGAAAGTTGCATGAGGGGGACGAGTTGCGAGTTTTGAAGGCGGATTTTTCTGGGAAGGAGAATTCGAGCGCGAAGCGAGTGGAGGAGTTGAAGCGGTTGGAGAAGACGGATTATGTTGTGAAAATTACAACGATTTTAGGGAATGGGCTAGCCGAGGTGGAGGCGGCGGAGGATTTGGGCGAGTTGACGGAGAGGTTTGGTTCGGTGCCGTTGCCGCCGTATTTGCATAGAGATGCGAGCGAGGCGGATAAAGAGCGGTATCAGACGGTGTGGGCGAAGCAGATGGGGAGTGCGGCGGCGCCGACAGCGTCGCTCAATATGACGGAGGAGTTGATTGAGCGGCTGAAGGCGAAGGGGGTGAAGGTTTGTTATTTGACGTTGCATGTGGGGCTGGGGACGTTTTTGCCGATTCGCACGGATGAGGTGGAGGCGCACAAGATGCATTCGGAGTGGTTTAGGATACCGGAGGAGACTTTGGAAGAGATTGAGCGGGCGAAAGCGAGCGGTGGGCGCGTGGTGGCGGTGGGGACGACGGTGGCGCGGACGTTGGAGTTTTGGGCGAAGACGGGGGAAGTTTCTGGCGAGGATGATATATTTATTTATCCGGGGTTTGAGTTTAAGGTGGTGGATTGTTTGTTGACGAATTTTCATGCGCCGAAGTCGACGGTGCTGATGCTCGCGAGTGCGTTTGCAGGGTGGGGGAAGTTGAAGGCGGCGTATGAGCATTGTGTGGCGGAGAAGTATAATTTTTTGAGTTATGGGGATTCGATGTTGATATGCTAGAGTTTGAGATTTTGAAGCGAGAGGGGCTGGCGCGAGTGGGGGTGATGAAGACGCCGCATGGGGAGATTAAGACGCCGGCGTTTGTGGGGGCGGCGACGCGAGCGACAGTGAAAGCGTTGAGTTTTGAGCAGATGCGGAAGTTGGGGAGCCAAGCGGTGCTTGCGAATACGTATCATTTGTTTTTGAGACCGGGGGCGGAGGTGGTGCGCGAAGGCGGGGGGTTGGCGGAGTTTATGGGGTGGCATGGGCCGACGTTTACGGACAGTGGTGGGTTCCAGATTTTTAGTTTGCCGAAGGTGAAGTTGAGCGAGGAGGGGGCATGTTTTAGGAGCCATGTGGATGGGGCGAAGTTTGTGATGACGCCGGAGCTGTCGATGCAGACGCAGTGGGAGATTGGGGCGGATATTCATATGGCGTTTGACCAGTTGGCGAAGAGTGAGGATTATGAAGAGATGCAGGGGGCGATGGGGCGGACGCATAGGTGGCTGGAGCGGTGTGTGAGTGAGCATGAGAAGTTGTGCGAGGAGTATCTTTTGCGGGGGTTGCCGGAGCAGTATCTTTATGCGGTGGTGCAGGGCGGGAAGTTTTTGGACTTGCGAGAGGAGAGTGCGAAGTTTTGTGCGGGAGAGCCGGTGGATGGGTTTGGGATTGGTGGGGTTTTTACGGCGGAGGGGATGGGGGAGATGCTATCTACGGTGTGTCCGATTTTGCCGGAGGAGAAGCCGCGGCATTTGTTGGGGATGGGGCAAGAGCCGGTGGATTTGTTTGTGGGGGCGGAGTTTGGGTGCGATACGTTTGATTGTGTGGGGCCGACGCGGATGGCGCGGAATGGGGCGCTCTATACTTTGGATGGGCGGATGAATATTAAGAATGCGAAGTTTGAGCATGATTTTTCGCCGGTGATGGAAGGGTGTGAGTGCGAGTGTTGTAAGAACTATACGCGGGCGTATTTGCATCATTTGTTTAGGGTGGATGAGATTATGGCGAAGGTGTTGGCGTCGGTGCATAATGAGTATTTTGTGGTGGCGACGGTGGAAAAAATCCGCGAAAGTTTGCTGGATGGCAGTTTCGCGGATTATAAACGGGAGTTTTTGGGAAGATATTACTCTTGAGTTTCTTCGAGAGCTTCTTGAGAGGTGGGGGCGGAGCAGGTGGGGCAGTTGCAGGTGCGGGCGGCACTGCGACCCATGAAGTAGAAGAGCCCGAATAGCAAGGCGCTGATGACGAGGCCGAGGGCGACGAAGCACTTGCCGACGTGGTCATGGTCAACGATGGCGGGCTTGGAAGCCTTGGCGACTGTTGATTTGGTTGCGGATTTGGTGGTTTTTGAAGATTTTTTAGTAGCCATAAGCTTATTATAGCATAGTTTTTTGGTGGGGGAGGAAAAAATATGGCCATATTATATATAATATGGGGTTATTAGGCGAGGAATTGCCAGAAGGTGCCTTCGGCGGTGTCGAGGAGGGTGAGGTTTTGGCTGGCGAGGTTGTCGCGGATTTGGTCGGCCGTTTGGTAGTCTTTGTTTCTGCGGGCGAGGTTGCGCTGTTTGATGAGGGGGGTGAGTTGTTCGGTGAAATCTTTTGATGACAGATTGAGGACAAAAAGTTGGTCGATGAAGTCCCAGTCAAGGAGGGAGAGCCGATTGATGTATGTATCAATTTCGGCAAAGGTGGCGGCGGAGTTGAGGTCGTCGTTGAGGGTGGCAAGGAGGGAGGATTGGAAAGTTTTGGAGAAGCCAATTTGATTTAGCATGGTTGATTCTGGAAGGTTGTGTGCTTTTTGAGTGGCAATAGCATAAGCATTACGCCATTTGAGGCGGCGGGCTTTGGCGGCGGCGAGGTCTTCCCAGGTGAAGTTGCGCTCGGAGCGGTAGTGACCTTGGTAGAGCCAGAGTTTGAAGTCGGCGGGGGTGAAGCCTTTTTTGGCTAAGTCGTCGAGGGCGATGAGGTTGCCGAGGGATTTGGAGATTTTTTCGCCGTTGATGGTGAGAAAGTTGCAGTGGAGCCAGTAGTTAGCCAGTTTTTGGCCGAAGGCGCCGAAAGTTTGGGCGATTTCGTTGGTGTGGTGGACGGGGATGTGGTCGATGCCGCCGGTGTGGAGGTCGATGGGTTCGCCGAGCTCGGTGTGGATGATGGTGGAACATTCGAGGTGCCAGCCAGGGTAGCCGGGTCTATCTAAGAAGTCCCAGCGCATAGCGTGGAGTTCGCCGGGTTTGATGAATTTCCAGACGGCGAAGTCGGAAGGGTGCTTTTTTTCTGAGCTGAGTGCGACGCGGGCGCCGGCTTTTTGATGGTCGAGGTCGAGGCGGGCGAATTTATTGTAGTCGGGTAATTTGGAAGTGTCGAAGTAGATGCCGTCGGAAGTTTCGTAAGTGAAGCCGTTTTTGATGAGTTGTTCGACGAGAGCTTTGGATTCTTCGATATAGTCGGTGGCGCGTGCCCATTTGACGGGTTCGAGGAGGCCGAGTTGGGCGAAGCCGGTTTGGAATTGGTTGATGTAAAAGTCGGCGATTTCCCAGACGGTTTTGCCTTCCCTTTTGGCGCCTTTTTCGAGTTTGTCTTCGCCGGTGTCGCCGTCGGAGGTGAGGTGGCCGACGTCGGTGAGGTTTAAAATCCGGTAGGGTTTGTAGCCATTGGCGATGAGGGTGCGGAGGAGGAGGTCCCAGTAGATGTAGGCGGCGAAGTTGCCGAGGTGGGGGGTGGAGTAGACGGTGGGGCCGCAGGTGTAGATAGTGACTTCGTTTGGTTTTTGGGGTTTGAATTCCTCAAGTTTTTTGGTGGCGGTGTTGTAGAGTTTAAGCACGGGCGGCCTCCGTGATTAAGTTGGGGACGAGGTCGACGAGGTCTTTGAGGCAAGCTTCGTAGGAGAGGTCGTAGGTGCGGAAGCCGGCGGCGTAAGGGTGACCGCCACCGCCGTAGAAGCCGGCGATTTGGTCGGCGATGGGGAGGCTGGTGCGGATTTTGCCGGTGAGCTTGCCGTCGGGGTAGGTTTTGATGGCGACGGCAACCTGGACGCCTTCGACGAGGCGGAGTTCTTCGAGGATGAGGACGTTGGGGTTGTATTCGTCGGAGAATTGTTCAATGTCTTCCCAGGGGATGTGGACGGTGGCGAGCTGGCCGTCGAGGGAGTAGTCAATGCGCTTGATGAGGTCGGCTTTGTAGTTTAGGATGCGGGGGGATTTTTTCATGAATTCGCGGCGGGCTTCTTCAAGGTCGGCGATGTTGAGGCTGCTTTGTTCGAGGAGGTCGGCGAGGTGGCGGAAGGTGTCGGGGGTGGTGCTGGCGGAGGTGAGGCCGAGGGTGTCGGAGAGGATGCCGTAGATGAGATTTTTGGCGGCGTCGGCGTCGATTTTGAGGCCTTCGGCCTTGGCGATTTTGTAGATGAGGTCGGAGCAGGCGGGGAGAGGTTCGATGATGGATGCGTGCGGGAAGGCGAGGTCGTCGGCGGTTTCGTGGTGGTCGAGGACGAAGACGGGTTTTTCGGTGAGTTTGTTGGCGATGGCGGGGTCGTCGAGGAGTTTGCTGAGGAGGACGGTAGCGGCGGTGTCGACGATGAGGTAGCCGTCGGCCTTCCAGTCGAATTCGTCAGTGACGCGCGACCAGTCGGTGAAGTAGCGGAGGTATTTAGGGATGTCGATGGGGCAGTAGAGGGAGATTTCTTTTGTGGAGTCGAGGGTGCTGATGAGGTAATCGAGGGCGATGGCCGAGCCGAGGGAGTCGCCGTCGGGGTTTTCGGCTTGGATGATGCAGAGGCGGGGCTTGTCTTTGATGAAGTCGGTGAAGGATTTATACATATATATAATATATCATAAAATGTGAAAAATCTCCCGCGTGGAGAGATTTTTGAGGGCGGTAATTCTGAAAGGAGGCTAGAGGCGGGTGATGACGAAGTTGACAATGGCGTAAGCGAGGATGGCGATGACGAGGCCGACGATGCCATAGAGGATGGTGTTTTTGGCCTTGGTGACCGCGGCGGAGTCGCCGCCAGAGGTGGTGTATTGGATGCCGCCGATGATAACCATGACGACGGCGAGAATGCCGACGACGTAGAGGACGCCGTTGATGATGTTAGTGACGGTGGTGGGGAGGTTGACGTTGTTGCCGAAGGAGCCTTTAGTGGCGTCGATGCCGGCTTGGTAGCCGCTGGTAGTTGCCGATGAACTGCCGCTGTCATTGGCGTCTACTACATCAGCATGTACTGTGTGTGCGGGGGCGATAGCTAGTGCGCCGAAGATGGTGGCGAGGGCGATGATGCTCGCGGCGATGAAGTTTTTAAGGTTGATTTTGTCTTGCATTTGCCTCCTTGGGTTAAATATGGCGCTGAGGTGTGCCGTGCATATTGGTTATGACAAGTTTATTATAACGCGAGCGGGATTTTACGGCAAGGTGTGGTATAATGAAAAATATGGAAATTTTTATGGTAATACTTTTGGTGGTGAATTTGATTTTAACAGGGGTGGCGGTGGTGATTGAAGCGCGGGCGAAAACCGCGACGAAAGACGATGGAAAGTTGGAGGAGAGGTTGATAAAGACCGAGGCGAAGGTGGAGCTTTTGGCGAAGAAGATTGATAATTTGACGCCGGTGATTTCGGACGAGTTTAGGAAGAGCCGGACGGAGCTGAACCAGAATTTTGAGAAGATTCAGACGAGTAATGAGAAGAAGTTGGAGCAGATGCGCGAGACGGTGGATGAGAAGTTGCAGGCGAGCGTGGAGAAGCGGTTTAATGAGAGTTTTAAGGCGATTTCGGGGCAGTTAAGTCAAGTTTATCAAGGTTTGGGGGAGATGAAGAACCTTGCGACGGGGGTGGGGGATTTGAAGAAAGTGATGGAGGGGGTGAAGACGCGGGGGATTTATGGAGAAGTGCAGCTTG
>CAZDTL010000013.1:14751-14995 GCA_964508335.1 uncultured Candidatus Saccharibacteria bacterium
CGCCGCCCCCCCCCCCCCCCCCCCCCCCCCCCCCCCCACCCCCCGGCCCATTTATGGAGAAGTGCAGCTTGGGGCGATTATTGAAGATATTTTGACGCCGACGCAGTATTTGACGAATACGCTCATAAAGAAGGGGTCGAGCGATCGGGTGGAGTTTGCGGTGCGGATGCCGGGGAAGGAGGCGGAGGTGCAATAGGGGTGATAGGCCTGGCGGATGCTGTAAAGCACCGCGTCATCCACCGCG
>CAZDTL010000014.1:0-14947 GCA_964508335.1 uncultured Candidatus Saccharibacteria bacterium
ACTGCAACACATTCGGCGTCTTCCCCGAATAAATCGCCGTCACATGCTTCCCCGCCAAATCCAACACCATCGACAACCCCATCGCCGCCGCAATCTCATCCACCGTCGGGTCATTAGACAGCGCCACCAACACGCTCTCAGCATCCGCAATCTTGTCCAAAACTTTCTTCAGTGTCGGATCGGAAACTTCTTCCTTCACCCTCGGTTTACTATTCAACTTCTTATCATCCATTTTACCCCATTATAGCATAAAACTTACGCTTTTACAAAATCTTCTTCAACCGTTCAACTCTAACTCCATAGTTAGACAACTCCAACAACCTATCTGTCATCGTATCCATACAAGTAATCGTCATCTCAAAATACCCCACCAGCAACACCAGCCCGTCCAACCCCATCGCCCCCTCAATCACCATCTTCGCCAACACCACATACAACGCCACTTTCCCAGCATACGGCATCGCCGCCCATACCGTATTGCGATTCGCAATCGCCCGCCGCTTCTTCCGATACTCCCGCTTCCAGCCCGGAAAGCTCTTCTCCATCGCCGCCCACTGCTCCCCCGACTCCAAAGCCTCCGCCGCCTCAACTCGCTCTTCGCTCGCCACGCCCAAAATCCCCAACTCCTCCCGCCTCCCCCGCTGCGCCTCTTCTCTCACACTTACCATCTCAGAAAACGCACTAATCGCTCGGTCTTCCGCCTTCCTTGCATTCCCATATCTCCGCGCCTCCTCCCGCGCATTACCGTTCAACACCAACAAATACAACACATCTGCCATCACCACCATCACCCCAATCCTCACATCTCGCAATAGAAAAATCCCAAAAATAATCGCCAACCTAATCCCCTGCAGCAACGCCTCCGTCGCCACATTCACCCCGTCCACCATCCACCGCACATCATCCGCAAACGTATCCATCACTCTCCCTCGTGGCACCTTTTCCAAAATCTCCGGACGCAAGTCCACCGCCCTAAACAGCCTCTCCTGCAAACTTATATGATAAAACTCCGCCATCTTCGTATAGGCATAATTATTCAACCGCAAAAACCCAAAATACAACGCATAAAACCCAACATACATCCCCACATACCCCCAAATCTTCTCAAACTCCCCCTCCGTCACCACTCTCACAATCCCCGCCGTCGCAAGCGGCGGCAAAAGCCCCGCCAAATTATACGCTGCCGAAGACCCCAGCAACAAAAAGCTCAAATCGTGCCGCCTCCCCGCCACCCTAAACAAATTCCGAACAATCTCTACATACTGCTTCATTTAATGTTCTTCTCAAACCCCACGTCCGTCACATCATACTTCTGCCGCTTCGACACCGCACCTAAAATCTTGTTCGACCCCCACCCCACCGCAGCCAATATCGCCACATAAATCAACCCTTGCCAGGTCAGCTCCGGCGCCGTCAAAGACATCAACTCAATAACCGCCGCGCTCGCGGAAATCATCGACACAATCGTCAAGCTCGCCACCGACTTGCTCGTCACGTCCGCCTTTAGTCCCTCAAACCGCTTCTGCGCCGACTTCACATAATTCTGCGTCATCTCCCAAAGATAAGTAATATACTGCAACGTATCGCCCAGCGTCTCATATCTATACCCAGAAATCTCCAAAAACTCCACTAGGTCTCGGTCGCCCTTCGCAATCTTCTCCCGCGTCGGCAAATACGTCGACATCTGTTTAATCCGCCCGTCAATCAGCGTAATCGTCTTCGCATACGCCTCCAGTTTCGTCGCAAACTTCACAATCTCCGCCCCCTTCACCATCTTATGCGCCTTCACCTCGTCAATCCGCTCCCAAAGAATCCGGTGAATATTCAAATACCGGTGCATCTGTCCCTTAAACTCCCGAATAAACACTTGCTCCTCAATATATCGCTCAATCTCATCCAACTTCTTCGCCTTGCTGTTAATAAAATAATACTTATCTCCGCGCAGCACATCATATTTATCATTATTAAACTCAAAATACTTCTGCTTATCTGTCTGCTCCAAGAGTGACTGCATCTCCGCCTTCGTCGCCTTATCAAGCACAATAAAATACGGATACACATTCTTAATCCCCGCCAGCTCCTTCGGCACCGGTGCCCCAAGACTAAACAAATAGTTAATCGCCGGCGACAACCTCGTCTCGTAATAATCCTGCACCTTCTCAATGTCAAGTTTCAACGTCTCCGCCGTCACATCCATATTCCTAAGCGTAATCAACCCATCCTCAAAAATCTTCACCCTAATCCCCGGCTTCGTCGTAAACTCCAAAAACTCTTCGCCCAACACCCCATAGTCCAACGTCTCCAATTCCAGCGCCTCGCGGAACTCCGCCAGCTTTTTCTCGCTCAGCCTTGCCACCCCATCCATCCCCCGCAAAAAATCATACACCTCAGAAAGCTGTAACATCGTCCTTTGGAACCATCCGCCCACATAAACACTACTAATCTTCATACAACCTCCTTCTTTGACTTCATTATACCATAAGCCCTAAAGAAATAAAAAGTTGCATTTTAGGATAAGATAAGGTATAATATCACTCAACCATTTAATTAAACTAACTAGGAACCCCAAATGCCGATTATTAAATCCGCCAAAAAGGCCGCCCGCCAGACCACTAAAAGGACTGCCAAAAACCAAGAAATCAAAAAGGCCATCAAAACCGCCCTTAAAAACTTCAAATCCAGCCCGACCGCCGAGAACATGAAAAAAATCCAAAGCGAATACGACAAAGCCGTTAAAAAAGGCTTAATGAAGAAAAACACAGCTTCCCGCCGCAAATCCCGCCTCGCCCGCATTGCAAAAGAGCTCAAGGCTAAAAAATAGCTATATCGTCGCCGCTCTTAACAAAAACGACTTTATCAACATCCACGGCTCCACGGCCGTGGATTTCATTTGCATATCCACCTCAGATAGCTCCTTCAACATCCGTTTCTCCTTCGTCCCACTCGGCTTCCACTCCAGCTTCTTCAACGCCTGAGAAACCAGCAACCCAAAAAACATATACGGATCCTGCTTACTCTCAATTTTCGCCAGCGCTGCCAGCGCTTTCGTCCCATCTCTCAGTGCTATATTATATATATCAAACACCGCCTTCATATCAACCGGTTCGCTCGCCTTAAACTCCTCCACCTCCATCCCCGCCTTCGTCAAACTCTTCACTGCTGCCAACCTTTTGTCTAGCTTCGTCTCCCAAATTATCACCTCCGCATCCGTCCGCAACCACTCCCCAATCCGCACCGCAAATTCCTCAAACACTTCCTTATTCTCGCCCAAGTCCTTCACCAAAATCCGCCGCACCCCCGTAGAAAACAGCGTCGTCCCCAAAAACAACCCCGGCAAATCCGAACTCGCCAAATTCTCCCCCTCAAACACCTCGTACCCCTCCCCTAATTCCTTCAAAACCTCTGCGGCAATCCTAGTCCGGTCGTCCCCCGTAAAAATCCTAATCCCCACAATCGCCCTTTTCTTCGTCCGCGTCCAAATTATCACCCATCTCGCTCTCCAACAATTCCAAATCTTCTTCGTCCTCTAACTTATTTTTTTTATTCTCTGCCATACTCCTCCTTTACCCTCATTTTATCACGCTTTTTGGCACTTCGGACAAAAATGCGTCCCTCGCCCACCTACTTTCGTCTTCTCAATCGCCTCCCCGCACCTCCGACACGCCTGCCCTTGTCGGTTAAACACCTCCGCAAACAACGTCAAATAATCCCCCTTCGTGCCATCACTTTTTACATAATTCCGAATTGTCGACCCACCCGCCTCCAAACTCCTCTCCATCACCACTCTCGCCCCCTCCACCAACTTCTCCGCCTCCGCCAGCGTCAAACCCCCTGCCTTCCGTTTCGGATTTACCTTCGCATAATAAAGCGCCTCGTCCGCATAGATATTCCCCAACCCGCAAATCACCGTCTGGTCAAGAATCACGCTCTTAATCGGCGCGCCCTTGTGTCGTTGCAACTTCTCAAACAATTCCACCCCCTCCATCTCCCACGGTTCCTTCGCCAACTTCCGAATAAACGCATCTTCCTCCACCTCGCGCGTTTCCACCACCTTCATAAACCCAAACTTCCTCTGGTCGTTAAAAAATAACTTCCCTTCCTCAAACTCCAAAATCACTCGCGTCTGTCTATTTGGTAGCTCACTAATAAAACTATCATTCGGATGTCCGCCCGCAAACCGCTCCTTCTCGCATACCCAAATCATCTGCCCCGTCATCCTTAAATGACAAATCAAACTTACTCGATTATCAAAATCAAATATCAGCGCCTTCCCCCGCCTTCGCATCTCTACTACTTCCGCCCCCACCACCTTCGACGGCTCCCCGATAAAACTCTTCCCCTCCAAAACTTTCACTTCAAGAATCTTCCCACCCCTCTCTCTCATCAAACAATCCTTCAGCCCCCTCCGAATCGTCTCTACTTCTGGCAACTCTGGCATTACTTACCCATCAACCCCTTCACCACCTCGTTCAGCTCTTCTTCCATGGCTCGCTTCTCCGTCTCCACCAATCCTTTAATCCCCTGCGCTTTCAGCTCCTCATCCATCTGCCACACATTTTTCATCACTGTACTTATCTTAGTTGTCGTCAAATCCGCATCTGTCAATTTCACCTCCGCTTTAATTTCCTTCACCCACCCCGGCTCCAGCTCCGCCGTCAAACCTTCACCCAACTTCACCACTCTCGACCCCACATAACCAAACAACTTCTGCGCCTCCACCGCCTTCACCGTTGTCCCTATATCATCTGTCGTCACCGCCGTCACCATCGCCTCCAAATTACCCACCAAAATGTTTATCACTCCTTCCCCCACCTCCACCATCGCCTGCCCATCAAACAAAATCACGCCTTTCGAACTCAATCCTTGCACATCCCCTCCAAACGCCGCCCTCGCCACATACAATGCGCTCCTCAATCCCTCCGTCGTCTCTTCTACTTTCCTCATAAACGCCAGTTGTCTATCTGCCTCCTCCCCATAACTACTCGTCATCACCGTCCTCAACTCCCGCACCGCCGTCAAATACAGCGCACTATCGCTTGCCATCACCTCCGCCAACTCTTTGTATTCTCCTGACCGATAATTCCCCGCCACCCCTCGCGACACTTTAGAAAACTCATCCTTCAAATCCGTCAGCTCGTCCAAAATCTCCGCACTCGACAAATTCCTGAACCCATAATCAAACAATTTCTGCGCCCTCACCCGCCCCAACAAATACTCCTTAAAATAATTCGCAAACCCCCTCGCATCGTCCGACAACTTCACCGTCTCCGTCGCCACTGTCGTCTTCGTCAAAATCGTCTTCGCCACCAACACCCCCGCCACCAACACTACCGCCACAATCAGCGCAACAATCAACCCCTTCTTACTCTTCTTCTCCTTCTTTTCTACTTTTTTCTTTTTCTCCGCCTTCTCCGTTTTCTCTTCTTCGACCTCCACCTCAACCTTTTTCTTCTGCGCCTCTTCGGCTTTCTTTTTCACCTCTTTTGTCATAAACCTATTTTACCATAATAATTTTTATTCTAGCAACTTCGTCGTCAAACTCACAATCAACTCTTCTTCATTATCTTCGCTCTCTCCAATCAACAGCACCAACGCCGTCAACGCTCTGTCCGACAGCTTCGTCTCTCCATCCTCCGCCAAATGACAATCATTCACTGTCAAAAAATAAATAAACACCAGCGCCCCAATCTGCCGACTCCCCGCTCTAAACGGCTCTCGTTTTACCATATAATATAACAGTTTCGCCGCCCGCTTCGCCACCGTCTCCTCCACCGCCCCCTCAGCCAATTCTTTCAAAAATCGCTCCATCCCTGCCTCGTCCCTCAATTCGCCAAACTCACTCCCCTCGTTCATCTGCTCACGCAGATTCTCCGCCAAGTTCTTCACCTCCGCTAAACTCACCGCTCGTCTCATCTTCCCGCTCCTTGCAAACACCACCGGAATCTCCCCCTCATCAAAGTCCTTAATCGTCGCCGCAGTCTTATCATATTTCGCAATCACCTCCAAAATCCCCTTCGCCTCCCCCTCACCCAACTCCTGCTTACTCATCAACCGTTTCACCATCGAAAGCGCCCCCTCCAGCTCTGCCAGCTTCTTCTCCGGCAACTCCTTCAACCTCCGCTCATTCACCGCCGCCCCATCCACCACATACCGCTTCAACACGCTCGTCGCCCACACCCTGAATTTCGTTGCCTTCTTCGAATTTACTCTATACCCCACAGAAATAATCGCATCAAGGTTATAAAGCTTCTTTTGATATTTTCGTCCATTAGCTATATGTTCCAAAATGGAACATATGCTTTTTTCTTCCAGTTCCCCATCTCGTAAGATATTATTTATATGCTTAACGATTGCCGCTCGCTGCACACCAAATAATTCTGCTATTTGTTCAATGCTAGCCCAAATAGTTTCTTTATCTCTATCTAAATCAAAAACCACCTCCCCCTCTTCAATTTCATATTTTACCAATCCGTGTTCCATCTTTTTTCCAACTCCTAAATATTTCAATCAAACCTCGCTCCATCTTTTTCCTTCCTTCACATCAACCACCAGCTTCACCGAAAGCTCCGGGCACACCCCCTCCATCACCTCCTTCATCAACTTAGACACCTCTGGCACCAACCCCGGCTCGCATTCCACCATCACCGAATCATGCACCTGCATAATCATCTCCGCTCCGCGAGGCAACCGACTGTCCAGCCGCACCATCGCCCGCTTCATCAAATCCGCCTCCGTCCCCTGAATCGGCATATTTTGCGCCGCCCGCTCCGCCCCCATCCGCACCAAAAAGTTCGCACTCTTCACATCCGGTGTCGGCCGCCTCCGCCCAAAATACGTCTCCACATATCCCCGCACTCGCGCTTGCTCCAGATACGACTTCAACTTCTCCGCAATCGGCTTCCTCAACTCAAAATACTGCCGCTCAAACTCTTGCGCCTCCGCAATCGTCATCCCTGTCGCATCCGCCAACCCCTTCGCACTCATCCCATACAACACCCCAAAGTTCACCACCTTCGCCAGCCGCCTTTGATCTTTCGTCACCTCACTCATCGGCACTCCATACACCTCCGCCGCCGTCTTCGTATGAATATCTACCCCCTCGTTAAAATCTGCCGCCAACTTCTCATCCCCAGACAACGCCGCCGCCAACCGCAACTCAAACTGCGCATAATCCGCCGACACCAACACCTTCCCCTCGTCCGCCACAAACCCCCCGCGGATTTTCTTCCCCTCCTCCGTCCGCGTCGGAATGTTCTGCAAATTCGGGTTCACACTGGAAAGTCGCCCCGTCGCCGTCACATTCTGAGTAAACGTCGTATGCACCCGCCCCTCACTATCCGCAAGCTGTGGCAACGGCAAAATATACGTCGACAAAAGCTTCGCCGCCTCACGATACTCCATCAACTTCTTCACCACCGGATGCGCATCTTTTAGCTTCTCAAGTTCCTTCGCCCCCGTCGAATACCCCCTCTGTGTCTTCTTAATCCCCTTCACCGGCAACCCCAACTTCCCAAATAGCACCTCCGCGAGCTGCACCGGCGAATTCAAATTAAACTCCACTCCCGCCGCTAAATACACCTCCGCCGCCAACCGCCCCACATACGCCTCATACTCCACCCGCATCTTCTCAAAATACTCACGGTCTAACTTCATCCCCCGCTTCTCAATCTTATACAACACCGGAATCAATGGCAAATCCAACTCCATCAACACCTTATACAACTTCGGCTTCTCCGCAAACTCCCGCTTCTGCCGATTATACTCCACCCGCATCTCCTCCGGATCGTCCGCAAACAAACTCGCCTGCTCCTCCGTCTTCCGCTCCAACGGATTCAACAAAAACCTCCCTTGCCCCAAATCATAAAACTTCGCCCCCGCCAAAATCTTCTCCGCCACCTCCGAATCTCTATGCATCAGCCCCTTCACATCAAAACTAAAAACCACATCTTTAGGCAAAGCCTGGTCGTCTGAAAGCTTAGGCTTTTCAGACGAAGTGCTATGCGATGAAGCAGGAGTAGCGGAAGGAGACGTATTTGGCATACGTCGACTGCCCAGCCCCTTGGGACGCTGCAAGGGCGAAGCCCGACGCAACGCATCTGCTGAAGAAGCAGAGTGCTTCGTATCAAAAGCCATAGAACCTTTCAAAAACTTCCTCTCTAAGCTCCTAAACTCCAACTTCCTCAAAGCAGAAACTACTTTTTCTTTATCAATATTCAAATCTGGTATTTCGTCCAACCCAACCGGAGCATCAACCATAATTTTAGCAAGCTTATAGCTCATATACGCCGACTCTTTCCCCTCTATCAACTTCTTCTGCGTGCTCCCCTTAATCTCATCTATATTATTATATATACCGTCCAAACTCCCAAACTCATTCAACAGCTTCACCGCCCCCTTCTCTCCAATCCCTGGCACCCCCGGAATATTATCTGACGCATCCCCTTTCAGCGCCTTGAGATCCAAAAATTGCTCCTTTTTAATCCCATACTTCTCCTCCACCGCCTTCACATCAATCTCCTCCAGCTCCGTAAACCCCTTGAGCAGCCGGCACATCTTCACATTCTCGTCCACCACTTGCAACATATCAAGATCGCTCGAAACAATATACATCTCCCAGCCTGACGCCTCGTCCACTTTCTTCCCCAAACTTCCTATAATGTCATCAGCTTCATAATTATCTAGTTCCACAAACCCCCACCCCAAACTATCTATCAACTCCCGGAGCAACGGTATCTGCACAAAAAAATCTTCCGGCGGCTTCACCCGCCCCGCCTTATACTCACTATAAATCGCCTTCCGCTTCGCCACACTCGTCCCCGCCTTATCCCACGCCACCACCACCTTGTCCGGCCTAAACTTCCTCACCAACTCCATCGCAATCGCCGCAAACCCATACACGCCCCCCGTCGGCGTTCCGTCACTCTTCGCTAGCGCCCCCATCGCATAATACCCCCGATAAAACACACTCTTCCCGTCGATTACGACCAACCTTTTCATCTAAAACTCAATCTCCTTCAAAATCTCATCCAACTTTTTATTAGTTTCCTCTATACTTCCATCATTCAAAATATAATAATCTGCCGCCGCAATTGGCCCACCCTTCTCTAAATTCTCAATCTCGCTCCGATCTCTCTCCATAATCTCCTGATGATTAAACGGCCGCTCCGGCCTCGCCGCCACCCGCTTATATCTCAACTTCTTCGGCAACACCAGCGCCACAAACACCATCTCCCCCGGAAACTCCTTCTTCAGCGCCACATACTCCGTCCACGAATACACCCCGTCAAGCACAATCCGCCTCTGCCCCGCCTCAATCAACTTATGCACATCTTCAATCACTTGCCTCACCACCCAATCCTTCCCCTCTGTCTCCCGAATCATCTCCCTAAACTTCTTCTCACTCTCCCCGTCCGGCGTTCGTTCAATCCCCCTCCGCTCCATCTCGCGATAAATCATCCCCCCAAAATACACCTTCGGATACTCCAAACCCGTCAAATAATCCACCGCCACACTCTTCCCACTCCCACTCATCCCCACCACCGCCAAAATCTTCACATCCCTCTCTTTCTCGCCCATCTCTTCTCCTCCATTAAATAACAATTACTGTCATTATAGCATAGAACTAGCAGCTTGTTCAGAAAGCATCAGATACAACTGCAAATCACACGCAACGACTCCCCACTCTTACGCACCTCAATCTCCCGCACTCCCTTCAATCTCTCCCCCTCCCCCTCCGTATGCACCCACACTTCGCACGCTCGCCCAAAACTCAAAACATCCCCAACGCTCTCCCCTCCCGGCAGCTCCCCCTCCATCGCCTTTACAAACTTCACAAACATCCTCAATAAGCTCCGATTCCGCATCACCCCACTCCAAAACTGTCGCGGCGCCCGATACCACAACCCGCCCGGAATCAACCCCGCCATACTATCTCCATTCATCGCCACATAATCCGTCACCCCCTTCACCACCTGCTCACCCTCTATCTTCAAATCACTCGGCAACAAATCCTTCCGCCACTTATTCTTCATATACCACCCAAACATCTTCCTCGCAGAAAACGCCATCCTGTTTCTCGTCTTCTTCAACTTTCTCCTCACCTTAGGCCGCTTCATCACTCCCGCCCCCTCCGCCATCATCCCCACCGTAAAATACAAACTTGAATAAAAATAGTGTTCACCGTTCACCTTCACCTCCATCGGATAAAACTCCGCATACCTCCCCTCCTCAAACTTCCGCACAATCTTCTCAAAACTCATCTCCCCCAACGTCTCCACAAAGTCATTAAAATTCCCAAACGACATCGCCGCCATCGTCGCCATCTTCCCCGACTTCATTATTGCATTCACCACCATCGCCGCCGTTCCATCCCCACCAGCACTCAACACCAAATCATCCTTCCGAATAATCTTTGCTAGCTCCTTCGCATTCTCTATCAGCGGCACTTCTCTCACCTCAAACTTCCCCACCATCCACCCTCTCAACTTCCGCGCCTTCTGAATAACTTTTTTATCCACCTCCCCAAACCTCGCCGAATTCGGACTATAAACAATCACCATCCTCTTCATGGCTTCAATTATAGCACACTCACCAACCAGCTACCTTAAATACTCGTGCAACTTTTTCGTATCTTTATGCTTGCGCAACTTCGACAGCGCCTTCGCCTCAATCTGGCGAATCCGCTCCCGCGTCACAGAAAACTCATACCCCACCTCTTCCAAAGTATGCGGCCGCTCGCCCCCAATTCCAAACCGCATCTTAATAATCTTCTGCTCGCGGTCCGACAACGTCGCAATAATCTCCGCCAATTGCTCCTTCAAAATCTGATTCGCCGCCGAATCCTCCGGCGACACTCGCTCTTCATCTTCCACAAAATCCCCCAGCACCGAATCTTCATCATCCCCATCGCGACCCACGCTCGCATCCAGCGACGCAATATCTTGCTTAATCCGCATCACATACTCCACTTTATCAACATCCATATCTAGCTCTTTCGCAATTTCCTCAATACTCGGCTCACGATTCAACTCCGTCGTCAACTTCCGCGTCGTTCGAAGCACCTTATTAATCGTCTCCACCATGTGTACCGGAATCCGGATCGTCCGCGCCTGGTCGGCAATCGCCCGCGTAATCGCCTGGCGAATCCACCAAGTCGCATAAGTCGAAAACTTAAACCCCTTCTCCGGGTCAAACTTCTCCACCGCCCTGAGCAGCCCCGTATTCCCCTCCTGAATCAAATCCAAAAAATCTAGGCCCCGCCCACTGTATCTCTTCGCAATCGACACCACGAGGCGCATATTCGCCTCCACCATCTTCTCTTTCGCCTTCCGACTCCCCTTCACAATCTCTTTCGCCAACTCCGCCTCTTCCTCATTAGACAACAACGGAATTTTTCCAATCTCTCGCAAATAAAGACGCACCGAATCGTCCGCAAACGCATCAACATTATCAACCGTTATCTCAAGGTCTTCGTCAGAAAGCTCTTCCTCATCCGCCAAATCAAGCGCATCCGGCTCCATTGGCTCAAGGAGTAGGTCGTCTTTTTCTTGATCCATTTCTTGAATTATAAGCTATTTTCGTGTTTTTTGCAACTCAAAAATCCGTCGCAAAATCTCCTTCTCCCTCTCTGGTTCCAGCCCCTCGCTCTCTAGTTCCACCGACAGTTTCTCAATCTCACTCTTCACCATCTCCTCTTTCAACCTCTTATACAACCCTTCCACCTCTCGCTTCAGTGCTGCCTGCTCCCACCCCTTATACAAATTATCAAACACCAACTCCAGCTCCGCCAGCTTCGTTTCGTCCTCCGGCAACTCCACCTCGCTCGGCCCCTCCACCCCACCATACACCATAATCGCCAACAAATTATCCTCCACCTTCTCCAGCGTATCTGTCTTCGCCACCGTTTTCGCTTGCTTCAATCTCCGCTTCGGCTTGTTCAATAACTTCTGTTCCAAATCACCTTCCTTCCCCCGCAAATCCTCCCGACTCACCCCCAACCTCCGCGCCACTAACTCCTCATAATGCGCCCGCTCCACCTTATCTTTCACAAAATTCAACAACTTCAACGCCACATCCGAATACTCCCGCTTCCCAAACGCCGAACTCAAATCCACCTTCTCCTCATACTTATCTAGCAACCACTCTACCGCCGGCTTCCGCTCCTCCACCGCTTTCTGCCAAAACTCTGCCCCCCTTTGAATCAACTCGTCTGGGTCTTTCGCTCCCTGATAATCAGAAATCACCGTCAAATTAATCCCTAGGTCCCCCGCCATCATAATCGCCCGCTCTGCCGCTCTCACCCCTGCCTCATCCCCATCATACGCCAACCTAATGTCATTCGTCAGCCGGCTTAATATCTTCAAATGTTGCTCCGTCATCGCCGTCCCACTCGTCGCCACCGCTTCCTTCACTCCCGCCTGATGGCTCGAAATCACATCCATATTCCCCTCCACAATCACCACAAACCCATTCTTCCTTATCGCCTCTTTAGCCTGCGTCAACCCAAACACAAACCGACTCTTATTAAACAACAACGTATCCGACGTATTCAAATACTTCGGCTCACTCTTATCTAAAACCCTCGCCGTAAAACCAATCACGCCGGAAGTATCTACAAACGGCACCATCATCCTCCCCCTAAACATATCTCCCCCAAACCGATTCAAAAGCCCCGCATCCATCAACTCCTGCTCGCTATATCCTCGGCTCTGCAAAAACTTCTTACACGCCTTCCCCTCCGCCGGCGCATACCCGATCCGAAACTCCTCCACCGTCCCTCTGTTCAAATTCCGCTTATAAAACACATATTCGCTCACCTTCTTCGACTTCGACAAACAAAACTGATAATACTTCGTCGCCAGCTCCAGCGCCTCTCGCGCCCGCGCCTTCCGCCGTGCCATCTGCGCATCTCCCCCCGCATACCGCGAAATGTCTACCCCCGCCTGCGCCGCCAGCTTCTCCAGCGCCTCCTTAAAAGAAATCCCCTCCACCTCCATCACAAACGTAAAAATATCTCCGCCCTTGTTCGCCGAAAAATCATGCCAAATCCCCTTCTCTGGCGACACCATAAACGACGGTGTTTTATCTACCCCCCAAGGCGACCGCCCCTTCAATGTTCGCCCCGCCCGCTTCAGCTCAATATATTGCCCCACCACGTCTTCAACCGGCAACCTCGCCCTAATCTCCTCCTTAGCGTCATTCATACTTTCAGTATACCATCTTTTCTCTAGTTTATGATATACTATACTTAACATGAACGATTTAGAATACCTAAACCAAATCTCCGCCGGCGTCAAAAAGCCCGCCGTCCCCACCAGCCTCTTCGACAAAAAAATGAAAATCGTCCTTGGCGCTCTTCTCGGCGTTATTGTCCTTCTCGTCGTCCTCATCACCACCGTCGGCACTTCCTCCGCCCCTGAAACCACCGCCACCTCCGAACTCGGCCGCCTCTACGTCCGTTCTAATGAACTCATCAAAACCATCACTACTTACAACGGCTCCGTCCGCTCTTCCTCCCTCCGCTCCACCGGCACCTCTTTCTCCACCCTCCTCACCGACCTCTCCTCCACCTCCTCCACCTACCTCACCCAAACCCTCGGCGTCGACCTCGCTACCGCCACCCCCACCGAAAACGACGTCCTCCTCATCTCCAAACTCAACACCTCCCTCGAAACCGCCCGCCTCAACGGCATTCTCGACCGCCACTACGCCTCCGAAATGTATTACCAAATCCGCTACCTCATTACCATCGAATCTTCCGTCGCCGCCAAAACCACCGACGCCTCTCTCCAATCTTATCTCAAATCCTCCACTACCTCCCTCTCCCACCTCGAAGACACCTTCCAAAACTTCTCCGAGTCCAACTAACCTCCCCGTTTCTCTCATCTTGTGATATAATCACCTCATGAAACAAGCATCTAGCCTAAAAACCAAAGCCACCACTCTTCGCGAAAAACAAATCGAATTCAACACCAACTTAAAACAAAAGGAGCCCAAAGTGCTTAAAGAATTCAAGGAATTCATCAACCGTGGTTCAGTTATGGACCTCGCCGTCGGTATGATTATCGGCGCTGCCTTCACCGCCATCGTCAACTCTCTCGTTAACGACATCGTCATGCCTGTCGTTTCTATGATTATCGGCGGCTTCGACTTCACCAACCTCAAAATCACCATCCCCGCCTACATTGAAGGCGTCGAACCCGCCACTATCAACTATGGCAACTTCCTCCAAGCCGCCGTCAACTTCTTCCTCATTGCTCTCGTCATCTTCCTCTTAGTCCGCACCCTTAACAAAATGCGCGAACGCGCCGAACGCCTCACCAAAAAAGCCGAAGACAAAAAAGAAGAAGCCGCCGCTAAAGCCGAAGAAGACCAAACCGCTCTCCTCAAAGAAATCCGCGACCTCCTCAAAAAGAAATCCAAATAATGCAAACTCTCCAAACCGTCCTCAGCGAACTAATCTCTTCCCTTTTTAGCACCCCCAAAGATTTCTCCATCGACGTCACCCCCGCCCCCGCACTCGAAACCCAAGATGACTTCCGCGCCGACTACTCCACCAACGTCGCCATGCAACTCGCCGGCACCCTGCACAAAAACCCGCGCGAAATAGCGGAAATTTTAACCACCGAATTCTCCAAAACCGCCCCACAAAAACTTCCGGAACTCGCCGGAGTTAAAACCCAAATCGCCGGCCCCGGCTTCATCAACTTTATGCTACCAGACGCATTTTTCACCTCAGAAATCACTAAACTTACCACCGACTTCGCCAAAAATATCTCATGCAACGCATATTCCGGCAAAGTCGTCGTCACCGAATTCTCCGACCCCAACCCCTTCAAAGTCCTCCACATCGGCCACCTCTACACCTCTATCATGGGCGAATCCATCTCTCGTCTCATCGAATTCGCCGGCGGCACCGTCCACCGCGTCAACTTCGGCGGCGACGTCG